>JAOHMI010000074.1 GCA_028101965.1 Bacteriovoracaceae bacterium
CCCAAAGAGGAGACAATGAAGATCTAAACAATCTTTTTACCCTATCTGAAAACTTCTCTATGCAGTTAAGTCGGTTAGACTCCTATTACGAGGAAGTTGAAGTAAAGAAAATTATTTCTAAAATGATTGGATATGTTGATTCCTTGAAAACCTTTATTACTAAGTTAAACTTGGACAATAAGAATGATAAGGTATCACTCTTAGCGATTGAGGAGCTATCAGATAAGATTCTCGATTCGTTCTCAGAGTTCCAAGATATCCAATACTATCAGAATGAACAACGCGATCAGCAGATTAAATCAGTTATAAGTGAAATAAAGAGAAACATGTTGATTTCTCTTATCATTACATTTTTTGGGACAATACTTTTAGCTATGGTTGTTCCAGGAAAAATCGCACTTCCTTTTAAGAAAATTAATGATGCGGTTAGAGAAATTCAGGAATGCAATTTTGATGTTTCAATTTACTACAATAAAAAAGATGAAATAGGTGAACTCTCAAATGAGTTAAATAAAATGATTGTTAATATGAAGAAGTTCGAAGAATTGCGAGAGGACCGTATAAATGTCGAGCATCGAAAGTTTGATCTTCTGGCCAATCTAATGAAGAAAAACGTACTTGTTATTAATACAAATCGGCGATTAATTTATCTTAACAATATGGTTTATCAACTTCTCGGTATCGACTCAGATGATGTTTTGGACAAAGATATTGATGAGACGGTAATTCCTACTTGTATAAAGGAAATGTTTGATCTTGCACTAAAAAGAAGAAGTAAAATTGAAAATGGTGAAGTTAAAATTACTAAAAGAAAGATCGTTAAATCAGATATTGAAAATGGTGAAGAGGATAAAGAGGAAACCTTTGAAGAAGAGATCTTTAATGGTTTTGCCAATGTCGTTCCTATTCGAGCGAAAGACTCCTCTCTTGATTACTATGTTATGATCATTTCGAAAGAAGTCTTCACTTAAAAGTTTTATATTGGTGAATAGCTAATATAGATACTTGCCGGTCCTGGATCATCTGCTCCTTGAGGAATTTGAAAATCCAATATTTTAATTTTATCTATCATACTTCCACTACCATCATCTTCTTCCAATATTTCGTAGTCAGAAGTTGCTAGAACGGTATTGTAAGATTGGTTGGCATATTGAATGGTCACTGTTCCAACTTGATATCCTGAAGGGATATTCAAGTCATAGGTTTTGTTTAAAACATTTTCAATAGTTTGCTGTACGGATCCTTGAATATCTTCCACATAACTATTTTTACAAATGTTCACCGTTTTGGCAGATATTCCTACGGTTGTGAGCTTGGTTTTAAGTGTCTCTAGCGAATTAACTGCAGAATAAGATGTAGCTTCATTTGCTTGGCAAGTAACAGAATTATCCTTGCGGTGAATTCCGATATAGCTAATTCTATCTAAATCAGAAGAGAATCGATTATAAAGCTTATCAGCAAGTGCACCTTCTAGACTACTTGAACTACCATTATTTTGAGTGAAGTGCTGATAAGTATGGCCTGTTGTATATGTGTTGGTCGTTCCAGGGAGGAATGCACAATATGAGTCCGTATTTAATTCATGTTGATCTGAATAGGTTGAAATAATGTAATCTCTAAAGCTTTGTCCATTGATTCCATTTGTGCATCCAGTATTTCCTGCACTTGGAAATTCTTTGTATTTATTGTAATACCATCGGCTGACGTAGCATGTTGTTGCCGGATTATAATTGGAGTTGCCCTTAACGGTTAATCCCATTGAGTTTGCTTTTGATTCGATTAAATTTTTAAAGTTCCCATTTGGAATTTGTGAACAATCTTTTTTAGTACTAGGAATATTATATGAAAAGTGACCACTGGGAATATACTGAGAATAAGACTGCCATTCAGAAAGTGTATTGACAGGCAATGAATGAGTTAAGAGGTTTGTATCTTCATTATTATTGATTCCTTGTAGGGAAACTCGAGCATAGTCTTTATGATATCTGTAACGATCATTCGAAGTACTTGTTGTCGTTTGTGTTCCTCTTTTTCGAGACTTCAAGCATGTGTATTTTGATTCGGCCATCGCTTCACCAACGAGCGAAAGCATGATCATCGCTTCATTATTTTCAATTGAAAAAGATGAAGCTGAAATTGGTGATGAGCTTTTTAAGTATTGATCGTCATAACTGGCCATCATGAGACCAGAACAGATTGGAGCCTCATCCGTTAATGATGAGTTTGTTGAATATTTAATGCCCATATTTGTTTTAAGGTCGTTAAAAAATTGTTGTCTCTCAGCTGCAGTGGCATCGGAATCTAAAGTATAGACAGCTAGGGGGTCTTTCCCGCGAAAGCCATAAAAATATGCTGAACTGGGATAATTGCTAAATCTTTGTCTGAAACCCCAAGAAGTATTACTATAAAAATCATCATCGAGCATACTAAGCAGTGAGACCTTTAAATTTACATTGGAGAAAAGATTCTGCATTCCGGTATTAGTTAGAGCATCAAAAATTCGTGCTTGAGCTGGATCCATACTCCCAGAACCATCGATCGTTAATACTAAGTGAACTGTATCGTAATCATTTGTATATGTTGTACTACTAGACAACGCAATGGTTTCATTCATATTAGCCGGAGGATCTCCTACGGTCACTTCAATTTCTTCATTGTCTGAGGCTCCATAGGAGTCAGTGGCGATAAATTTCAAGTGATATTCATTTCCAAAGTGTTCAGTAATTGGATCAAACACTAACTCTGCTTTAGTTGCATCGAAGGTCGCTTGGCCAGAATTAAGCAAGCTTGTATTGGCGTGATTGTCTTGCGCCGAATAAGAAATTGGATCTCCATCAGGGTCAGTTGCCGAGATATTAAAGTTAAGAATCTCATTATATCCAACAGTTCTATCACCAATTAACGCAAGAACAGGTGGGCGGTTTGAATCTGATACCGTGATTGAAATTTCTTTTTCTTCAAATAGTTGATAACTAGTTTGTTCTTCTATTCGAAATTTGAATTTATAAACTGTTGGTTGTCGGTTGTTAGCAGTCGTGTAGCTGGGTTGCCAAGAAAATGATCTTGATGACATATCTGGAGTATGAAAATCATTGTCCCCAGTAATATTGTAATTATTGTCATCAGCGGATACTACAGTGATTTTAACATTATCGTTATCAGGATCTAGACCTGAAATAGGTATCGTAATGAGTTCATATTCATTCATCGTCCAACTATCTTTTTCGTATACAAGTTGTGGAGGGCGAGGGCTGTTTCCAATAGTAATAGTTATTGTTTCAGAATCGGTTTTTCCCTTATAATCCGTTACTTTGAAATCCAAATCAAATGATCCAGACTCATCGTAGCCAGGGGTATAAGAGATACTCGCGCTTTGGTTCGAATTATTTGGAGTGAATTGAACTTTACTGCATGTAGCAGCTGATTCGCATATGATAGATAACTGGTCATCGGGTAGATCCACATCAGTTGCTCCAATGGTAAAATTGAGAGTATTTCCCTCATCAACTTGTTGGTTATCTATTGATGCAAAAGCTGGGTCTCGATTAACATTATCCACATATATTTTAAACTCAGCTTCGGCTATATCTTCACCATCACTTACTTTAACTTCTGCCGTGTATTCTTTCGCTGGCAAGTTCGATTTATTTAGCTGACCTTGAGAATATGTTGGGGTCCACTTTAATTGATTACCGTCAAGAATTGCTCCTTCTGGTAATGAAACGGCAGTAAAGCTTAAAGTATCTCCATCAGGATCGAAAGCCTGAAATACAACAGTCAGTTCTTCCCCCTCTTTAACATTTTGTGGTTCTGGAATAACGAACCTTGGAGGAACATTCGGTGCCGGGTTATCTACACAAGCCGAAGTATTAGTCGCATATGGATCTGATTTTGTAACAGTGACTCCGTCTGGACATAAGAACTCACATTCACTCATACTTTGAGCGCTTGAATCATAATTACTAGCGTTAGGGTTCGTGCACCCCAGAATGAGGGGAGGATTAATACCTGGTTCCTCTAATGCTTCGCCAGAGACTGCTTCATCTACGGGAACAACTGCTCTTACTGCGGTTTCCTTTTCACTACATCGCATATGGGTAAAAAGGAATGCTAAGGACGCTAAGGTCAAAGCAGAAATAATTTTTTTAGATTTAAGTTGTATCTTCATCATTACACTCTTCGGTTAATCTTACTGATATTTTAACTCAGACATAGGCTATGTTGGTTGAACTATGTCAAGAAACACCTCTTTCTAAAGGGTTATTTGTGAAGGTAATAATTAACAATGCCTATTTTTCTGGTCATTTTTGATAAATTCTGTGGTAGGGTCAGGATTTAAGCAGGTTTAATAATCATGGATCCAAAATTTATCCGAAATTTTTCAATTATCGCTCATATAGATCATGGCAAGTCGACTCTCGCTGATCGAATTATTCAAGAAACCAATAGTATTCAAGATCGGCAAATGAAGGATCGGCTCCTCGATAATATGGATTTAGAGAAAGAGCGTGGAATTACAATAAAAGCACAAACTGTTTCTCTGAAATATGAGCACCCAAATGGAAATGAGTATTTGTTAAATTTAATCGATACTCCAGGTCATGTGGATTTCACTTATGAGGTTTCTCGTTCTCTCGCTTCATGTGAGGGTGCCATGTTAGTGGTGGATGCTAGTCAAGGTGTCGAAGCTCAAACCTTAGCAAATGTTTACATGGCCATTGAAAATGATTTAGAGGTTCTCCCCGTATTAAATAAAATTGATCTTCCTCATGCAGATTCAGAAAAAGTAAAAGAAGAAATAACAGAGATCGTTGGAATTGATGCTACTGACTGCCCTTTAGTCAGTGCTAAGTCAGGCATTGGGGTGAAAGAATTACTGGAAAAAGTTGTTGAAATGATCCCTCCACCAAAGGGAGTTGCTTCAAACCCATTACAAGCATTAATTTTTGATTCTTGGTTTGATCCTTATCGTGGTGTCGTTATTTTAGTGAGAGTTTTCGAAGGAACTTTAAACATAAAGGATCAAATCTTTTTAAAACATTCTGAGAAAACTTATGAAGCGCTTAAACTTGCGGTTCATAATCCTTTTTATACTGAAGTAAAGTCACTTCAGGCAGGCGAAGTTGGTATTGTTATTTGTGGTATTAAGTCTATTCGAGATGTTAGCATTGGTGACACCATCGTTCATAATAAATTGAAAAAGACTCCTTCTTTAGAAGGGTATGAAGAAGTTAAACCAATGGTTTTTTGCGGAATTTTCCCAGTCGTTAGTGAAGATTATGAAGCATTAAAAGAAGCATTAGAGAAATTGGCTTTAAATGATTCTTCATTTACATATGAAGCTGAGACTTCTCAAGCTCTGGGCTTTGGTTATCGCTGTGGCTTTTTGGGTCTTCTACATATGAATATTATTCAAGAGAGGTTAGAAAGAGAATTTGGGTTAACCCTTATTAGTACGGCCCCAAGTTGTTCTTTTCAAGTTCTTACTGTTCAAAGTGAAACATTCTTTGTGGATAACCCATCTGAACTTCCTGATGCTTCCTTAATCGAGGAAATCCGGGAACCCGTTGTGGAAATAAGTATTCATGTTCCAAATGAACATTTAGGGAAAATAATGAAGCTGTGTAATGATCGCCGAGGAAAGCAAACGAATATGCAATATCTCACCAGCGATCGTGTGCAGATCACTTATGATTTACCTTTATCAGAGATGGTTTTTGATTTCTATGATCATTTAAAATCTTTGTCGAGGGGTTATGCTTCAATGGATTACAATTTTAAAGAATACCGTGCCTCTAAACTTGTAAAGTTAGATATATTACTCAACGGAGAGTCTGTTGATGCTCTCTCTATTATTTGTCATCATGAAAATGCTTACAATAAGGGAAAAGATTTAACTCAAAAATTAAGAAAGATAATTGATCGTCAGCAATTTGATATTGCGATCCAAGCTTCCATAGGTCAAAAAGTTATTGCTCGCGAAACTGTAAAAGCATTAAGGAAAAATGTATTGGCCAAATGTTATGGGGGAGATATTTCTCGAAAAAGAAAACTACTGGAGAAGCAAAAAGAAGGTAAAAAGCGGATGAAAATGGTCGGGAATGTTGAAATTCCACAAGAAGCTTTCTTGGCAGTTTTAAAAGTTGATGAGTAGGTTATCTAAATAATTTATTTCTGGTTAGCAAATACTTTTATGCGGTGTTAAATTTAATTATCATTCTTATCATGCAGGAAAATTCTTTTAGATAAACGAGAGAACATGCTATACTCTTTTAACCAAAACGGGACGAGAGGTTACCTTGATGGACATTGGAAGTTTATTAGAAGAGCATTTAGAGAAAATGGCGAGCCATTACACTCAGGGTGATTGTCTTCCATTAATGAAACAAGCAAAAGATGAATATTTCAAAATAACAGGCGTTGTAAATGAAGACGATCCTGAATATGAAGCACGTATAAATTGTTTTTTAGATTGGTACTTCTTTAACTTTACTGATGAAGAAGGTTTGAGGGTTATTGATCGTTATATCAAAGATTTCGAAATTGATAATAAAGTCGCTTTATCCTTTTTGAATGTAAATTATTCCTTATTCCATTTTGTTAAATATAGCTGGCGCAAAAAGATAGTTTTAAAAGACATACTACACTCGCTTAGAATTACTTTAAATCTGGAAGGAAACCATTTAGGCTTGGTTGAAGGAGACCTCTTTATTGGTCGCATTTTTAATTATAATGATGAAAACTTTCTTTTAAATGGCTTATGTGTTATCCCGAATGATGTCATTGGAATATTGGCCAAAGAATCAAAGAAAATTAGAAAGTTGAAAAATTTTAATCAAGAAACAAACTTTCTTTTACAATTAGAATCAATGAAAACCAGATCGATTCAATATGGGCATATTAACCCTGATAAAATCTTTAGTTTTTAGTCATAATCCTTAGGAATTCATCATGAAAAAAATTAAGTTAGGTGTTATCCAAATTTGTTCTTATGAAAATGCTATAGAAAATCAAAAAAAAATTGAGCTTTATTTAAAAGAGGCATTAAAAGAAGGTATTAAATATATATTCTTACCGGAAGTTTTTTATTCTCTCTCTAAAAATGCACGTAAAAGTGAAAATTTGGTTACAGATCCTCAAGTGCAACTTCAATTTTATTGTGAATTAGCTAAAAAGTATGATGTCTACTTAATAGGTGGGACCGTTGCTGTTAAAGAAGGAGATAAGGTACTAAATCAAGTAATCCATTTCTATCCAGATGGTAGCTTAAAGCCTATCTACAATAAAAATCATCTTTTTTCCTGTATCATAAATAAAGGTTTGGAGAATGAGCAAATTATTGATGAAAATCAAAGTTATGATCCAGGGAATTTATTAGCGAGTGACAGCTTACCAGACTTTAAATTAGGCTTATCTGTTTGCTTTGATTTACGGTACTCCCATGTTTACAAGTATTATCGGGAACAAAACTGTGAAATCGTCTCTATAAGCTCGGCTTTTACAAAAATTACCGGAGCAGCTCATTGGCACACACTCGTGCGCGCTCGGGCTATTGAGAATCAATATTTCATTGTGGCCACAAATCAATGGGGAATTCACAATGATAAAATGGAGACGTATGGTCATTCATTGATCGTGAACCCTTGGGGAGAAGTTCTGCTAGATTTAGGAGAAGGTGAAAAATTTGGTTTCTGTGAAATCGATTTGTCGGAAATTGAAAAGTTTAGAGACGCGATTCAAATGTAGAAAAATATTTACATGTAAGGGTTTTCACCTTCTGCATGCTCAGTCACATCAATTACATTTTGAATAAAAGGGAAATTATTCTTAATAATAGTTTCTATTCCGCCTTTTAAGGTAGCAGCAGAGGATGAGCAGCCTTGGCATCCACCTTGTAATCGAAGATAGATACTATCTGCATTGACGTCCACAATTTCAACATTTCCGCCATGACTGGCCAGGACAGGTCTTACTTGGTCATCGAATATTTTTTCTAGTTTTCTGATCATTATTTATACTCTCAATTTATTTATTCAAGTATTTCTATTTTTCTTCACCGTTGTCAAGATTTTGGGAGCTATTTTCACTTTTTCCCTTTTCTTCAGGTCCAGATTTTTGGCCATCTGCTGTTAGGGCTGAATCAGGCGCAATTTCTCCTGATTGTTTTAAAAGTGTTTCATTCTGAGCAGAATGAGCGATTTTATCTTCATCCAGTAATCCGAATATTTCACCTGATAAATTTTTATCTAATTTTTTTAAATTATTTAATTCTTCATGCATTCCTGCATGGTTAAGAGAATTCTTAAAGATTTCCTGTTGACCGGCTTTTGTTTTAAACTGCTCTACAACTTTTGGGTCAAGGTATTGATAAGCTTCTCGAAGTATTTCTTTTTGTTTCTCTGTAAGGTGGTCAGTATTTTTCATT
>JAOHMI010000075.1 GCA_028101965.1 Bacteriovoracaceae bacterium
CCAGAACTCTTCTAATAGTTCCTACAAGGTTTATATTGATGAACAATTCCAAATGGACTTTAGCTTGCAGCTCCCTCCAACAAACTTTATCCAAGATATAAAACATTTTTATAAATCAAACCTTGCTCCTGCCTTAAATTTTGCCTTTGACCCTTTAATGAACAAAACTAACTTAGTTATCAATGCTGCTACCCTAAATCTAGATGAAACTTATTTATTTGATTTTGAATTCCAGGACAATACAAACTTTAGTGAATCCATAACCGCTGGATTTAAAGTCGAGAGTTTCAACCTATCTGTATTTGAGACTGATCAAAAAAACCAACAAAATACAGATATTGTTAAACAAAGAGTTGGAAATACTTATCTTTTAAATAAAATTTTCAAAGTTGGAGATAATATTGATTTAAAAGTCATTATCAATGAACCAGGAGATCTACAAACTTGGAAATATAGCTTTAAAGCTCAAACGAATCTTGATAAACAAAACATGCCCACTCTTGCTATCGGTCAAGCAAAGAAAAATGTTTCAAACTTTCAGTGGATACCGAAGACAGCTGGAACCTTTCTTTTTCAAGTAACTTTTGATGATGGTTATAGTATTATTAAAAGAAACGTTGAAGTAAAAGTCGCTCCAGATACGGAAGTAGAATTAGTCATCTCTCCTGAACCAGAAAATGATAGCTTAATACATTTTATTGATGAACCTAAAATTGAATTATCAGTGGGAGCGAAAGATGGTTTTCCAAGCTATAAATATTCTTTCGGATCTAACCCTTTTCACACTGGAATGATCTTAAAAGATGGAAAATTTATTTTTTCTCCTAATGTTAACGATGTAAGGGACTACACAATTACCTTAAAAGTTGAAGACTCGTTAGGAACTCGAGATGAAAGAAAAATTGACTTAGTCGTTTCAGATATAGCTTTGCAGTTTGATCCCCTCCCAAATAAATCTGGAAATACCTATGCCCTTTCACTTGGGGAAACCATTGATATTAAGGTTCTTTTTTCAAGTAAAAATATTACTAAAATTGAGTTTCTTCCAGGAACTCTACCTGGAGGACAATTTCCATGGAATAGCTTTTCATCAGTTTTATCGATAAATACAAACGATATCGGTGTCGGTAATCATACAATGCAATTCAAAATTTTTGATGAAATCAACCAGATTTATCGAGTGTATGATCTCTATTTAGAAATCGATGAACACGGATCTTACGAAGCACATAATGGATTAGTTCTTCGCCACGATGAAGTTTCGATTATGGAGCCTGGGTCTGTCCCACTCATCCCTAAAGCGACAAACAACAAAATAAAATGGTACGATACAGTCCAATTAATGGGCTCGGATCAATTCTTAAATAACCATGACAGCATCACCGGAGACTATGCTTTATGCAATATTTATAATATCTCAGAATTAAATGTTTCAAATATAGAAGAGAAAGTCACAAAGACTAAAATGAAAATGGAAGCAGTCGTTTTCACTAAGAAGTTAACGAATGACTTAATGGGAGCTTCTTTTTTACAAAGTAAATGCAGAAATGTTTTAAAGAAGTACAAAAAGTACTCCGGAACATATTCTTCAATGCTTGTTGGTTGTCACACTGATCAAGATAATATTAATTTTGAGTGTTCAAAAGAAGAGCCCCCTGAATAACTTCAAGGGGCTTAGAGAATTATTTATACTTAATTATTCTCACATCATATAGACGTTTTAATTCATTAGCATTTAATACTTTTTGACCAGGCTTAGCAAAGAACCCATGCCTAAGTTCTATTGTCATTTTCTTTGGACGAGTTACCCCTATTCTATTGAAATCAATTGTTAAGCGATTAAAGTCACCATTATCTTCTATTGTATAATCGTTTTGGCCTAGGGCACGATTAAAGACAACTCGATCAGACCCGACTTTTCTTCGAAGGATTTTTAACTTAGTCGTTAAATTCATAGATGATTTAGGAATATCAAAAGAAAGAAGTTTACCTTTTAGGTCAATATTTTGAATTCCTTCACTCTTTGAAGTAAAAATAGGAGCCACATCGACAAAGTTAACAAACAAATTAGTCGTTACTAAGTCTCTATTACCTTGTCTGCGACGAGAAACTTCCTCTCGATCCATTAACACAACAAAACGTTTTGACGAGTCTATATCTAAACTAAAATTATCCCCAGATTGTTTTAAGTTAAATTCCTCAGAAACACCTTGTCTTGATTGACCAAAAAAGAATGTAACTACGTTCTCTACTGAGTGATCAAAAACTTGTACTGGAACTTGTCTCATACATCGAACCGTTCTAACTCGGCATGGGCCAGGTCGATTACAAACTCTTCGACAAGGACCATTTGGCCTGCACACTCTTCGACAACGAGTTGGTGGGCAAAATCTCCGTTGGCACCATGATTGAACAGTACGCATTTCAGTTCTCATTACTTCAGTGTTTAATGTAACGGATCTTTGTGCATCCATTCCTGAATATAAAAAAGTATAACGATCTTCTGTTGATTGAACCTTGGACTCTGTGTTGGCAAAAGCACTTATTGATAATAAGACAATTGCCAGAATAATTGATTTGACTTTCATACTACTTCTCCTTGTGGGCTGTAAGACTTTTTAAAAAAGTAACACAGTCATATCGCTTACTAAATATATGAAAGTTTTTTAAAGGATTTAAAACAGATTGGTGCCAACTTGTCTCTGTTATGTAAGATATCAAACACGTAGCGCACTGCTCCTTCATCATTTACATAGCCGCTTTAAATATTGAGACAAGTTCCATCATCATTTGTTAATTAGCTATTGTAATAAATAACCGGATCGTCTTTTGGGAGAGAGGATTATGTTCAACACCTTATTAAAACTTACTAGTTTTATTATTCTTTGCTCATCAGTATACGCGCAGGAGTATAAAAAGATTTATCCTTTTACTCCTCCTACGACTCAAAGTATGAACGAAAGAATTTCAAAATTAGCGGAAGAAAAAAAACCAATTACTAGTGTCTTTGAAATTTTCGAAAAAAAAATAGAGTCTTTTCATCTTAAACAAGTGCAAAAACAACCCTGGGCTTCAACTTTTTGGCCACTCCTTAAAGGAACAGTCGCAGATCCTTATAATGGAAAAAAATATGAATTGTTCCGCTTGAAGAAGTCATTTAAGTGGGAAAAAAACTATAAAATATTTTTAGAGCGGCAAAAAAACCTCTATCCAAAAATTATGAATGGTAGAGTATCTCAAAAAGTCCTAAATAAACTCGCACCTTCTGAAAAATACGATATTCTCATGGGAGATTCTACTTTTGATTTTACGAATCGACTCTGGGATTACACTGTAGCGTACGGAAAGAAAAAGTATCAATCATTTGTTTCTAAGTTTTATTGGGATAAAGCTGGTATAGATTTTTACAATATTGATCAATGGGACTTTGGAACGACTAACAGCAAAGTTAAAACATGGGAAGGTATTTGCCATGGTTGGGCAACGGCCGCTGGTCATGTTCCACGCCCAAAAAGATATGTAGACATTAAATTAAAAGGTGCCAATACTGGGAAAACAATAAGAATGTATCCCGAAGATATCAAAGCATTAGCTTCTCTAACCTGGGCAAATTCAATTGTGCAAGATACTGCTATGACAGAGGGGTTACGATGTAATAGAGGAAGTCCAAAGAAAGACAAGTTTGGTCGCTATTATGACCATAAGCCTGATAAATTCTCAAAAAAATACGAACCAAGATGTGTTGGTGTTCATCCTGCTCTTTTTCATCTTTCATTAGTTAATATTTTAGGAAACCAAAAGCGATCTTTCGTGGTTGAAAGAAAAATTAAAGCAGAAATTGATAACCATCCAATAAGTGGTTACTCAACAACTTACTTTAATGTAAATACTCTAGAAGATGGTACACTTTTCGATTCTACAGTAAAAAGAACTAAATATAAAAAAGATCCCTTCAAAAGCTTTCGTAACCCAGACGCAACACATATTGTTGGGGTAAAAATGAAGCTCTATTACGTCGATTGGATGCTTCCTCGACGTAAAGACTTTGATTCATTTAAAGATGATGACATCGTAAAAAAAGAGATGATGTATGATCTCGAGCTAGATACGGCAGGAAATATACTCGGTGGGCAATGGCGTGTGGCCAAAAGAGGAAAACCTCTCCTTGGAAAAGCTAGTATCTTTTCTAAAAACAACCAACCTAATTTTATTTGGGTTATCCCTCGAGATTGGCGTAAAAGCTTTCAAAACGATTCTTCTGTTACAAAATGGAATGACACTAGTGTTCCACCTCCCTCTGATTGGAAACATGCGGCCCTTAGTAAAGCGCACCCATTTATTTATAAAGAATGGGCATTAGGTCCGAATGGCGATGTATGGAAGTTTTGTCCCATGAAAAACAGATTAACAGGAGAAACAAAAGACGTTCCCTGTGAAAGATCTTATAATCGTCCCCAGCCTCTGTATAATTTTGTAAACAAATTGGTTGAAGTCAGTTCTGGAATTGATATGCTGAAAGAATGAACTATTAGTAAATTTCTTTAACATAAATTTAAAAATAAATCTTATTTAAGAAGTGAAACCGTTGCAACACTAAATAAAATAAAAATAATTTACCGACTCGTATGTAAGAAATAGATCCCAAATGTTTAAAATTGAAAATTAAAAATGTTTAACCTAGAAGCAACTATCAATTTTAACAGAAATATCTTGCTCAGCCGTTCCTGTACTTAAAGAAACTTCTTTAATGATAAGATCTTTACATTGATCCAGCATTCTTCTTTCGCCGAATGAAAGCTTCTTAGTGCCTTTTAATAGCAATAAAGACCTAAGGACATCAGCAATCTCCAGTAAGGAGCCCGTTTTGACCTTATTCACATAATCACGATGGCGTCGGTTCCAAGTACTCGTATCAACCTTTACATCATGGTCAGCAAGAAGGCTAAAGACAGACTCAATGTCTGTTTCATCCACTAGCTCTCTTACACCCTCGTCAGAATTTGTTGGAACCATGACGGTCATCCCATTACTGACAACTTTGATAATGTAAAATGTTAAAATTTCATCACCGACTGTTTTTTGTTCGATATTAATGATTTGCCCTACACCGTGCCCCGGACAGACCACATAGTCACTCACTTGAAACATAAATATACCTTCCCTCAGTAATAATTTAAAGCCCATAGTTTAACCGAATTGCTTTATACCGCATGGCGAAACAGCTTCAAGACCACATGTAATATCTATAATTAGCGGCAAGCCATCATCATTGCGTCAGAGGGTGGGAATAATATAACAAATGGTTCAATTTTGTTAGTAAAAATTAAAAAATTGTATGAACATATTTCGTACACTCCCAATTGTCACTTTATTTTTAGACGGCGCCGCGCTATTGAGCATTCTTAATCATTATTAATGGAGGCATTATGAAACTTATTACTCTTATCAGTAGCAGCTTGTTAACTCTTTCTATTTTTGCGCAAGCTCAAGGGCCTTGCTTCGAAAAGACCAATATCATTGCGAATAAAACCGCTGAGTATGTCAAAAAAATCAATAAGTCTAAAAAAACAATTTCTCCACAATACGTTGGCTATACAGACAAACCAAATACAACAACCTATTTAGGAAATGAAATCATTGAACACACTAACAGCTATAAATATGAAACAACTATTTCTGGAAAAAAATACGCCTATGATATAGATATCACTTTCGCGACTCCTATCGAACATCAAGAAGCAGAGTACTGTAGCTTTGAATTTTTTAAAGTATCGAGAGACAACGAAAGATCTCCACTTGTTTCAAATCGTATTAGAGGAAAAAAAGAATGCTTACCAAACTTAAAAACCTATATTGCAGATTTAGAGTCAGTTCTTTTTCCTGAAATAGCAGATGAAGAAAGACAAAGAACTCCTGATATCCAGGGAAGCTATGTAAGAACTTTAGGACGTAAAAATAAATATCAGAGGCTTTTCAATATCTCAGTAGTTCCTCAAGAAGCCGGGAGAAGAGTTGGAAGTGAAGTCACAAATTATCAAATCAAAACAAGAAATACTGGTTGCTATTTACGATCAATAAAGGCTATTTACGAAGGTGAAGAATAATCAATTAGATAAGTTTTAAATAAAATACAAATAAGGGGTTTTGTGAATGAAGTTAATGCTACTATTGCTACTTTTACAAAACCTCTCTTTTTCTGAAGAACAATGTCCTAAAGAATTAAAAAAATATTATAAAGAATTAAATCTGACTGCTACTAAACTTGCCGGAAGCAATCAAGATATAAACCAAAGAGTTGATATCTATAAGAAAATTTTTCTCGATCCATCTCATCACGGTCAGTTTCACTTTCCCCTAATCGCGGCTCATGGAGCAAAGTGGTTAGAGTCAATGATACCAGAGTATAATAAAAAAATAAAAAATGCCTTAGCTTCAAGCTGGGTATTATTTAATAGAGAGAAGCAAACAAGAAGAAGAGCTAGGGCCAGCGGAGTTTTTATCGGTCAATTATTAAATACGAATCAAAAAGTATTTGTCGATACCTATTCACTATATTATTTCATTAAAGAATACCAAGATAATTCCAAGGCTAAATACTGTCTTCAAGAATTGTGGCCTCAATCCAAAGATCAAGTAAATGATTATTTCGATTCAGTACGAAAAATGTTTCAGAAATCTTCAATTAGTAAGGCTAAACTAAGACAATATTATAAGACAGCTCTTATCTTTGAACAAGAATCCATGGTTTCTGATCGTGTGACATTAGCTTTTAATATCTACCGAAAAAAATGGCGGCTTGGATCAATACTTGCGAAATCACCTTCCGTTCAATTTTCATATTTTCCTAAAAATACAGTTTTTTACTTTTCTGATTTTTCTAAAACTGACGAACGAGTTAAATATGCTTTGCGATCCTACGATATCGCAATAGATTATTCTTCGAGTTTGCAAAAGGTTTACGATGCTCTATCGTATTATCCATGAAAAACCTTACTTTAATTTTTACTCTTATTAGCTTTAATCTTTTCTCTCGAGAGAAATCTTGCTTCCAAACATTTAGTTTTTGTGGAAATAGAGTGGGGTAGTATGCCATCTCAAAAACCACATGACATGCTCTGAGGTGGGTGGACTCAATATTATTTAATTGCTCTGCAAGCTCTTTGTCTAAGCAGGTACTAATAACTTTCTCTAAGTTTGCTGGGTTAACGGGAGACACATTAAATACCTCATTTTTAATTTTCTCAATGGGTTCGGGAAGATTATTTTCTCCCACCCAAATAGACTCTTCTTCTTCGCCATTAGCAAAAGGATCTACGGGAATTGAGTTATGCCAAGTATTGAAATGGACGTGAGGGATGCCAAAGGGACATGTGATAAATCCGTCAAAGCCAGAATAGCCTGTGATGGCAATTGGTTCTCCACGTTTCACTTCTTGACCAACTTTAACCAAGGCTCTCGCTAGATGAACTGAGCAACTTAATAGACCTTTACCATGGTCTATGACAATTTTTAATCCCCCTCGATTAAATTCACTTTTAATGAGAACGACTTTTCCTGGAGCGGCTGCTAATAAAGTCGAATTAATAGGAATAGCAAAGTCTGTTGCATTATGACTGTCATAGGTTAGTTTTCGATGCCGAAAATCTTTAGTTTGAGTTTTCTTGACACTCCATCCATCTTCAATGGGAGTGGGGGTATGATTATATAAATTGGAAATAATCACTTTATTTTTTATTTTATATTTCCCAAGCCATAGAGGGATAGAAACACTTGGCTTCAGATGGCCAATACTAGATAGATCAAAGCTGCTACTGGGAACATGTTTTTTGCCAGTAAAAATTAGCTTTGATTGCTTAATCCTTGTTTTGAGAGGGGAGAGACCGAGAGTCTCTGAAAAAAATTTTGCTTTTACTTTTGTTTGAGTATTCATTTGAATATTAAATCATGAGATTTGATTTTGCTCAAAGACTTAATATTGTTAATTCCTTACCCGCTGTATTACCCTAGGGTAATGAAAATGATTTTTTGTCTATATATAGTACCTAGGAGGTGAGAAAAGTATCTTATGCTAACAAAAAAACATCCTACTTTTGGAAAGAGACTTAATAAATTATTTTTCATTAGCTTCACTTCATGTCTATTAATATTTTTCGATGTAATGAATCTATGGTGGAAAAGTTTCTTAGGTATTAATCGAGGAATTGGTTTAGCTGCTTTAGTAATGTTTAGTTATCTTATTTTTGGGCTTTGCTCTGGAGCCCGAGTTCGTTGCCCACAATGCAAT
>JAOHMI010000076.1 GCA_028101965.1 Bacteriovoracaceae bacterium
GACTCATTCTATAAGAAGTGTAGTCAGCCAGTTAAAAGAAAATTACAATTAGTTGAACTATTGCCGAAAAAAGAACAAGGCAATAAGCCCCTGCAATTACTAAACTAAGTTATCATTTTGAAATAAAACTCTTCTGTAAATATTTATTTACACAGCATTGACTTAAATTTTAGGTTCATTGGCTACTCTCTATTCAACCGCAACCAACTTAAAGGATTATCAAATGAAAGAAGTAAACTTAGTAAGTGATGGATTAGAGATTCAAATTAGTGATAAAAAAATTAATACGATCTTTCGTCTTCTTTTTCTGGCTTTACTTTTACTAATTGGTTTCTCAAGTCTCTATTTATCAAAAAAAGAAATAACTGCGGAAGCGGAACAAATTATAATTTTAAACTCTCATACAGTTCCATCAATTGAACTACCACCTCTTAAGATTGAAATCTAGAAATTAACAACAAATTGTTTTGTAATAACACCCGATATATTTTCCTCCCCACAGCTTTGATACTTTGCATTTATAAAGTACACACTTGAAGCGAGGTATGAAAGTTGAAATCTCACTAAGGAGAGATCTAAGCCAACTTCATTCAACTCAATCTGCTCAATTTGAGTTGAATGAATTTTTCTTCCTAAAATATCTAATAGATTAATTTGCACATATTCACATTTTAAAGATTGACGTGTTCGAATCCGTAAAGTTTCGGTATGCTTGACTGGGTTTGGATAGGGAAGTAAATCTAAATAAAGTTTTGAAGAGCTATTACTCCTTTCCATTTTAAGATACTTTTCTCCTAAACGAAGACCCATATCCCACAATCCTTGAGTATCATAATGAATTCCATCTTCTGATAAACTTAACCCCTTTGAAGGAATTGTAGCAAAATGACCATCTCTATTTTCTACTTTGTCCTGTTGCTGATCTAGTGTCTTATTATTTTTCATTCGAGCGGAAATAACGGGAAAGGCTTTTTTGATATTCGTCTGTTTTAATATGTCGTATCTAAACTGTCTAATAAAAGTATAAAGACGATCTCCATACTTTTTACTCTTTTCGCCACCGTCAGATTCTCCTTGAATCCACAACAAAGCTTTAGGAGAAACTGTATCTCCATTTAGATAAATAATATCCAAGAAATTTTTATAATGATTAATTAAGCTATAGTAATGTGAATCAGGATTATTCACATTCCAATCTATGGCCAGAGATGTACCTCCATAGGCGTATTTAAATAGTAGTGCCGGTTTATCTGATGAAACATGTTCATGATCAAACAAGTATTGTAAGAATCCTACTTCAGGCCCATGTGAAATCCAATTGGTATTGGAGTTATGATTTAACCCAAGAGTTAAAGGCTCAAGTCTTTGGTTAAGAATATGATAGACTTGAACAAAATCCTTTGGCGTACTTAAAAAGTAATTTGGAAAAACATCATTAAGCAGAGGCTCTTTGTCCGCAACTCCAACTGCGTTACTTTGTCCGGCCACAAAGAAAACTTGATACTCGATCGCAGCTAAAGAGCTTAAATTCGCCATAAAAAAAATTGTGAAAATTAAGTTACTCATATTATATTTTTGTAAATCAACAACTGGTTTCTTGGTAATTTTTTGGTTTAAATTGAAAAAGTAATAGATCTCAATGGTGAATTAACTCTTCCCTGCCCAAATATAGTGCCAAATAGAAATTAATCTCTTTTATAAATTCTATGCATTATTGGATAGTTAACCACTTTTTCTCTAAGATTCGGTAAAAAAATGAAAATCAATTAGAATAGTATGGATTCGAAATTTTCTAGGGGAGAAGCTAGTGAAATCAATTTTATGTTATTTTTATAACAATGCCCGCTTATTGTTTCTACTTTCAACATTAATAATATTAAACCCAACTCCTCTTACGGCTCAAGAAAGAATGTCGCAAAAGAAAAATGAAAGAGAAAGGGAAGTTTCTTCTCCTATCAATACAATTCTGGATTTAGAATCTAAAATTAGTTTAGAAAATATGCTTCCCTTTGAATGCCAAGCCGATGAATACAACCAAAGACTATTGAGGGAGAAATATAAATTAGACCAAAAGTCTGCACATTTTGGCGAACAAAAAAACTCTAGCACCCCAAATGGAATAGGCACATATCAACTTGTGGCCATTGCTGTGAACTTTAGTGACTTTAAAGCAGAGTCATATATTGGATCTGAATCTTTTTTTAAAGGACAACTAAATTACATTCGTGAGTATTATTTAAACAATTCTAGTGGGCAATTAATTTATGATATTGATTATGCAGATAACGATATTATTGATGCCTATTATTTTGAATTAGATGAACCGGGGCCAGTGGGTTGCTCTAGTGAGTACCAAGTAGTAAAACAAAAGGCATTAGATTGGTTAACTGATCCTGCAAACCCAAACCATATACCCTTGTCGGCCATTGACACTCTTTTATTTGTCATGCCTGACGAGTCCGCCTGTGGTAACTCAGCAACTTACCCAGTAGCTTGCGGAAGTTATTGTACGGCAAACGTGAAAGCTTCACGCATGGATGAAGCTAAGGTGCGAACAGGTATCCATGAAATTGCCCATACTCTGGCCGTGAGTCATGGCTATATAGACATAAATAATGATGGGGTCTCTGAAGATAATTATGGAGACAACTCAACTCCCATGGGTAGTGGTAATGGGACTTATATGAGCGCTCCAAACTTCTTTGAATTAGGCTGGGAGCCACCAACACAAAGTATTGCACAAAATGGAACTTACTCTCTTGTTCCTCACCCACAGTTAGGTCCAGTTGGAGCTGGAAGCCCTTCAGTACTTGTCATTGATATCCCCAACTCTCCACTGAATTATCATATTAGTATTCGCTCGAATCAAGGTTACGATGACACTATGAGCTTGGTCTTCCAACAGGGATTGGCAATTCATAAATACGCAAAAGTTCCTGAGACCTACGACCATGGAGGATACGATCCAACTTGGTTAGTGGGTATTCTTTCTGGGCCTGATGATATTTTTATTGATCTTCCTAATTCAATAAAAATTAAACAGCTCCCACAAAATAATAATGGGGAGTTTCAGGTGCAAATTACCTTAGATGATGATGCACCTTGTGTCGGAGAAGAACCACTCATCGAAGTATACCCTGTGGTTAGAATTGAAGAACCAGACTCATGGGTTTATCGCGCAGGTACCTATGAAATAAAACTAACCAACCGGGATGATCCAACTAACTGTACTCCATCCACTTTTGCTTTATCTGATATTGATTTATCATCCTTAACCGGACTTCCTGGCCCTGAAATAAATATTACAGCAAGTTCAGGCGGTGGATTTACATTTCAGAATGTACCTCCAGGACAAAGTAGTTTTAAATCATTTGATATTTTTACCAGTCAATCTCAATCTCCAGGATTTCATCCAGTAAGCATGAAAGTAACAACCGTTTTACCGGCCTCACCTGCCGATCATCCAGAAGTTGATATTAATGTGATTTACCAAGTAAATGATAATACTCAAACGACTCCTCCCACTACTCCCTTTGAGTTAACAGGAGAAATTGAGCTTGATCTTCAATTAAACTGTGCTCCCTATGTGAGCTTAGAGTGGCAGCATAATTCAAATTCTCCAGACACTTACTTTCGTATATATAAAGATGGTATAGCTATGGGGGAATCATTAGATAAGTCTTATTCTAGCCATAATGTGACATTGGGTGCGAGTCATAACTTTACTGTCAAAGCCATTAACGGAAACAACCTAGAGTCTGCATTAAGTAATCAAATCACACTGGCAATTCCAAATACATCTTCTTGTGACGGTCCAACAGTTGATTATATAAGCTTGGACTTCACCCCAGGAACTAATTCTTCTTATACCAAAATGTGGCTTTACATTGAAGGAGATGAAAATATCCAACAATATAGTTTAAAACGATTAAATAATTATGGAGGAAATTTCCAGTGGGAACAAGTGACCAGCTTTGACACAACTTTTTTCAAAGACATCCATAACAATGTGAGAAAAATGATCTTTCTTCACGACTTAATTCCTGAGCCACCTAACCCAGGTATTGAGTTGACCTATCGATTAGATGCTCAATCAACTAACGGCATATGGGGAACTTTAGCTGAGGACACAGTTTACTTTCCCTCTAGTAAATGGGCATATCCAACTTTTATGGACCCTACTCCTCCTGTGGCTTTACCCAATGGTAACTTCTCTCAGGTTCATCTTAAATATGACAACAACAGTGTGCCCTATGCTAGATTTAAATTAGAAATCCAAGAGCAGGGAGTTATCACTGGTTACAAAATTCAACAAAAAGTAACACCAAGTGATCCTTGGAGTGATATCAAAACTTTTAGCCCCAATGACTTCGCCTATGGAGGACATTCATCCTATGGTTTCAAAAGCTTTTACGTTAATCACTATGGTGGACCGCAGTTAAGTCATAAGTATCGTGTGCTTTTTTACCCAGAACCGCCTACAGGAAGTAATGTAATTATGGAGTTTACTAACTAAAAGGATAGAACTCTTACACCTTTATCACATTCAATTGAAAATGTTTCTTGCCCTAGCTGGACTTGGTGACTGTAAAATAAATTAGTGGTTAGATGAAGCTCCAAGAATTAGGAGCTGTCCATGCAAGAGATAAAACTTAACCCAAATTTATCAAAAGTAAAAGAAAGCGCGACTTTAAAAATTAATCAACAGGCTAAAAAGCTCAGAGAAGAAGGAAGAGTTGTGTATCACTGGGGTTTTGGCGAGTCTCCTTTCCCTGTTCCCCAGGAAATTCAAAATGAATTAAAAAAAAGAACGTCCCATAAAGAGTATGTAACGACTGCAGGACTTCCCTTGTTAAGAGAAACCATCGCTGATTATTATCAAAGCAAATACCAAATAACTAGTATTAATAAGGAAAACACTTTTATTGGCCCCGGCAGCAAAGAGCTTTTATTTCAGCTTTTATATATTCTCGAAGGTGACTTTATAATACCAACTCCCAGTTGGGTAAGTTATCTTCCTCAATTACAATTAAAAAATGCGAATGTTCATATTGCTCATACCAGTAGAGAAAATGGCTATCGCCTTACTGCTGACATATTGGAAGAGACTTGCCAACAATCAAACAGCGATCAAAGAATCTTAATTTTAAATTCTCCAAGTAATCCTACTGGCCAAGTCTACTCTCAAGAAGACCTTGAAAAGCTTGTACCAATTTTAGAAAAATATAATGTCATTGTGATATCAGATGAGATTTACTCACAGGTAGACTTTACTCATGAGCACAGTCCATCTCTGGCTTCACTTTATACCAAAACTGTCATCACAGGGGGTCTATCAAAGTCTTATAGTGCTGGAGGATATCGCCTGGGTTATATGATTCTCGCCAGTGAAATGGAAAATGTAGGAAAAGCTTTAAAGTCATTTATCAGTGAAACTTTCAGTGCTGTCTCTGCTCCCATTCAATATTGTGCAGTTAAGGCGTGGGACCTAAGTGAAAAAAATGTTTTTAAAAGGGTTGCTTTATACACTCAAATCCATTCAATAATTGGAAGATACTTCGCTCTCAGATTTCAAAAAATGAACATACATACCACCCCCGCTCAAGGGGCTTTTTATTTATTTATTGATTTTGAAAATTATCGAGACCAATTAAAAAATCTTAATATTCAAACTTCTTCTGATCTCAGCAATTATCTAATCAATGAATTAGGAATCGCTATTCTTCCTGGTTGCGATTTTTATCGAGAATACAATGAGCTTTCTGCCAGAGTAGCTTTTGTCGATTATGACGGAAAAGCTATATTAGAAAAATTGAAAGAAAATAAATTAGATCAGAGTTTAATCCTCCAAACTTACCCGCAATTGAAAAATGGTCTTGATAAGTTAGAGAGTTTTCTCAAGCAACTTTGATTTTCACCACTTAATATCCATTTTACTTTTGCTTCAACGCCCATTTTTGTAAAAAGTTGGTGATCTTGGGCGATACACGCCTCAAGCCTAAAAGTGCTTGAGCACCAGCATTTGGAACGATATGCAGTTCATTTTTCTCGATTCCTTTTATGATTGCTTCTGCACAGTCCTTAGGCTCACTGACTAAATATTCTAAACTTTTAGGAAAGCCCCCTGGCTCCCCTATTTTCATCAGAGGAGTTTTCACAAAACCGGGGGAAACTAGTAAAATATTTGTATCCCATCCACACTCTTTTTTCTCCAGCTGCAGAGATTGGGTGAATCCAGTAACAGCGAACTTTGTGGTTGAATAGTGAACAAGTTTAGTGGTGGGTACTGATCCGGCAACAGAACTAATGTTTACGATGGTCCCCCTCTGCTCAGTTTGATTAAAATGTTTTAACCAAAATCGAGTTGAGTTTACTAGGGAAGTTAAATTAATGTGTAAAATTTGGGCAAAGTCCTCATCACTTTGCTGATCAAAAAAATCTATTTGAGATATTCCGGCATTATGTATAACCACATCGACTTGAAACTGTTCTGTTATTGCTTTTTGAACTTTGGCGACTTGCATTGGTTTGGTTAAGTCAATTTTAAAATAATAAAACTCTTCGCTTTCACCTTTTATATGACTATCTTCACCAATATCAAGCCCAATTACTTTACGGCCCAAATCTAAGTATTGTTTAGCTAACTCTGAACCAATTCCTCCATTAACTCCAGTGATTAAAACTTGTTTACTCATGCTGTATTTCCTGTTGGATGATTTTTGATAATTCAACTTGATTTGTTAATTGTGGCCAATGCCCACAATTAAAATGATGAATATTAGCCATGGTTGAAAAATTTTTTAATTCTTCTTTCGTTGGAGGGAGTAAAAAATAATCTTTGTTTCCCCAAAAATAGATTATCGGCATTGCTTTTTCTTTTGCCAATAGATTAAAGTCACGAGGAATTTGTCGATAAACCTCCCCTCCCATATATCCATACTCATTCTTTTTTAAATAATCACTAACATCTTTCGCTCCCCCAATTTGGTAAATTCTTTTTAATAATTGATGACGAACTATTCCCGGGGAAAAAAGGATTTTTTGTAACAACCTAAATTGCATGGGTATCATATAGCTGCTACGAATAGCTTGACCTAAACTTCTTGTGTGAGAGAGAAATTGTCTGGCCGTAAAAGTATTTATAAAGAAATTTTTTTTCACATCGAGCTTTTTATTTAACTCACCTGCCACTGCCCCTCCCATGTCATGGGCCACGACATAAAGTGGGCCTTTCTCTAACCCCAAAGATTTAATTAATTCACGGATACGAAAGGCGAATAAACTATGTCTATAGTGGTGGCTTGGTACAGTGACCCCATCATAAGTTGCCCACATAAAGGGACAAATAACATTCATATTCTGAGGAAATGTACTAACCAGCTTCTCCCATACATAGGCATTATCAGGAAAACCGTGTATAAAAATGGTCGTTGGCAGACTAGGATCGATAATCTTTCCTAGCCAATAAAGGCTTTTCCCCTCTATTTCGAGCTTTTGAAGATCTAATTTCATACCTTTATTCTAATTTTATAGAGGTAAGGTGACTACAAAGAATTTAAACTGACTTATCTGCTATAATAATAGAGCGATGAAGACTAAATCTAAATTTATCTTCCCTTTCAGTATTGGCCAATATTGGAATAATCAAATGCCATTTTCAACCCATTTATTAAACAGCTTTACTCTCCTTTTCCCCGTTGGTGAAAGGTTCTTTATTAAAAGTTTACAAAATGTGGTCAAGCAAATTGAAAATGAAGATTTACAAAAAGAAATTAACTGGTTTATTAAGCAAGAAGTAAATCATGCAAAAGAGCATGAAAAGTATTTTCAAAACTTAAATCACCAAGGCTATAATCTAACAGTAATAATCATCACAACCAATTTGTTGGAAAAACTAATCACGAAAAACTGTAGTAAAGAATTTAAACTCAGTTTAACAGCGGCCTTTGAGCACATGACGGCACTTTTAGCTCAACTTGCCTTAGAAAAAAATTTTTTCTCTGAAGCAGAGTCCCCTATGCAAGAATTATTTGAGTGGCATGCCTTTGAAGAGATGGAGCATCGTCATGTGGCCTTTAACGTTCTGAGAGAAATTAATTCAAATGATTTTTTAAAAATAAATGGAATGATTGTTGCCTTTCTTATTATGATAACTTTAAGTGGGACTTTTACTACCTACTTCCTGGCAAAAGATAAAAAGCTACTTGATAAAGCGGTTTGGAATG
>JAOHMI010000077.1 GCA_028101965.1 Bacteriovoracaceae bacterium
CATCTTTATATAAATTTAGTTTTAAAAAATTCTGGTTATCAGTTTGCTGACTAAAGTCATAGGAATCAATATGAAGTGTAGATGAAAATAGATTTTTCAAGGAGTTTGAAAGATTTCCACTTCCGCTAAAAAGCTCAATCAACTGAGTCTCAGTTTTTGTAATGGATCTTTTGTAATAATCTAAAACAATTTCTTGCAGAGCTTCGTTCATCCTACGGTTGACCTGACTAAAGCCATCCGCCGCGTATCTTTGATTGTGATTAGTTTTTATCTTGTTCATTTTTTCGTCAAAGGTAATTTCCATATGTCCTTTTTTAGGGAGACTATCTTTAAACTGTTTACTTGAAATATGCGCTTGAATAGGCTTTTCGGCTAAGAGGCAGTTTTCAATTGGTATATGATTATGACTATCTTGTTGCATAAAACCGATTTGCTTTTTGTCTATTTGTAATTGGATACGATTTCTATATTCAATTCTTTTTTGAGCCGAATGGACTTGAATCAGAGGAATTTCAGAATTCGCAAATCCTCTCCTTATGTTTAAGTAAAGAGCATTCACTTTATTTTCAATCTCTTTTGAATAGGGGAGATGGAGATAGTCACAACCGCCGCAATTATGGAAAAAGGGACAGATCGACTGACGGCGGTCGGTAGATTCGGTTAGTAATTTAAATGATTCGACTTTAAAAATGTCCTTTTTTAGTCTTTTCACTTTATTGATACTAATTTGATCACCTGGACAGGTCTTAGGAATATAAAAAATTTGATCACTGTCATGAGCAATTCCTTCACCCATAGGACTTAGAGAATGAATTGTTAATACTTTAGGAATCATGTTAGCTCAATAATATCATTATCAATAATGAATTGAATAAACCCTTCTTCTTCCTCATGATCTGGGTTGAGAGTGATAGAGTTATTTTGTTGATTAAAATAGAGGACAAGTTGATCAATCAAATTTAAAGAAGTTTGGAAAACTTCCCCATTAAAAAAGTAAAAATATTGATTTTGATTTATGAAATAGCAAAATCTTGTAGAACTTTTCAGTTTTATGTTTTGTGGGTCAAGAGTAATATCTTGATTTTCATTGGTTTCATTTAATTCCCAGTATGGATTTTCAGTAAATAATTTTCCCAACTGGATTAATTGGAGAGATTTTTTTTCTTCAGGAAGAGTAAAGGGTAAATTAAATAAATTTAAATTATCTATCTTAAGTTCAAAGCTGTCTTGATTGTTAAAGAGAGAATGAGTCAGACGGTGATCTTCTGAAAAACATTCAGCGAGTTCGTGTGCCGCACTATAGATAAAATCTTTGATTTTAGGTGATCTTAAACCAACGCTGAGACTTATAGAATTCGTATCCTCATGATTGGTAGCCCAATGAGCTAAATGAGAAGGAACATACAAAAGGTCTCCCGGATGTAAATTATAGGTTATATGATCTGAAGAAAAATCTTTAAGAAGTTTTATTTCAGAGTTTTTTTGTAGATGATCTTCATCACATTCATTATAGCTGCGTAAGTTTTTTTCTACTTTCCAACTTTTGCTACCTGAAACTTGTAAAATAAAAACATCATAAAAGTCTACATGAGGTCCTGAGCTACCTTGTTCATTTGAAAAAGATAACATGATATCTTCAATGCGATACTTTGGTATAAAACTTAAAAGCTGATATATACATTTTAAATTAGGTGAGTAGTGATCAATATTTTGTACAAAAACCGTCGTAGGGATCGATGGTGGAAGACATTCTAAAAAGGAAGATATTTTATAAGAAAATTGATCGCCCTCTTGAGAAATAACCCGTTTTTCAATCAGTGGGTTATTCCAAAGTTCTTGAAAATCAGGTAAATACTGTTTTAATTGCAGATCATGAGCATTATTTACAAAGTATTCTTTCTTATTCCAATGATCGGTTTTAAACTTATTGAAATCGAAATGTTTAATATGATGAGACATGAAAACAATTGTAATTGAAATGTGATTTTATGAGAACGGCAGCCAGTAATAAATACCTTCTTTTCAACAAACCCTATGGAGTTTTATCTCAATTCACCAGTGATGATGGTGCGGACCTAAGTCAATTTAACTTACCATCAGATGTTTATGCAGTAGGTCGATTAGACAAAGATTCTGAGGGCCTTTTATTACTAAGTAATGATGGGAAGTTTCAACAAAGTTTTTTAAAAAACCACTCCAGAGTTTATTGGGTGCAGGTGGATGGAGACATTTCAGAGCAAGCAATCCATGAATTACAACAGGGAGTCCTGATAAAAGGTGGGCATAAGACCCTTCCTTGCAAAGTGAAGAAAATAGCTAACCAAGAAGATGTCTTCGGCCCCAGGATACCACCTGTACGGTTTAGAAAAAATATTCCCACATCTTGGATAGAGATCGAGTTATTGGAAGGAAAAAATCGTCAGGTTAGAAGAATGACGGCCAAAGTAGGGTTTCCTACACTTAGATTAATTAGAGTAGGTATCGGTCAGTATCATTTATGTGATGCTGAAGGAAGAGTAGCATTCAAGTCAGGTGAGTGCATATCTATCACTTTAAAGTCTTTAATCTAATGGACTTAAATGTATATTATTTGATGATAAATGATCTTTTAATTCGTTTGTGCCAATAATCTCTTGCAGGGAGAGTTAACTTAGGTTCATTTAGCCTTAAAGGTCTCATAACGTAAGTTCTATACTAAGCATTCAATAACACACCATTTTTTAATTTAAACAAAAATATTTCTTTAAAATAGAATTTAGCCACACCCTGTTTTGATTTAGAATCGGGCTGTGCCCAGAAAAAAAAAAGGTAACTTAATAACAACGAACTAGTGTTTTAAGGACGTCATCGAAAGTTGCATGTAAGCAGTTCCAAGCCTAGTTTTTTCAAAAAATTCAATTTTTAAGGTAAGTGTTTATGAACAAGTTTACGGCCATCCTAAGTTTAGGATTGATGTTTCTATTTGTATCTTGTGGGGGGTCTAATCGGTTTGTTAAGGATTTAAAGGTGAAACCGAGTATTGATCAAGGGGACGTAATTATTGAAACTAGTGCTCAGTTATATTTAGGAAATATTACTTTGCCTGGAATTTCTCTTCCAATTAAAGTTCCTCATATGAACAATAAAGTCATCGGCCAGCTTGATCTTATCTCTAACTCATCCTCTGATGAACTAAAGATTAAATTGAATGTTTCTGAAATTATTAATTTGCAACGGCAAGTATCATCTCTACCCAATGGATCAGGTCTTCCCTTAATGGGGGTGAACCAAGTGGTCGAATTGAATATTGGTAACAAAAAAAATGTTCATTTGTACTTACTCATTGGTGAAAGCCAAATCTCCTTAGGTGTCGCTATTAAAATTAAAGGTATGGACAAGCTAGGAGATAAGGTTGGTCACTCGGCATTCTTTCCCCCATTTAATATTAAAAATGTTTATGGAGCAGGCGGAGTTTTTACTTCAAAAAGTGATGGAAAAAATGGAATAGGATTGTTTTTAGATTTAACAGAGGTCATCCCGCAACAGATTTTTAATCAAAATCAATCTAGTGTTGCTGGAGTGATTAGTTACAAAGAAGTTAAATCAAGCTCAAGAAAGCGTAAAAAGCTTTTAAAAGGAATCATAAAATTACATCGAAAGAAAGCAAAGCTTAAATAATAAAATATTGTCCCCCCCTTGTGATTGAACCTCGTTCTGAGACTAGATCACAAAAAACTTCATCCTCTTTACTAACTAACCCTGGACTGAGAAGTTCGGGGTTTGTTTTATGGATTCTCATAGGAAAAATATTTAACATAAGGAGAGTATTGATTATTACAAAAGAATCCTAGAAAAAAAGTGTCATTGTTATCAACATCACCAGTATTAGTATTTATTCGAGACCACAACCCTTGGGGAGAATTGGGACTATCCTCTTCATCATTAATATAATCTTGAACCTTAATGCAGCTGACACTTTGCGGAGAGAGATTATAGCTATCTGAATGACCAAGACAAATACCACATGTATTTTTCACATACTGATCAATTTCAGCGCTATGAGTTCCCTGCTCACAAGCAATTCGAGTGTAAAAAGAATCATCTTCATTAACATCGGTTCCGGAGAAATCAATTTCAAGGTCAGTCAAACTAAAGCCAGCTGGAATAACTGGTACTCCTTTGAATTGTCTCCTGGCAAAGATCGCAGGTTGCAAGTTTTCAGTATTATTATTTCGAGATGAGTCTCTCCATCCAAATCCAATATAACAGTCTCTAAAGTAGTTATCTATATCAGTGACAGGACTGCTGCAAGTAGGGTTAATGCCAAAGCGATCATTGTTGTCGATATCACTTTTGGTTCTAAAAGCACCAAAACTGGCCTCATTTAAATCAAGGTCGATATGTCTATCGAAACCCGCTAAATTATCGTGATAAAACCTTATTTTGCAAGCAGCTGGATATGGGGATTCTCCTACTTCTAAACTTGAAGAATTTAATTCGCATGAGGTAATGGTGGATTCATTTGAATTGTCAGTTTCTATGGTAAGGTTTATATCAAATATTTTTTTGAGCAGCTGCTTTTGAGCATTTTCTTCTATGGAAACAGGCTTTTCATAAAAAACCAGTACTTGTCCAGTATCAGTTATTGTACCTTCACAATAATCATCACTGCAAGGGCCGGCTCCATTATTCATAATTAACTTTATTGATTTAATTTTTAGTTTATCAAATTTGCTTTTATCGATTCCATTGATATTGTCATCGCCATTCATCCTTTTGTGAGTTCTTGCGCTTCCCTCAGCATTTGATTGATACAACTCAATATTTTGTCCCTCATCCGATAAATAATCATATGCGGTGCTTAGCTCAATAAATTCGTTATCAAAATCGATATCTTTCTTCTTAAAGGTTATTCCAGCAAAGGTTTGGGTGCAGTGGTTTCTTTTATTCAAAATTATTGAAATTACTTTTGAGAGAACTAATTCTGATTGACCTGACTTAAAGTTCATTTGCGAATTGGCCGAATTTTTAAATATTCTCATTAGGCCAAGTGCAAGAACGCCAGTGAGCGCAATTGCAAATATTACTGAAATTAAACTGAAGCCTTTTTGTGAGCTTCTTCTTTTTGATTTGCTCAAGTATTTATTCCTTTTTATTATTCTTATTTTACATCGGCAACATAATTATTGCCATGGTGGCGGTATCGTCGCGTTAAGAAAACAGTTATTATAGATTACATTTAAAATAATAATATTGATTGAATTGGCGATTACTCAAGAATAAACGGGGAATATTATCCTTCGGTAGACTTAAGAGTCCCCCTACTTAAGATATTAAATTAATCAACTATCTTTATTATAGACTAGATCTAAAATGAAATTCCGACTATTTATCTCCAAACTATGTCCGTGAAATAAATACAACTTATTGGCCAGATCAGGCAAATTTAGAGATCTCTAATCGGTGAAAATACATATATCTATAAGTAGGTTGAATAAGCTNCTATTCTTAGTTCTTGCACCTTGGTTCGTCACATTTGCGGACAATATAGATTATTCTGCTTCATTAAGATTCGGTAAAAATTCAACGGCCACAAATCGGTTTATTCAAAAATTTTTTATGACGGATAATAGGTTTGATAAACGAAAGATTGAAAAATTAATTTTACGATTAAAGCTTGAGGAAAAAGAGGTGAGTTCCGATGTTGCTCACACCATCATGAGAGAAGGATTTTTTGAACAAGGGCAAGATTACTCTAAAGCAAAAATAAAAAGTGAAAAAGAAGCAAAAAAAAATGAACTGGTTAAGGTTTATCAAAAGTATCTAACCCCTTTAGTTTTAGAGATGTTGGAAATTAATAATCTTAATGATGATCAAATGGGAGGACATCGAAAAAAACTTCATTTAAAAATGTGGAAATTTATCTCTCTTTACTCCGGAATATTTTCCCCCAATGTAAAAAGAACTCTCTTTAGTAGTGATAAAGATCCTGTGGGGATGATTAAAAAAATGATTAATCCTTATCGATTTTATAAATATACAAATAAAAATGAAGCGATTAACTTACCAAGAGTAGATGTGCCAAGTTTTCACCAAGATTGTTTAGAAGAAAATGAAACAAATACAACTCTGAGTTCTTCTGAATTAAAGTGTCTTAAAAATAATAATTTCGACCTATCAAAATTAAATCCTGTTGGTTCTGCTCTATGGGAAAAACCCAGAATATTATCATTTGAACAGTATCGAAAAAATATAGAGCGGTATTTCCCTAGTGAAAAAGAAACGATTTATTCATTTCAAAAAATTTCTTTTGGCGGGGCAGGGTCTCCGAAGATAAAAGCCTATTATGATGATCTTAATCCACTTTCAAATTCGAAGATAAAAAGTAAGGGGAAAATTAAAATAAAAGTTGGGCCGGAGGTCTATCCAGATATTTTCCTTAGTTTTTTAGGTAAGAGGTTAGGCTTCTCTCAAGACATGTCTGTCTATCGTAAAGAAGTTAAGATTTACTTAAATGGCACTAAGCCTGAAAAAATAAAAGCTCAATGGGTCTATAAATATGGACAAGGAAGTTTTGTTCAATATGGTGGAGAGTTCTTGGAAGACGAGCGCGGAAAATATTTATTATTAAAAGATGCTCTTCTCGAAATGAATCACCCTAAAGAATTAAGGGTTAGCAGCTTAAATATCAATACTTGGGACTTATATCTAAGAAGAGAGTACCGTGGAATGCTTTTATGGCTTGCTTGGGTGAATCTCTTAGATGTTAAACCTGCAAACTTTAAATTGATTGTAAAGAAAATGAAAAATGGTAAATTCAATATTATGCATCGTTTTCAGGATGTGGGTTATGGGTTAGCTCCTGATCGATTTATAAAAAAGCCAAAGGATATATTAAAATCAATTTCCACTAAAGGTCTTGCTCCAAATTTATTCTCTGGTTCTGTGACTAATTTTGATAAGAAAAACCGTCTTAAAGTTTGGTGGACGGACTTTCAAATGCAAAAGAAGATGTTTAAATATACAACTCTTTCAGACTTGAAATGGATGGCAACAAAAATTAATCAAGTTAGCTGTCAAGATCTGTGGGATGGATTGATTTATTCAGGAATGCCTGAGGCAGTTGCGAAAATATATTATCAAAGATTATTACAAAGAAGAGTGAATATGAATAAAGTTTTTGAGCTTGATTCAATAAACTCTTGTGAAGTTCCCTCTAATCAGCTTTTACATAAGGAATTTCCACAGCTAATAAATGCTAAAGGTAAGTTGAAGAAAACTGTTTTTCCTCAAAAAAAACATTTATTTAGTTTTAAAAACAGCCTTCCTATTACATTGTTTAACTTGTTTCGTTTTAATTTTAATTTGGTTGAGTTTGAAAAATCTTTCAAAAAGAGCTATCAAAAATATCTAGTTCCGCAGTACTTATCTCCCTCTGGGGTTGGGATTAACACAGGAATTCGCAGAGAGTTTGAGGCACCTTTTAAGTTTAGCCTTTCTTTTCCAAACCTAAGTATACGTTTAGAGAGGCGAGTTCAGATAAATGATTTTCTCGATTTAGATAACCAGGAAAGTCATCAATTTATTGTGCAAGATCGAATTATTTTTGATGTGGGAATTATTGGGAACGCAATTGACCAATGGAAGCTTGCGGCAAGTGTGCAAGCGAGGATTTTTTCTCGCGAATTTACTTTTGCTCAATATACAAATAACTTACATAAAGCTATCTCAGCTCCATTTAAAATATTAAGATTTGTTTTTCAGAAAGGAAAATTTACGAAGAATGCATTGAAAAAGTATGAAGCATTTTCAGTGAGAAGCTCTATTGGCTTTGATGCGAATGCAAATTTTAATTTCACTCAACCTGCCCCGCTTGTTTTCACGGGGCCTTCTGCGAGTTTATCATGGAATAAGGGAAATACTCTACTTTTTACAAAAGACAGAGATTCCAAACTTCATTTTTTTATACATCGAGATGGAGAGTTTCGATTTTCCGCAGGGATTAGTGCTTTTGAATTATTAATCGGAGTGCAAGATCTATCATTACTTTCCGTAAATTTGGGTGCCCGTTGGGATAAATACTATCTACGTGATTATATCATTCCAGATAATCTAGACCTAATGGTCAATTATCATAACCCTATTAAGTTGATGCAAAAATTAAAGAAATCAAAACAAAAGTCTGAG
>JAOHMI010000078.1 GCA_028101965.1 Bacteriovoracaceae bacterium
AGAGTACGCTGGATATCTTCTGAGTTTAAAAAAATTACGTAAGGAAGTTCAAGCTGAAATTTTAGAACTAGCGATAATTGCGCCAGACAAGTTTCTAAATTTTATAAAGACGACGTGCTCTAATTTAGAGAAAAATATAGATGAGGGTACCAAAACTGTCTCTAATTTAACTGTTAGTGAGAAAGTATCTTTAAGTAAGAAATCAGCAAAGAAAGATCTCTGTCTAAAAAAGAATTTATTGCATTTAAAGCAACAGATTCTTTTAAATAAGAGTTACAAAATTGGCCATCAGAAGCTGGCCGAGTCTATAAACTCATTTATTGATAAAAAGAAACTAGTGGATATATTTATCGCGAATGAATCAGTTTTAGGAAACGAAAAGTCAATTCAAGAAAAAGCAGAAGCTTTAAGTTATTATTTATATGGAGACGTTGATCAATACGAGTTTAAACGGCTCAGTGAAGATATATCTGAAGCTATCGCAGAAAAAGTACTAACAAGAATAAACTCGTCTAAAGTTGTGGTCGAATCAATGATTGATTTTTATTACGGTGAAACTAAAAATGAGTATTTCCTTTTTATGGAAAATATAAAAGTCAAATTTATCGAATTTTTTAAGAAGAAATTTATTGATACAAAATTATTAACTAATAAAAAAGTAATTCAAAAAATAAATTCTACCTATGCAACTTTACCTATAATGAGAATGACTAAACCAGCTCCAAGTTATTATATTGTAGAAGATGGATTAGAGATTTTGAATCCAAGAATTACTGAATCGAGACGTGACACTAGTCCTTATACAAATTTTGTTGATTCAAGCTTAAGTTTCTTTTCTATTCTTAACGCTTCTTATAGCCCACATTTGCATCATATAGTTGCTCCTGAAATGATAAGGATTTATCCTGGTATGAGTTTGCTATATGACTATAATCGTTTGGCATTAATTGAAGTATTAACCCATGAGTTTTCTCATAAAATAGGGCCAGATGTTTCGTGGCTAAACGGACATGACATAAGTGAGAATTTGAAACCTTTGATTAATTGTTTTGAATCTCAAAAATCATTTAAAATGATGTATCACCAAGCAGAGGAAGCCTTTGCTGATTGGCTCGCAGCAGAGTTCGTGGCAGATTATATTGAAAAAAACTATTCAGCAGAAAATTTTGAAATGGGTGCAAAGGAAGCCGTGGGATTATATTGTCTCTTTGATGCCAATTCCTACCGGTACGCAAGTGTTGACTTTGAAGATCCGCACCCAGATAGTTTTTTTCGTGTGAATGCTATATTTGGAACTCAACCATTTATTCAAAAATCCATGTCATGTGAGAACTCTATTTTCAAGTATTGTTCACTTTCAGAAAAGTATTAAAACGACAATCAACTTCAAATTTTCGGAATAAATCAAATACCCCACTAAGTTTAGATGTCGAGTGGGGTTATGTATTAAGAATTAATTGATATTGGTTTTTCTAGTTAGCAAATTAATCTAATTGATTAAAATTCTGCTTCTAGTGCTGCTTCGGACAATTTGTAGACAAAAAGAAGTGCATCTAATTTGCAATAAGCATTTAAACTTAAGTAAATTGTTCCTTCAAGGTTCTCGTAATGATTATTACAGGCATTAACCATTATTTGCTGATAGCCATGCAAGATAGGAGAAGGTTTGTTTTTCTTAAATTTTTTTTCACAGACCTCTGAAGCGGCGATTACAGTTCCCACATCGCGAGTCGCTCCCCAACTACAATTTTTTGCAAGATCAACTGCTCGGTAACAGTTTTTGATTCTTGAAATTTCTTTAATAATTAAATCTCCGTCTTCATGGATATCCTTTCCATCACTGTCCACACAATCGCTTGAATATGAAATAGAAATTGTAAGAGAAAATAGGATAAATAAAAGAATGTTTTTCATAGTGGCCTCCATTTTTTGCACCAAGATTGATTTTTATCAAATCGAAAAAGGAAGTATAACGAAGATAAGTTTTTGCAAGAAGAACATTTTTTATAGGTGTATCTTTTCAAATAATTTTTGATAGTATTCGTCACAGTTTAGTAAGAGTCAAGAAAAGTAAGCTGGTACTTAACTGCAGATAATTTACTTTCGTTCTAGCTTTTGTACTTCTTTTTGATAAATTTTTGTATGTTCTCCTAGATCTTGCCGCATGTACTCGCCTTCAAGATAATTGGCTTCCAAATCGGAACAAGAAATTAATTCGAGACTAAATTTTCTGTCTGATTTGACGATAATTTTAAGATCACATGAATTTGATAAATCAGATTTATTAAAGGAGATTTCTTTTCTTGATTTTCTTAACCGATGATCGAGAATGATCTTTTTGTTAGAGAATTTTGTTTTCTTGTGAGGAAACTCTGCCAGCAAATTCGTTTTGGACATAAAATGTATTTCAATTTTAGACCTATTCTTATATTCGGAATGGTTAATCAGATAAATGTTTGAAATCTCCTTTGGGCCCTTTGCATTTTTATTGTGGTAATGACCTGTCATTAATTCATTTAAGTCAGTTGCAAAAGTAATATTGAGGTAGAAAAAAGAGATCAAAATTAATTGAAATTTCATGGTTTTATTCCCTTTGTTAATTGCTAATACACTAGCCCAAAGAGAAATATTGTGAGAAATAAATGCCTTGTTATGCAATATTTATTCTGTTTTATCCATAATACTATCATCTGAGTAAAGGATCGACTCAATTTCAGTTGCATGCAGATTTCCTAGTTCCGTACACTTGGAAAAAGGATAGAGCTTTCGATCTTTTAAAATCAGAGTTTTAGCCTCTACACATCCTTTGATATAGCTTGTCCTGACTAAATTCAGCATAGCATTTTTTGATATTTGCGGCCGGTTCTTATCTATCGAATTATCTTTGGGCTTCGTTTTAAAAAGAGAGCAGCCACCTATTAGAATGATCGTATAGAAAGATATCAATATATTCATTATGCTTGAGCCTGCCGTCCGGTCTGCCATTTTTTTATCTGATAAATAATAACAATAGAGAATTGAAGAGCAAAAAAGGATATTAAGAAATAGAAACCACCTTCACTAAAACCATAGCTATGTAAACCTGAAGCCAATATATAGTTAACTCCAAACCAGGCAAACATAATGGAAAGAAAAGCAATGCTTAAAGAGATAAGAAATCGTTCTTGGTTAATCCAGTTTGTATAACGGGCATGGAGGATCATCATATAAAAGAGAAGAGCAATAAGGGACCAAGTTTCTTTTGGGTCCCATCCCCAGAATCTTCCCCAAGAATAATCGGCCCATACTCCTCCTAAGATAATCCCAGCGGCGAGTAGAGTAATCCCAATTTTTGCGAATACGTAAGACTGACTTGCAAAAGGTTTTAGATTATCTTTATTAAACCCTTTAACAAATATTGATTTCAACAAAAAGATGTTTGCTAATACCCAACTAATGGCCAGGGCAGCATAAGAAAGAATTATGGTTGTAACATGTGTTGAGAGCCAGAAGTTGTCTCGTAAAACAGGAACTAATGGCTGAATGGTTGGATCCAACATATTATTAGCAAATCGAATCATCATGAGACAAAGGAAGTTATAAACTGCTCCGCCTAGAAGATAATTAACCTGATTATTTTTTAAGTAAACTAAAAAACAAATAAATAATGCACCTAACCCTGAAAAAGCCACGGTTTCATACATGTTTGTTATGGGGGCCCGACCTGAAATCATCACTCTCAATGTTATCGCTGTTATCTGAAGTAATAATAGTCCTGAGGCAAGACTTAAGTGGACCTTTTTGTTTTTATTAAAGAGAAAAAAGAGTGAACTAATTAATGCTAAAAGTAGAGCAAAATCAAAAAGGTGAAGGTTGTTGTAAAGTATTTCAATTTTGTACGGACTCAAATTTTGTTGATCAAATAATTTTTTGTTTTCGATTAGATAGCTAATGATTTTATCTTGTTCTGGGGGCATCGAAATTTCTGGAAGCAGAGTTAGAAGGGGAACAAAGGCATCTCCAAGGTTTTTTTCTTGAACAGGGAGTTTACTCGAGTCAAAAGTGCTCCATGTTTGAGATGATATAATATTATTATACACCTCTACCTTTTGCAGTAATTTACCTAAATCTTTTTTATAAGAACTTAGTTTTTTTTGCGACATATACTCCATTTTTATATCGTCTTCCCTGAGAATAATTTCTTCGATGGAAATCATTTTAACATCTTCAACATTTAAAAGAGCTCTCGTTTCTGTATGGTCAATGGGTATCATTAATGGGGGAATAGGAGATTTACTAAAGTTTTTAAAAGTAAGTTGGCATAAGTAATGAGAGTAGGATGGAACTTTATTTCTCATAAGTTTTCCACTAAGAAACGAAATATTTTCCTTGGCCATGACAGAGAATGGTTTCACTCTTCCATTTTGTAGCACTGGTAAATCCTTCAGAATTTTTTCGCTGCAAAATGATTCTAAACTAAAACTGGCATAGCTTATATTAAATGTCGTTAACATGAGTATTGAGATAAGTTTAAGCATATCAAAAATTCCTTTTAATTAATTGTCGCTGGCCGAGGTTTAGAGTTCGACTTCTTTGATTTTTTTCGATTGGCAACGGCAAAATGCCAGAAAGATCCAAAGACTAATAACAGAGAACCAAGATACTTAATCCATCTTCCTGGATCAAAATTAACCGAAAGAACTGATCCGTAAGTAGCTTGGTCTATTGGAAAGTATGAAGACTGATAAAAAGTAAATCCATTTTTCTTCAAAGGGTTGTTCATAAATACTTTGACTTGCTGATGGTCTTGAGTTTGGTTGCCATCAAAAATATTTACGAATGACTCATAACTGGCTGGACTGTTTGTTCCCGGGTTCTTATCCATGTTAAATTTAGTTAAAGTCAGAGTATAGGGCAAATTAAGTTTCTTAGAACCGATTCTTAAGTAAAAGCTCATCATTCCATCACCTATTTTAAAAGCCCTTTCATTGGTAACCCAGAAATCCTTTTCTCCAATAGAAGCTTTGACCACTTTTAGTGGTTGGTCGAATTGGCCTTGGGCATTGGGAATAGGTCTTTGATAATAATAGTCATACTCAGGATAGGAAGTATGTGAAATTGTAATTGGCTTTATTTTAAAATTCATCCAGGGCAGGGAAACGAATTTTCCGGTTTCCATTTTCTTAACAGTAAATTGATCTTCCTCTTGATTGAAAAATGCTAATGAGTCACCCAAGACAAAAAGATTAGGGTTATCTTTAAATATAATTTTATTAAATAAACGGTAGGGGGAATTAGGTATCTCTTTCCCTGTTAAATTGATTGGCATCGCTGATTTCTTTGCATCAAAGACAATCTCTTTAAAACGTATTTTAGTTGTTCCTTCTTTTAAGTTTGGAATTTCTTCACATTTAAAACTTTCTAAATTCCAAATAAAAAAATCGCTTTGGGTTTTTAAGCAAGGAATAATATTCTCGTGCATCATATGAATCGAAAGTGGGCCTAAAGTTAAGTTTGATTTAAATTGAGGGTGGTTTTGCAAAGTTAAGACAAATTTCTCATTGAAGCGCTCATTGAATAATTGCAAATGGACTGAGTTATACAAGCCCCCCATCGTCACAGTGTCAACTGAAGCTGGGTATTTTTTCCAAATTACCCTTTTGCCAGCGGAACTGAAAAAACTTTTGATTTTAATAGGGCTTCCTTCTCCAAGGGAAAGTTCTAAATTATTTGTCATTGTGATATATGGGAGATTTACAGAGGTTATATTAGAGCCATTGGCATCAAATAATTGAACTTGATCTTCTGACAAGCTAATTTCTTGTGATGGAAGGTTAGGCTCCATGGTAAGAATCCCATCGACCCCTACGATATAAGTTACAAGAGATCCTATAAATATGAGAAGTAAACCCAAGTGAAGGACATAAAAACCAGAAAGTCTTTTTTTTAAAGGGAAACGTTTAAAGGTTGCCATCATAATTGAGAGGAACATTAAGAGTTGAAGAATCTGAAAGCTAAGAGATTTATAAATAACACGGTTGGCATAATCGGTTCCATAATAGCTTTCAATAATAGTTCCCACTATCAAGTATATTGCAAAAACAAATATAGTAGATACACCGAACTTAATGTTTCCAAATAGAGATTCAATTTTATGGTAGAAACCGCCCATGGAGTCCCCTAATTAGTAGAATGTTTGCGCCAATTTTTGCCCCATTTTAACTTATCTCCGGGCCAAGAACAAGCATTACTGGAAATGTATTCTCTATTTCAAAGGAGCCAGTCGCTCGATTGTGTAGACCTTGCGACCCGGATAAGCATTCAAGGGGGTATTGACCTGAATATTTAACTTTCCCTTGTATCTTTATGACGTGTTTTGAAGAAGTAGGGAGAAGATTAATTAAGGAAAATTCACCTTTCAAATGAACGTTCCAAGGTGAATCATAGTTTTGACTTAGCATGATAACTCTCTGCTCTAAGCTTCCACAGGAGAGTAATTGAATATATTGCGGAGATGTAGCATATGTAAGGAACTTGAGACTATCTAAAAATAAGCACAATTGATGAGCAAAATCTCCTCCCGAGAAGCCTAGGAGCAGAAACTGCGAAAAATTTTTATGGTCCCTCTGAATTTTTTCGTAGGCTGCTTTTAAATCTGAAATGTCCTTATCAGGGTTAAGCTTAAAATCTAAAATTGCGGGATTATTTGATGCAAGGGAGTCACCATCTCCAATGGAGAAGAGTCTAGACGAGAGTTTGAGGTTATGATTTTCCCCCCCATCGACCAGTATCGTTGGGCGATTCAAGTTGAAGGGTGGTTTCTTATTAAATGGCATTGGTCCTATTATTTGTACTTCTCCATTTCCTTTTACTATCTTTGGATGAAAGAATTCTTCTATCAATTTAAGTCCTTTTTTTCGTTGGTAGGGGAGAATTCTACCTGAAAATAAAGTTTTCAAACATACTTTTTAGAGGATAAATAGAGAGGGCTTACTATAAAAATTATAAATTTTTGTACTTTCCCCTATGTTTTTAGAGGGAAAATGGGGGAAAAAGGCTAAAAAAGAAGGTTTTTCCCTTAAGAAAATGCATATTTTTTAAATCTTTGTTTACACTAGAAAATTTCATCAGTAGAATTTAGACCATATTGGTACAACATAGAAAGCAGATGAAGGATACTTTTAAGATGCGACAACTGTTAGTTTTATTCATGAGTTTAATTTTTAGCGCAAGTGTATTTGCAAATTTAGTGGAGCAAGGTCAAGAGCTTTTTTCCAAATGTGCCTCTTGTCATGGGAAAAATGGAATGGGCAAATCAGGGCAGAAAGCCCCAATGCTAGCAGGACAATATGCTTGGTATGTTAATTCTCAAATTCATGCTATTAAAAATGGCGATCGAGCAAATGCTAATACTAAAAAGATGATGCCATTTGTGAAAAGACTGTCTGATGAAGACATTAATGCTCTTTCAGCTTATGTTGAGAGCATGCCTAGGAAAAAGTAATTAAAGGTTTGTAAAATTTTTGTTGAAATTATTTTACTAATTAATATACTACTAACAGAAAAACTTTATTGCTCAAGAACTTGGCAGGTAGATTAAGGAAAGTCTGAAAGAGAAATGAGCAAAAAAAAAGATTTATGAACGAAAAAAAACTTGTATTCAAACCTGCTAAAACTGACCAAGATATTGCCAATATTGTCAATCATACTACAGATGCTTTTGTCTCCGGATTAACCTCCAAAGAACAATGGAGCCTCGAGGGTCTAAAGGATGAGGCAGAAGAAGGTTGGGAGATCTTCGGTGCGCTTTGTGAAGAAGAAGTGGTTGCTGCAGTTTTTATTAAATATGCTCCTAAATCGCTGTTGACTAAAAACACACCTATAAAGCTAGAATACCAAGGAAATGGGTTCTCACACATAATTAAAGAGTTTTATGAAGATGAGGCCATTACTCGCAAGGCAGATAAAATTATAAATTATTGTCCTTCTGATAACTTTAGAATGATTAGTTTGAATGAAGGTCACAAATACGAAAAAACCGGTAATAAATTTGGAAAGAATAACAATATAGACGAATGGGAAAAGCATATCGGCTAGAATTAATAATTGTTTTTT
>JAOHMI010000079.1 GCA_028101965.1 Bacteriovoracaceae bacterium
CCATGTATGTGATTCAGGAAGCGCAAAGTTTTTTAAATACTTAATTAATAATAATTCAAACCTTTAAGGATTTTAAGGTTATAAGGTTTGACGCATAAAAAGAGATCCCATAATTTGCCAATTTCTGACAGCATCCCTAATAAAGTTTGCTTTAATTTAACTACCTAAGTACTTAATATTTTTATATTCAATACTTTGTAATACAATAAAGAGACTTATGAAATGTGGTACGTTTTCGCTCCTTTTTTTTCTTTTCAACTTCACTGGATGTCTTCAGATCGTATCTAATATTGAATTAAATCAAAAATCAAGCAGTAGCAGCTCGACCTCATCCATTTCTAGTGAGGATAGCCCTGTTGATGAAATAATTAATATACCCACTGATCCTTGGATCGTTCAATTAGGCGCTGTTACAACTGCTGTTGGTGGAGATAACACTGGATCCGAACGGTGCCGAGATACTGCTGTTGATAAATATGGAAACGTTTATTGCGCAGGACATACAACAGGAGCCTATGGTGAAACCTATGGTGGTGGAGCTCAAGATGCTTTTGTTTTAAAGTTAAATTCTAGCGGAGAAGTAGAATGGATCACACAGCTTGGTGGTGATACAGCTGTACCTGGTGGGGACACTAGTCAAGATGATCGATGTGTTTCTGTTGCGGTCGATGATTCTGGAAATGTTTATTGTGCCGGGTATACTGAAGGTGATTTAGGTGAAGGTAATGGTGGAGGTGACGATGTCTTTGTCATGAAGTTAGACTCCAATGGAGATATTGTTTGGATATCACAACTCGGAGATACCACAGTTGTTCCTGGCGGCGATACCACAAATTCAGATCAATGCGTTTCTGTGGCGGTTGATGACGATGGGAATGTTTATTGTGCTGGAGCAACCAGAAGCGATTTAGGTGAAGGTCATGCCGGCAATGGTGATGCTTTTATATTGAAATTAAATTCAAGTGGAGCGGTTCAGTGGATTACTCAATTTGGAGTAACAACAGTTGTCCCAGGACCAGATAAAACAGATCAGGATACTTGTTACAGTACTGCGGTTGATTCTTCTGGAAATGTTTATTGTGCTGGATCTACTTCTGGAGGGCTAGGGGAAGTTAATGGGGGCGGAGGTAATGAAGACTTATTTGTTGTGAAGCTAGATTCAAATGGTGACTTGGTATGGATAACCCAGTTTGGTGGTACAACGACAGCAGCTGGTAATAACTCAGAAGACGATCGTTGTAATGGAGTGGATGTTGACTCTTCAGGAAATGTTTATTGCGCTGGAGAAACAGAAAGTGACTTTGATGAAGTCAGCGCTGGAGGGGATGATGCCATTATTATTAAGCTAGACTCAGATGGAGATTTAGTTTGGGCAACTCACTTTGGAGCGACCACCACAACCCCAGCGAATGGACATAACTTAAGTGATTATTGTGAGTCTGTTAAAGTAGACTCTGCAGGGGCAGTCTATTGCTCAGGCCAAACTTATGGCGATTTAGGTGAAAATAATGGTGGTGATGAAGATGGGTTTGTTATGAAATTAGATTCGTTAGGGGACTTGGAGTGGGTTAGGCAACTAGGAGATACGACTTCGATACCAGGAACAAATACAGCTAATAGTGAGTTTTGCGAAGGGGTCGATGTGGATTCAGCTGGAAATGTTTATTGTGCCGGTCGAACCTCAGGATCAGTCGGGGAAAATAATGGAGGGACCGTCGATACTTTGTTCATTAAATTGAATTCAGATGGAGAAGCAAATTAGCAAATATTCTTTACTTGGAAAGCAAATAATTTACTCCGAGCGAGGTTTTCTTTTCTAAAAGTCCTTTTAATTTAACTAGTGATTTCTGTGGCATACTTTTAGTGCTATGAAAATAAGCTGAGTTAAAGGTGGTAAACAAATCTTTTATCTTAACCATGTTTCCTCGAATATTTGGGGGATCATTCACTAAATATTTTTTAGAAATCTTCTCTCCTGAAGTCACCATTTCATAGGTAAGAACAAACATGAAAGTTGAGAGAAAGGCCCCTCGTTCTGCTCTCGCTCTTCCATTCTTCGTGGATAGGTTTTGGGCTAACTTGGTAGAGAGGTATGCGGGAACATAGAAATGATAAATGGAAGAAAAATCATTTGCTTGAGTAAAGTTTTGAGGGAAAAAAGCTTTTAGGTTCACGTCTCGATTATAAGTAAAGATATGGTTGAAGATATCAAGGATTTGATCCAGTTGATTTAGGTTTTCTTCAAACATAGATGATTTCTTCTTAACCACATTTCTTAAATAATAGACATGGGCCTTAACTTCAGATGTGTCTTGAAAAAGAAGAGCAATGTTTTTAAGAGCAACTTTTTCAGAGGTAAAGTAATTAACTGTTTCCTGGAATAAATTAAAGTTAAGCGGGCTTTGGTCTTTAGTGTAGTTAGAGAATTTGTTTTTAAGATGGCTTAAATAGTTTCCGGTTGTACTTTGGGAAAGAAGTTTAATCAGCTCATCATGAAAAGCAATAAAGGCAACGGGCTTTAGATCTCCACTCCAAGGAATATTTCCATCGTTCACGTATTTCACATTTAGCTCGGATATCATGGTCTGCACACTTTCTTTGCATAAGCTTGACTCACTTCCACTTAAATAACGCTCGCAGCGATAATTAATGATAAGTCCCAGCTCATTATCGATATTAATCGGAACTGGTTTTTTCTGAGCAAAAATTAGTCCACTCATGATGACTAGAGCATAGGCAAGAATATATTTTATAATATTAGTATTAATTTTCATTATCTCTCCGGATAAAAGAGATCAAATGATAGTTGGTTTAATTGGTCAAGTAATAATTATAGGAGCTATGCAGCTAGGTCAGATGGCTTGATCCGATCAGTTTGCTCATCACTTTTAAGAGAGAGAATGTAGGTGATCACATGACTTGGGTAGTCGATGAAATGAAGGTTATATTTTCGTCCATCTTTCAATTGCAATGTTATGGTGGAAAAAGAAGACTCTTCGTCCACAGTAGTAATATTCTCGATGTCATTATAATTAATATCTTCGTTGACGCCCATTAGCGCAAAGTAAATTTGCATATGTTTTTTATACAGGATTATATGATGGTTGGAGTCATAGAAAACTAAAAGAGCAATGAGAGCGATGAAGCCAACTCCAACAATAGTGGCAAACTCGGCCAGAAACTTACCGGTGGTAAAGTGGTATATCAACATACATTGAACCGCAAATGCAAAGGTGATAATTGGAATGACCCGCACTAAGTGGTTTAAGTGATTATTTCGTTCAAGTTTTCCTAAAGGGGTTTCTTTCATCGATGAGCTCTTCGGTTGACCTATTTTATAAGTTTAGCAAAAACTGTTTTTATTTCTGTCTTCCGGAAGGGCGTGCCGATCAGCACTTCAAATGAAATGCTGATCCTTATGAATTTTATTTAGTTTAAAAGATTAGTTTATTTTTTATCAAGAGGAGGAGCATATTCAGTTAGCACAATGCCTTCAACCGCATCCTTGTACTCTTGTAAGTTAGGGATCCGGCCTAGAATTGAGGAAAGAACCACAAGAGGGGTTGATCCCAAAAGCGATTCTCCAACTTTTTCAGCAGAGTCCTCTACAACACGTCCTTGAAAAAGTCTGGTTGAGGTGGCCATAACCGTGTCACCTTTTTCGGCTTTTTCTTGGTTCCCCATACAAAGATTACATCCAGGACGCTCTAAGTACATAAGGTTTTCATATTGCTTTCGCGCGGTATCTTTTGGGTTAGAGTCATCAAATTCAAACCCAGCATATTTACTTAATATTTCCCAATCGCCATCTTCTTTTAATTCATGAATAATATTATAGGTCGGCGGAGTAATAACCAGAGGTGCTTTAAATTCAACTTTACCCTTTTGCTTTTCTATGTTGCGAAACATTTGAGAAACAATTTTTAAATCACCTTTGTGCACCATACAGGATCCTACAAATCCTAAATCAACTTTTTTCTCACCCTTATAGTAGGAAACAGGACGAATAACATCATGAGTATATCTTTTGGAGACATCTTCATTATGAACATCAGGATCAGCAATCATGGGCTCCACTATTTGATCTAGATCTACCACAAACTCTGCCGCATATTTTGCATTACTATCAGGTGTTAAAGCAGGTTTTTTGCCTGTTTTAATTTCGTCGATACGAGTGTTGGCCCGGTTGATAAGTCCCTGAAGAACTTTTAGTTTGTTATCCATGCCTTTATCAATCATGACTTGAATTCTGCCCTTTGCGATTTCAAGAGATTCGATAAGTGTTGCATCTTGAGAAATACAAATGGATGCTTTGGCCTTCATTTCAGCGGTCCAATCAGTAAAGGTAAAGGCTTGGTCGGAAAGAAGAGTTCCAATGTGCACTTCAATTATGCGGCCTTGGAAGATGTTATCTCCAAATTGTTTTAACATTTGAAATTGAGTGGCATGAACCACATCACGAAAGTCCATATGTTTTTTTAAACTACCTTTAAAAGTGACTTTAACTGATTCTGGAATAGGCATACTGGCTTCACCTGTGGCCAAGGCCAAGGCCACTGTCCCTGAGTCAGCACCAAAGGCCACACCCTTAGACATTCGAGTATGAGAATCACCACCGATAATTATGGCCCAATCATCCACGGTTAAATCATTTAAAACTTTGTGGATAACATCGGTCATTGGATGGTACTTATGCTTTGGATCTCGGCCAGTTATTAAGCCAAAGTCATTCATAAAGTTCATCAATTTAGGAATATTTTCTTGTGCTTTATTGTCCCAAACTGAAGCTGTATGACAGCCGGATTGGTAAGCTCCATCTACAGTGGGTGCAATAACTGTGGCGGCCATGGACTCTAACTCTTGACAAGTCATTAAGCCAGTTGTGTCTTGAGATCCAACAATATTTACTTTAACTCGCACATCTGAGCCAGCGTGCAGAGTTTTTCCTGGAGCTACCCCAAGTGCATTCTTATTAAAGATTTTCTCCACTGCGGTTAAACCTTGACCATCGTGTGAAATTTCTTTTGATTGAGCAAAAGCCGATTGCAAATCATTACCTAAGCATTCAGCAGCAAAACTTTGAAGTTTTTTTCCAAAAACAATGGCGTAGGAGCCTTCTGCTTTTATTGATTCAAGTTTTTGCGGAGTTAGGGCTTTAGAAATATCTATTAACTCTTTCCCATCACAAAAAAGTTTTTTCTTTTTTGTATTAATAGTAAATACTGTTCCCGTATCGATGGAATAAACTTGTTCAAGTTCCGGGTCACCATTTTTATCTAAAATGGCATTGCCACTACTATCTAATTTCTTTTTCCAGTTTTGTAAGTCAATTCCAATTCCGCCAGTAACATCAACCGTTGTCAGGAAAATAGGGGAGATGCCATTGGTACCCCCAACGATTGGAGCAATATTGATAAAAGGAATATAGGGGCTAGCCGGTTTTCCTGTCCATAAGGCCACGTTATTAACACCTGACATACGAGATGAGCCTACTCCCATGGTTCCCTTTTCTGCCACGAGCATTACTCGCTTATCCGGGTGATCTTTTTGCAATTGCCGAATTTTTGCTTGAGCTGATTCAGAGATGAGGCACTGGCCATGCAGTTCACGGTCAGAACGAGAATGAGCTTGGTTTCCGGGAGATAATAAATCCGTGGATACATCGCCTTCTGCTACCAAAAAACTAACCACTTTTATTTCTTCATCTACCTCTGGTAGATTGGTGAAGAATTCTGCTTTTGCATAACTTTCTAAAATATCTTTCGCTACGGTATTGTTCGCGGCTAATGCGTCTTTAAGTCTCTGGGTATCCGCGTCGTAAAGGAATACTTGAGTTTTTAAAACATCACTGGCTTGTGTTGCAAGATTAGAGTCTTCCCCCAAAGCTAGATCCAAAAGAGCTTTAACAGAGGGGCCACCTTTCATATGAGAGAGAAGTTCAAAAGCAAATTTAACGGGAATTTCCTCTACACTGCTTTGGCCTAAAATGATCTCTTTAAGAAAGTCGGCTTTCGCAATAGCTGCACTAGTGGTTCCAGGAATAGTATTATAAATAAAAAAGTGGAGAGAATCTTTACGGTGTTGATTATTTGTTTCTTTTATCTGAGCAATTATTTCGGAAAGTAAATTCTTTTCATCAATAGGTTTAGGGTTTAAGCCTAATTTTTTTCTCTCTTCAATTTCCTTTAAGTATTCATTGTACAAACTCATAAGAATTCCTCTTGATCATTTTAGTTAATATTCTAATTTAAATAAATGTTGATAACGCCTGACTATCCTAACACAAAGAGGTTCACTTATAAATAGACAATCAAGACCTTACATCATGCGTAGGCTAAGAATTTATGAAAATTATGTAAAAAAAACCCCTCGTTGGACTTACAAGGGGGCAATATTAGAAAAATAATTGAAAAATAGAAATTTAAAATCGTCCACTCAACCAAACATTTAAATTACCTTTGGCAACATCGAAGTCAGTTTCCCTAAAAGTGGTAATCATCGGCTCTATTCTGAGCATAGAGCTTACTTTAATTGAAAGCATTAAATTTAAGCTTTCCGTATTATCAAATTCAAGAGTCTTATCATAAGTCTCTTCACCGTTAATTTGATAGAAGGGAGTAAAGGTTAAATTGTCATTAATAGTATAGTTTATATAGGGGGCCAAAAATGTAGCGTAACGAGTATCATCTAGTTCTGTTTCACGATCGTAAATCATGTAACGTGCCCAAACCCATGAACCAACCCTCAAGCTAGAGTTGAATCGATAACCAACATCATTGAACCCACCAGGATTATAAATTAAACCATCTTCTATGGTGTCTTCCTCTCTCATGGGAGGAACGATCGTATTTATTCCACCGGCGAATTGAAAATTTCCCTTTTTGTACCAAACGCCGGTTATTCCAACGACAGGGTTTATTAGCGAAAAAGCTTCTTCGTCTTCCGCGATATTCTCACTAAAGGTGTATCCAAACCGTGGGTTGAAAACAAAACGAAATTTATCATTTATTTCCCACTGTAAACTTATTTGGTTCCAAGTGCCAAAGCCTCCTTCATCCACAACACCATCGGCCTCATAAGGGTCTCCTCCATCATCAAGGTTTGGCCCTGAGACGATAGAAAAATAAGTAACTCTGTCAGGTAAAGCCTTTTTGAGCATTCGGCCCATTGGGCTTTTTAAAGTTGACTGTGAACTTTGAACACTTCCGGTTGATTGCGAAAATACTGTCGGAGACAGTATTGTGGCACTTATTAAAAACGTGCACAGCTTCTTACTACTAGATTGAAACATCCTTATACTCCTCTGGTGAATACTTATACTTTGACTTGGTTTAAACGTGTGTTGCCACTAACTCCTGCCTGGATTATGGACAATAGAATACAATTCGAACAATTAATAAAATCGATACAAACCATCAGTAAAAACAAATTGGTCCAGTTGCTTTTGACATTTATCGATAATTTTAATCTATGTAAGTTATTTTATCAATTTCATGAATGAGTTTATTTTTGGCATAATCTTGTTGAATCGAATAGGAGAGTTTTAAACTCGATTTCTCAATCATCGATTAAATCAATGATTATCATCGAAACTATCTATTTTTGTTATGTACAATGTTTTGCCATAATAAATACAAGACAAATGATTAATTCATATCATTTTAATGGAGGTATTTAGTATGAAAATTAAAAAAACAAACCACTTTGTTATTGGACTTGTAACCATGATCTTTGCTTCTTGCTCTAGCTACCAGGCAAAAAGCTCAATGGGAATGGAAAATGAACTGGCCAGGAAAGACCATCATAAGGCAAGAGATATTAGCAGTGAAAAAGTAGAAGAGAATAGAGCTAATGAGGCGAGTGATTTAGGTCTCTCCTTAAGAGGGTTCGGTGGCATGAGACATTAAAAATAAATACGTTAAACAATAAAAAAGGGAGGGGGACCTCCCTTTTTTATTGAGATAATATTGGTATTAGACAGTTTATCAATCCTTGAACGATCATTATCAAAGTAAAAAATCTAAAACTATCGATCA
>JAOHMI010000008.1 GCA_028101965.1 Bacteriovoracaceae bacterium
CTTCCCAGCCATTTTTTTTAAGGCGTTATCGGCAGGAGCCGAATGACGACGAGAAACACAGAATCGACCAGCATGGGAGATTCAGGGTTCCCAGATCCAAGGCCCATACCGTTCACAACACAATCATTTTCATATTAAATATCTTAAAAATTTGGTCTCGAAGTAAGCAATTTGGAAAGATAAAGCCTGCTAGCCCATTCCCGGCATATTTTTTCAATTTATAGTAAATGTAAAATCCAGTTTAGATCATTTATCAATAATCTAATAAACAGATTGATAAGTAGAGTGAAGAAGATTCCATTTCTTTCCATAAACATGGACTTGATTAGTTTCATCTCCATTAGAGTCAATGAACTTAAGAAGTTGATGACTCCATGATAAAACTCCGCCTATCAAATTATATGAATCATATCCTAGTTCTTTTAATTTTTTTGTATAAAGACCGCTCCGATAGCCTATCGTGCAGTAAACAATAATATGCTTTTCTTCATGCCGACCTATATCTTTTTCGAATGATTGTTTATCTATTGCATCTGGAATCATTGAAATTTTCATTTCGTCATCTTCTCTTACATCAACAAATATAACATCTTCAGCTTTGAAGTTTTTATTTATATCTTTTACTGAAATATCATTAATTGCAGGAAAATCTTTTTTATAAGAAAAATACATAGAATTAATTTTATCTAACTTCTTATCATCTGATTCAAAAGAAGATCTTACTCCTTTCAAACTTTCATCCTTTTTGACACCTTCAATTTTCTCATCACTTCTAACTTGAAGAGGTTCACAAGACAAATTTAGCATGAAACTGAGAAGCACAAAAATTAAATTAAAATTCCTCATAATTCCTTCAATCCCTCTTTAAACTCTTGCCTACCTGTATTATATTGATCCTAACAATCAGGTCAATTTAAAAAAAGATTAAAAAATTTAACAACTTACAACGATGCTTCAAGTAAACCAACTCCATAAAGACTTCGGTTCAAGAATACTTCTTGAAGGTGTTACCTTCAATATGAGTAAAAGTGAAAAAATGGGTCTCGTGGGGAGAAACGGCCATGGTAAATCAACCCTATTAAAAATTATCGCCGGTATTGAAAACTCTAGCTCAGGAACAGTTAGCTTTCCCAAGGGTTACCGTCTCGGTTACTTATCTCAGCATTTATCTTTTTCCAAAGAAACTGTGTTAACCGAATGTTTAGAAGTACTCGATGGAGATGAGAATCAAGCCTATAAAGTCTATTCGTTTCTAGATGGTTTAGGGTTTCAACCTGAAGACTATGAAAAAAATCCAATGAGTTTTAGTGGAGGAATGCAGCTAAGAATACACTTAGCAAAAACTCTCTTATCTGATTCAGATATTTTACTTTTAGATGAGCCAACGAACTATTTAGATCTAAGCTCCATGATTTGGTTAGGTCAATATCTAAAGAGTTTAAAAAGTGAAATCATCATAATATCTCATAATAAACAATTTATGAATTCAGTCTGTGATTCCATTGGTGGTATTTACTTAAGGAAATTTAAAAAAGTTAAAGGTGATACCTATAAGTACTACGAACAATTGCAAATTGAACAAGAAGTTCAAGAAAAAGCAAAAGTAAATCAAGATAAAAAAATAAAGCACATGCAGAGCTTTGTAGATAAATATCGGGCTAAAGCCAGAGGGGCATCTCAGGCACAATCACGATTAAAATCTTTACAAAAGATGGAAGATCTTTCCCTTGAAGAAGACCAGGGATTAATAAATTTTAGATTCCACTATGCTGCCTTTTCAGCAAAAATATTATGTGAAATAAAAGATCTGGCTTTCGCTTATCCTGAAAAAGAATTGTTATTTAAAAACTTGAATATTCCCATAAGAGCAAATGATCGAATTGGTATTGTTGGACTAAATGGCAAAGGAAAGTCCACCCTACTTAAATTACTTTCAAAAAAACTGCAACCATCTACGGGTGAACTAAGATTTCATAATAAATGTATTGATGGTTTCTTTGGCCAGACCAATATTGACCTCCTCAATCCCACAATAACAGTTCAAGATGAAATTGCTTCGGCTAATCCGGAACTAGAGACATCTTTAGTTCGTTCAATTTGTGGAAGCTTACTTTTTAGCGGAGATGACGCCTTAAAAAAAGTATCCGTTCTTAGTGGTGGAGAAAAATCGAGAGTTCTGTTAGGTAAAATTTTAGCTCAAAAATGTAATATGCTTCTACTCGATGAACCCAATAACCATTTAGATATGGAATCAATTGAAATTCTCATCGAAGAATTGAATAGCTTTCCAGGTGCCGTTGTAATTGTTTGCCACGACATGGATATTCTGCAACGTGTTTGCAAGAAGTTTATTGTTTTCCATGAAGATAATGCATTTGAGTTTCTTGGTGGTTTTGATGATTACTACAATAAATTTCTAAAAAATAACTCTACTGGGGAAGTATCTACAGTAATTAAGAATACTTCTAATTCTAAGAATCAAAATAAGAGAATAATGAGCAAAGAATTTAAAACGACACTTAGAAAGCTTGAAAGAGATATTCAAAAAACAGAAGAATTGATTTATAAAATTGAAAGTGAAATTGAAGATAAGGAGAAATTATTATCTGAACTTGATTCATCGAACCAAGAAGAGATAAATCGTGGATCTCAAGAATGGCAGGAATTAAAAAATCAACTTGAAAAAAATTTTAGTAAATTAGAAAAATATTACGAAGAAAAAGAACAACTAGAAAAGGAAAATATATGAGCTCTAACAACTGTCCTTGTGGACGAGAAAAAACTTATGAAGATTGCTGTGAACTAATCCATAATGATGTGTCTAACGCTAAAACAGCTGAAGACTTAATGAGATCTCGCTACAGTGCCTTTGTAAAAAATAAAGTTGATTTTATTGTTAACACTCATTTAGATGAAGGCCAAGAAACTTCGCGAGAGTCCATAGAGCAGTGGTCGAAGAATTCAAAATGGCTTGGTCTTGAAGTGGTTAGTACTGAAAAAGGCCTCGAAAGTGATGAAACGGGAAAAGTTGAATTTATTGCAAATTATGAAAGTAATGAACAAGATGTTCAGCACCACGAACTAGCTGAATTTAAAAAAGTTGATGGTAAATGGATCTATGCTGACGGCCATGTTATCAATCAAGGACCTTACGTAAGGGAAACTCCAAAGGTAGGGCGAAATGAACCATGTCCTTGTGGATCTGAGAAGAAATTTAAAAAGTGCTGCGGAAAAAATTAATTTTGATGAGTCCGTATATATTCATAAACCTTCGCTCCTAAGTAAGCTCCAATAATAGGGCCTATAAAGTAGAGCCATAGAGTACTTAATTCTCCAGAATACAAAGCAGGCGCTAAACTTCGTGCGGGATTCATGGAAGCTTTCGTAAGTGGACCTCCAACGAATGCATCTAACGCTACTGTGGATCCAATGGCAATTCCTGCTAACTCCCCTATCGCGCGAGAATCTGTCGCAACACTAATAATCACAAACATTAAGGCAAAGCTAAGAATAACCTCAACTAGCATTCCAGATGATAGCGAAACACTTAACCCGGTTGCTCCGAAGGAATGCTCGCCTCCCCAAATGATTAGATGAACAGTTGAAGCCAAAAGAGCACCAAATATCTGAGCTAAGATGAAACCTGGTACACTTTTTCCTGGGAAACGTTTAACTCCCCAAAAGGCAATAGTAACTGCCGGATTAAAGTGAGCTCCAGAAATATGCCCAACAGCGTAAATCATAATTGAGACAGCTCCTCCCCAAATAATAGGAATAAATGAACCATTGAATTCCGGATTTAATTCGGCCAGAATCATTGAACCACATCCAAAAAAAACTAGAAAAAATGTTCCGATAAATTCTGCCATATACTGAGTCCAAGAATTTCGACTCATAATGATTCCAACTTTTCTTCAATTGTCTCCACCATTTGTTTAATCTCATCTCTTACTCGGCGATAAACTTTTAAAATTTCTTCCTCATTATTTAATTCTGAGGTTAACCTAGGAGGATCTTCAAATCCAGTGTGAATGATTTTACCTCCTGGGAAATATGGACAATTCTCATGAGCATCTGAGCATACAGTAAAAACATAATCCATGGTTAAGTCTGGAAGCTCATCCGTTGTATTTGATTGATGATTTGAAATATCAACACCAACTTCATCCATAACCTGTATCGCTCGTGAATTTAGACCATGTTTTTTAGTTCCAGCTGAATAAAAATTATATTCATTCCCTTTAAGAAAATTACCCCAGCCTTCAGCCATTTGGGATCGACAAGAATTTCCCGTGCATAAAAATAAAATATTTTTTTTCATATTTTCTCAGCAACAATTAGATTTTGGTTTACATGTAGTTTGAGTTGAATCTTTAGGAATGTCTAATTGCTTTTTAACAAAAAATACTTCCCATTCATTTCCATCGGGATCACTGAACCATATTTTATCTTGATGGGCATAACAACAGTCTACTGCCATCTCATCTCTAGTTAATACTCCAGCTTCCTCGAGCTTGTACTTCCATTCTCGAACTTCTTTTTCTGAGTCTACTTCTACTCCCAAATGGCTTACTCGGCTTAACTTAGCTTTAGGTGATGACATGAAAGTAAAATTAAGGGCCGGTTTATTTAAATCAAATTTGGCGTAATCACTTGTTTGCTTTTGAGGGTTTTGTCCAAAAACTTTAGTATAAAAATCAGCAGTTTTTTCGACATTAGAAACATAAATTGATAAATGTGGTCTCATAATTTTTCTCCTTATGAACAATTTGATTCAAAACAATCACTAACTCGGCAACAAGCTTTCATTTCAGGGCTCACGTCACATGCTTTAATTATATTCTCTAAGGATTTCTCCATCCTTTTTAAAGAATCAATTTTCTCTTGTACTTCATTTAATTTTAGAGAAGCTTTTTTTGATACGTGAGAACAAGTGGCCGTTGAATTCTGGTCTAATAGAAGAAGGTCTTTAATCTCAATTAAAGTAAATCCTAGAATTTGAGCTTTTTTAATGAAGCCAATTCTAGTGATATAATCCAGTGGATAAACTCTAAATGCACCTCGTTTGCTTGTGGGTTTCTTTAACAAGCCTTTTTTTTCATAGAACCGAATTGTTTCCACATTTACTTGAGAGGCGTCCGCTAATTTTCCAATAGTCAGTGATTCATTCATGCTCATACTATACACTCCGTACCATGGTACAGAGTCAAGATATCATAAATTTTTCTAACCGGGTGACAATCGTGGTGATAATCTCTAAATTATTAAAATTATTAAATAGAAAAATTGGTAAATTGTTGATATTTCAATCTTCACCATTATAGTCACCCGGTTTATAAATTTTTAATCAGAAAAAGCTATAAGGTATTTAAATTCAATGTATTCTAATACTTGAGAGAGAAGGTTTTTAGAGACTTTTCTTGGTCTTGATATATTTAACTCTTGAAGTCACATTATACACATTATCAATGCTCTTGTTTAAACGTAATTCACAAAAGGGTCGTCTAAACACTTGAACCTTATCTTCATCGCGATCATTAAAACTAACTTCCAAATAGATGGTTGAATCAATATCCTTATTTAAGTTAGCATAAGCTCGAAAAATTTGATCCTCAGTAATATTTAAATCCCGGCTTAAGTAAAAAAGCATGAAAGCAGCAAAATTTTTAAAATAGTTTATTCCTTCAATTCGATCGTACTTAAAGTAATCTTTATCAATCAGTCTATCTAAGTCACTAGAGAGATCCGAAGGTAAAGTCTCAATCAAAGTTAAATAACTAGAACTTTGAATAGGGACTTTATTTAGAATGACTTCTTTTAATTCTTCAAATTGGTCAAAGTCTAATTTAAGTTTAACCACCGAGGGTTTTCGAGGAGTACGAAAAACTGATGAATAAGGCCCCTTATCCAAGCCACAAAAACTGTAAGATTGAGTATAGACTTTAGTTTTCTTGGGCTTAGACACTTCTTCTTTTCTACTTCCACAAGAGAAAGTGAATAAAATAATCATAAAGAAATAGACTTTGCGTACTTGCATCTTGAAACGCTATCAAAAAATGGTTTAGGAGTAAAATATTAGATTGATGCTCTTAGCGACGATACTTAAATGATTCAATCGAAATGGACAATTTCAAAGATTCACCTGGACGAAATTCAATAACTTTAATCATTAAATCGTACTCTGCGTCTTTAGTTTTTTTAGTAAGTAGCCAAGTTTGTTTCTCTGATAATAGATTTGCATTCACTTCTTTTTTTAATGGTTCGAGAATATCTCGATCAAAAGTTGATATATCAAAATTCTCATTTTGATCTTCTAAGTTATAGAAAAGAGCATGCTGACCAAAGTATAGCTCAGCAGTCATACTATCATCTGCGAGAAAAGCTAACACAGGGTCATTTATTTCCTTTAAATGTTTTGTAAGATAAAAGAATTTTTCCTTAGGTTTATTTACATCCCAACGATCTATGGGAGAAAGCTCTACATTAAAAACCTTCTTCATCTTAGGCATATCACGTTTTTTAAAGCTCTTGGCACATCCAAAAAGTAATTGAAACGTAAAAATAAATGTAATTATTTTAAATGAATTCATCTTCTCTTCCTAGAGAAGAAAATAAACAATAATAAAGCTATTTGTAAAATTAGTTGAAAAGATTACAGCCAATAATATCAGACAGATAGACAATTTCCCTTAAAACTAAAAAAAAGGACAATGGAGTTTATATTTTAAATAAATAATCCTAGCTATCCTTTATTTTCAAAATAAAATAATCTTCAATATCAATAAATTAAGCTTAAAAATTTCAATTGGCGGAACAAAATGAGTATTATTAAAATTTTCTTTGTAATTCTACTTTCTCTTAATAGTGTACATTTATTTGCTCAAAGCAATGTACTTGTCCTCTATTTTGAGACAGGTGCGGAAAATTCAATCAGTAACGATAGACGTATCAATCCTCCCGGTTATGAAGCTGCTATTTTTTTTATAGATAATCCTGGTATATATGAATTCCCTTTTTGTGTTGAAGCAGAAGAAGGAAAAACACCGGTTAGAAGTCAAAAATATATTTACAATTACGGTGACTTAGAACTCGATTGGCCTCTCTATCAGTCTAAAAGTATTGAAATAGATTTCAAGTTGATTCAAAATCCAGATGATCTTAAAGCTAGCGCTAGATCAAATGGACAAGACGAAAACCAATATCAGATATGTTTTCAAGGCATAGTAAGAAAAAGATAATTATTAACTTTGATAGATACGCTTATATAAATCTAAGCGATTAAACTTCTTAAGTCGCTCTAGCAATCTTTCTTTCATTCCCTTTTTATACCAAAAGAAAAAGTTACGTTGATGGTTTTTTGCATCCATCTTTGTGGCCGTATAAACTTTTTTAAGAGTATAGGGATGATAACCAGAATAATAAATTTCTGTGGCCAGAGTCATAGGAGTGGGAGTGAAGTCTTGTACTTGTTCCAGTTTATATCCATGCTCCTTAGTTTTGATAGCAAGATTGGCCATATCAATTTCATCAGCACCAGGATGAGATGAAATAAAATAAGGAATTATTTCCTGTCTTAAACCTTTATTGCGGCAGATTTCTTCAAACTTAGTTTTAAAAATTTTAAAATATCTGAAACTTGGTTTTCGCATTAATTTTAAAACACTATCTTGTGTATGCTCAGGAGCAACTTTAAGCCTGCCTGAAACATGGTGAGTAACCAGGTCTTCACAATATTTTTCATCTTCTTTTTTATTTAGAGAGTGTGGATTAAACATCAAATCATATCTAAGACCACTACTAACGAATGCTTTTTTTACTTCCGGATGCTTTCGTACTTTCTCATAAATATCACGCATAGCTTTTGGAGAAGTATCCAGATTTCGGCAAACAGTAGGAAAAATACAAGATGAGGATGTGCATCGATCACAAATTTCCTGATCAATACCTTTCATTTGATACATATTAGCCGATGGCCCACCTAAGTCTGAAAGATAACCTTTGAAGTCGTCCATCTTACTTATCTCATCCACTTCCTTCATAATTGAATCTTCGGAACGAGAGGCAATAAATTTTCCTTGATGCGCACTAATGGTACAAAAAGAGCAGCCACCAAAGCAACCTCGATGCATATTCACACTAAACTTAATCATCTCATAAGCGCTTATGGTTTTGCCTCGATACTTTGGATGGGGATACCGAGTAAATGGTAGGGAGAAACTGTAGTCCATTTCTTTTTCCGTCATCACAGGATATGGTGGATTGATCACTAAAGTATCGGTTCCTATACTTTGTAATATTCGATCTGCTTTTACTTTATTTGATTCAATTTCCACAATTTTAAAATTAGCGGCATATTTCTTTTTATCTTTCAGGCAAACTTCATGTGAGTTTAATTCAATATCTTCCCAGTTTTTATTTTTTGGTAAATTCTCATATTGATTCACTAAAACCGCAGTTTGAGGAATGGTTCTCAACGAGGAAAAGGGCACCCCTTTTTGCAGTAGATGCAGAAGCTCGCGTAAAGGCTGCTCTCCCATTCCATAAATAAGAAGATCAGCACCAGATTCAGTTAAAATATTAGGAAGCAGTTTATCTTCCCAAAAATCAAAATGAGTTACTCTTCTTAAACTAGCTTCTATGCCTCCAATGACCACTGGAGTATCTGGGTAGAGCTCCTTAAGTATTTTTGTATAAGTTGTTGTGGCATAGTCTGGACGTAAATTATTTAATCCATTTGGAGAATAGGCATCCTTTTCTCTTTTTCTTTTTCCCGCCGTATATTTGTTAACCATGGAATCCATATTTCCGGCCGTTACCCCAAAGAAATATTTTGGTTTGCCCAATTTTTTAAAGTCGCGCAAATCATCTTGCCAGTTAGGTTGAGGAATAATTGCCACTTTAAAACCATAGGATTCAATAATTCGTCCTATCACCGCGTTACCAAAAGCCGGATGATCCACATAAGCATCACCTGAAATAATGATCACATCGAGCTCATCCCAACCACGCTTAAGAACTTCCTTTCGAGAAACGGGAAGCCAATTGGTAATTGGAATATTTAAAGAATGCGATTTTTGGTTCATGACTAAGAAATCAATAAGTTAATTTTGAATTTTTGTAAAGAACCCTCAAAACTTCTACAGAGCGGTGCACTTTTATTAAACGATTCATTTTTGGCACAATACTGTGCTTAAGCCTATGTAAACACAAGGAGGGAAGATGTTTACAAGCACCCAAACAAAGAAGTTAATCACATTAATTATTTTAATTTTACAATCTGGGTGGACATCTCCCTACGATTTGCCTCTTTCCGTTGAAGAGCAGATGGCATGGTATAAACCTATTCTTGAAACGAAAAAAATTACCAAAAAAGCAAATTTAAAATACCAAGAATCTAAACTCATCGATATTCGCGGAGTCGGAGATTTTGCCTGGACAGCTCCTGCAAAGCCAAAGAATGGAAAAAAGATTGCCTTAAATACAGATGTCGCTGATAGCTTAAAAAAAATTAAATATTCTAAAACTCTTTTAAAGGGTGATCTATCGTTTATTAATTTTGAAGCAGTGGTGGGTGAATATTGTGATCAAATCCGCCCTACCGTCTCTTGGTATTTTTTATCTCATCCTAAAACAATCTCCTCTCTTTATAACTACGGATTTAATTTATTTTCTCTGGCCAATAATCATTCACAGGATTGTCAAAATGGACGTAGTTCAATTAAAGAATCTAAACCAAAGCATGGCCCACTCATGACTCTAGAATCTTTTGAAAATGATAAAAATTCACAAAATATTATATACGCTGGTGTCGGCGATGAAACTGAAATTCAATTAAATCCTTTTTTAGTGAAAGAAAAATTCATCACTATCAAAGGAAAAGAAATTAAATTTGCCTTTGCTAGTTTGGGAATTTTTAGTTGGAATATTCCTAATGCGGCCACAGTAGCGAAAAAATCATTTAAACAAGATCAAGATCTCATGCAGGTTATGTTTCCTAGCTTTGATCAATCTAATGCAGAAATAAAAATCCTCTCCCTTCATACACAAGATAAAAGCGGACATAATAAAGCTGAAGACTGGGCATTTCTAAAGTTAAAAGCAATCGCCGAATATTTCATTAAGAATCATGGTGGCAATGTGGTCTTTGGGCATGGCCCGCATACATTTGCTGGAATCAAAGTATTGACCAATAGCCGTGGACAAAAAAGCGTTATTTTTAGTAGTCTCGGAAATTTTATTCATCAAGGTCTATCCATGAGAGAGGATAATTATTTAGGCAGAGTTTTACTAAACCCTGAGACAATGGATGTAGAGCAAATAATGGCAATGCCTCTCATTAATCGCAAAGAGACAGTTGAGTTTTTTAATAATTCTCTGAAAACTAAAATTAACTCAAATTTTAAATGGCAAAAGGTTCGGAATGACTATGACCTCCTAATCTATGGGGCTTCTCTATAAATATCTGAAGAAATTTCCAAAATCGTCAAAAGATTAAACGGTCAAAATATTTCGCACATATTTGTGGATGTAAAATCTTCCAAGTTTTTCATTAATTAACCTATGACAATTCTATTGGGTTTAAAATTTTAATTAAGAAGAAAAATTACCCCAGAGGACATGTTTGTGCAGACAAATATTTACGACTACCTTGATGCCGACAGCTATATATCTACTGCTTGGAAAGAAGCTAAATCAATTAATAAAAACCTTTCCTACGAATATCTAGCTCGCAAGCTGGAGCTTGAAAGCAATTCTCTCATTTCAATGGTGGTACGGGGAAAGAGATTTCCCACTGATAAAATCCTAACAGGGCTTATTGAAACATTTCAACTTGAGAATGAACAAAAAGATTATTTGAAACTTCTCATCGAATTAAAAAGAAATAAAAATGATATCGTTTTTTCTAGTCACTTAGTAGATCTATTAAAACGCCATAGCAAAGTTAATTACGAAAAGTTTCAAGAAACAACCTTTAAAACCATTGCCCATTGGGAATATTATTTAATTCGTGAATTAGTAAAATGCAGAGATTTTAAAAATGATATTAATTGGATCCATGAAAAAGTTAAAGAATCCATCGAGAAAGAAGAAATTAAAAACATACTAAAAGATTTAATTCATTTAGGGCTTTTACATGAGGACGAAGATAATAATTTAACTGCAAGTCAAAGCCACTTTTGTGGGCCTCACGGGGAAAGTTCTGAAGCAAATAAACGTCTGCATAAAGATTTACTAGAGCAAGTTAAAAATAAAATCGATTATACATTTCCCGAAGAAAGATATATTTCGTCTATTTGCTTGAGTTTAGATAAATCACGTATGCCAGAGTTTATTAAAACAATCGAATCATTTGAAAATGAATTTATTAATAAATATGAAGAAGAAGGTGATGAAGTTTACTTTTTTAATCTTCAACTATTTTCATTCACAGGAACAAAAAATGCTTAAACTATCTTTGAACGTATTCTTATTTACTTTATTTTTTATTTCGCAAAATCTTTTCTCAGCAGGAAAGGCCGGAAATGGTGGTGGGATTGTTGTCTGTGCGGAGGACGGTGCTCTCAACCAGTCTATTCCAAAAATGAAAACCAAACACTACTTTTTTTACGATCAATTACTTGCTGATCTTGAATTAGATGTAATTTTTGATCGCCAAGGTGAAGGTGAAACTCTTTTAGGAGATGAAACATTTGATGCAAAATACACTAATAATCTAGATCAAATTTTAAGCCAAAAACAAAAAAAGAAGCTGAAAAGAAATAAAAAACTCTTAACTGATGAAGAGGCAATTGAAGCGGTTATTAGTTTTTTTAGAGATCATAAAGATAATGATCGTTTAACTGGCAATCACCCCAATCAAATAGAAAATTATGTCAGAAATAATTTACCCATACTTAGAAAAGCACTTGAAAATAAGAGTTCTGTTGTTTTCAATGAAAATGAATATCAGCAAATAACTGAGATTAGAAATCGTTTTGTCGATGATTATATAAACAGTTACTCTGAGCAGTATTCCTGCTGGTATTTTAGTGTCTTAGCAAATTACATAGATAAAAACCATCAAGTTGAATCAGCAGAGGCCGGGATGATTTCAGAGTCAAAGTTACCCAAAGAAATGCAGAAGCAGTTATGGATTCATGAGTTTGCCCAAATATTACATTTTAAGGGCATAAGCGATTCTATTAAATCTTACATTAAAACCAATGGAATAAGAGATGATTCAAAAAAACCTAAAATGCAGGATCAAGCAACGAAAGAAGCTCTTTTTCAATCTTATATCGCTTCTTTTTTAAGACCCCAAATTAGACTTTACTAAGTCAGTAGCTTTTTTACCGTCAAACTTACCTTTGATCTTTCCGGAAAGCTCTTTCATTACTAAGCCGAATTGAGGATTATCCAAAGAAGATATAATTTCTTTAATCAATGATACCACTTCATCTTCTGTGAACGGTTTCGGCATATACTCTGAAATAAAAATGATTTCTTGCTCTATTTTTTTAGCGCTATCTGAGTCCGCGGGATAGTGCACTAAGCTATCTTTTAATTTCTTAACATGGCTAATCAAAACTGATTCTTCATCCTTTGGCGTTGCAGAAGTCTTATTAGTCATAAATAAACTCTTAAGATAACGAAGAGCCTCGAGCTTCTCTTTTTCTTTGCTTTTCATCGCTGCAATTACATCTTTATTAACTTGATCAAATAGACTCATCGTTGTCTTCCTTTCCTTAATTTCCAAACCTAGGACTATATTAACAGTAAAAAATATTCTATAGTTGTCTGCAAATGAATGCCAAAAAAATACAAATCTATCAACAACATTTTGAAAAGCATATTGACGCCCCAGAGCACGTGCGCAATCAAATTATTGCTAAATTTCAAGAAGACATGAAACAACATGTAGAATTTCGAAATGATCAGCAAATATTGCAAAAACTCCCGCCCCCTCATAAGTTAGCTCAATTCTATCTATATACACATGGACAGGATTTTCGCTTAGGAGAAAAACCGACTCATCCCGCTACTCTCTTCTTCCGTGGGTGCTTAACCGTCATTATCTTAAGCAGTTTATTTATATACTTCTTTTTTTCTCAAAAAGTTGTCCCATTCTTTGAGAATTGGGGTGATAGTGTGGTTAAGAAGTCATTTGATATTCAAATTGATTCTTCCATTGATGATGATTTAGATACGCCACAAATTAAAACACCAAAACAGCTCATTCAAGGAGAAATCTCACTTTCGCCTGGAGTTAAAACCCTCCTTTTTAACGGAGGAGAAGCAAACTTAGCTTTAAAGCAAACTAACAGCGATAGTATCAAATGGGATTGCAAGCATGTAAAAGAAGCAGATTTTTTAAAAAATGAAGATGATAAAATTAATTTCAATATTCGAGGTCGTAGTAATGGCCTATCCAGTGAATCTTCCTGCCAAGTTCAATTTCCAAAGGATCTTAATCTTAAAATAGATTATTCCAATAGCAATATAGAGCTTGAAAAGTTGAAAAACAATATTGATCTATCAGTTAAAAATAGCAATATTATTTTCACCCCTCATCACTTGGGAAAATATCAATTAAATCTAGACTCGATCAACAGCAATTCAACTTTAAGTGGTGCTCAGTTCAATCAAACTAATTATGAATATTTATTAAACTTTGACCTAGTCAATAGCAATTTAAAATAGGATCTGCTATGAAAACTTTTTTACTGTTCTTCATTTACACCAGTTTTAGTTTTGGTCAATGGCTTGATCCTAATAAAGGGTTCGACATTTTCGATCCAAAAAACATTTATAAATTTGAATTGGAAAAGACTAAACAATTAGTTCTTACCATTGATGATGGACCAACAGCAAAAGTTACTAAAAACATATTAGACTCACTAAAACTCTACGCTAATGATAACTTTAGAGTCAACGCAACGTTTTTTCTCATTGGGGAAAAGTTAGGAACAAACAATATTGAATTACTAGAAAGAATGATCGATGAAGATCATATTATTGCTAATCATACCTTAACTCATCCCAAACTCGCTCGACTTAGATCAAGTAGTGGAAAAATAGATAAAAAAACGGCCCTTAAGGAACTTATTATTACTCATGAAAAGATCATTCCCTTCCTACCTGAAGTGAATGACATAAATAAAAAATGGTACTTCCGGGCTCCTTTTGGCAACTGGGCGCCCTTCTTGGCTGGGATTTATAATGAACACCCAGATTTAAAAAACTATATTGGACCATTATTTTGGAATATTGGCGGTCAAATTATATATCGAAGAGATACTCAAGGAAAAAAATATTTAGCAGATGCTGCTGATTGGGATTGCTGGCGAAAAAAACTAACTCCTTTAACTTGTGCCACAGGTTATCTCAATGCCATAAAAAGAAAGCAAGGTGGCGTTATTCTCCTTCATGATATTAAAATAAACTCCGCTGAACTCGTTCGTTATCTTCTGGTTGCAATTTCTGGAAGAAATTTATTCGAAGACAAGAAATATGATCGTATTCTTGAGATGTACCCAAATCAATTTCCAGAATATTATTTTATATCCTTAGATGAAATAGAAGCCTTAAATAAATGGGATAAAAGATTTGAATTTCTTTAAGCAGGCACCGGTTTATTAAATTTAGTTAATTTTGGAATTAGGATTATGGTTAAACATAATAAAGAGCAACCAATCAACGCCGTTTGGGTAAGGGTTTCATTATATAATAGATAGCCTAGTCCTGCGGCAAAAAAGCTCTCTAACAAGAAAATTAAACCTACAATATGAGCTTTAATTTTTTTCTGTGAGTAGTTTTGTAAGCCAAATGCAATAATAGAACTAAAGATCGAAAGAATTAAAAACCCATTTACTGGACTCATTTGTGAAAAGTCTCCCCATCCACGAAATGGATCATTACTTGGAACTCCCTCAGTAAAAAGAGCATAAATTAATCCAATAATTCCAACGGTAAAACATTGACCCAAATTAAAAGTAAAGCTGTTATATTCATGGGCTAAACGATCAACTGAAATTATATGAAGTGAGAAAAAGATCGCAGAGATTATTATAAGCACATCTCCAGCATTAAAATTTTCTAATGAAAAGTCACAGATCAAGGCTATTGCCAAAAGAGAAAGACCTAGTAGAAACCAAAAAGCAGCACGAATTTTTTGCTTAAAAAAGAGTAATAAAAATATTGGCGTAAAAACTGAGTACATAACCGTAAAGAAACCACTTTTAGCAATTGTGGTATACGCAATTCCAAATGTCTGGAGCTGAAGACCCAAAAAGAGAAACAAAGAGCAAATCAAAACCTTACGATTAAACAGAAGCTTTCGATCAAAAAGCAAAAGAATTGGAAAACTAATGGCTCCTGCAAAGAGGAAGCGAAAGCTATTAGACCAGGTAGGAGAAAAATCGACTAAAGTCCACCGCGTGGCCACAAAACCACTACCCCAAATAAAAGTAGCTAAAATAAGTGCTGAAATATTCTTCATTATCAAAGTATTATAGTCCAGTATTCTAACCAAAAAATATTTATTTAAATAACTTGATAAGATTTTCCGACAAGCTAATTAGAATGATAAGAAAGATAAGCTTTTTCCTTTTATTAATGATTATTTCCTCTTGCGGGCCACAGAGGAAAGTACGCTATTTGGCCAAAGATGATGCAGAAACATCTGATCAGGGCTTAGCAAATAGTATGCAAATTGCCTATTCAGTACCTGATCAAAGTTTAGAGGGTAATAATTTTACAGGGTCTGCTGCAACCCCATACATCATGATCAGTGAAAAAAAGTATTATGTTAGTAATAATACCAAGGCCAGTATAAAGAACTATCTAATCACTCTCCCACCAGGAAACCACCAATTAAATATTCGAGGACGTTTTTCTCAGGAGCAAGCAGTTGTTAATGGTACCCAAACGATGGTTAACGTCGTCGAAGTTCTAGAGATTTATTAGCCATTTTACACCATAGAGAAGTGGATAAAGTATGGCTTGATGAACAAGATAGATGACAAACGAATGTCTTCCCAAAATAATAAGGCGTTTTTTTAAAAATTTAATCGGTATTGAGTAAGTATGTATTTTGAAATGATACAGAACAACACCAAATAATATCCACGCAGCAAATGGATAGATTGGAATATGATCCATTGAAACAGATCCTTTTATAATCGGAAAATAATAAGCTTCATTTTCTAGATAAAAAACAAAAAAAGTGACGAGTAAACAAATGATAAAGCATAACTTCGGACGATGAATTAAGGGTAAAACCAACAAAGATCCGGCCAAAATGCAGTGGAGGGTTCCAAAATAAACAAATGAAAAGGGAAAGGCAATATAAGTAACACCCGTAATTATAAGTGATGAAATCCCCAATTTAATAGAAAGTTTTTTAACTTTGTTCCACTTTACTCCCGAAGTGTGAAGCACACATAGACTCAGTCCAACCACAGAATAAAAAAGCGCTACAATAGATATGTTATAAATACGAAACGGAAGGAAAGGAATTTTATGATGATAAATATCCAAAACTTTTAAATCATAAATAAAATGAAACACCACCATCATAATGATAGCAATTCCTCTTAGCCAATCAATAATTTCATAGCGCGGATTACTTTTATCCATTTTTACCATTTCGTTCTTCACACTTTCGAGTAATCCAAAATTCGATTGAAGATAAATCATGCCCTCGGCTATTACTAATCTTATAAGGAGAAGGACACACACTGTATTTTGGAAAAACTCTCTTAAGTTTAATATTCCTCAAAGATTGCCGGAAAATTCTCACTAATTTGCTGAACAAACTCTCTTCTGCGATATAGCTCGCTAACCCTAAGGAAGAATAATAATAATTAAAATCTCCGGGATATTTCTCTTCAGGTTTTACTTTATGGATATAAATACTGATATCAACATTCGGTAAACTTTTTTTAACCCGATTATAAACAAATGGATCTTTTCCCACATTATCACCCACAAAAATATAGCGAACTCCATTTCGACCATTCTTTGTAATAATCTTGCGAATATTTTTTTCTTTATACTTTGCTGTATTTTTTTCTTTAATTAAATGACGGGTTATTAGATCTTTCTTTGATTTTAATTTAATTTTATACTTTTTTAACAATTTAAATATTCTTTTTCGCACAATATTTGGTGAACCCGTAATTATGTATAAACGATCATCTTCGTTCTTGATCATATTTTTATAAAGAGTAGGCATCCCCCAAAAGACTCTTTTAGTCATGGTTGAGTTAAAAATCATGGGAACAATTGAACCAGCATTTGTTCTTTTAATCGTATCATCAAAGTCAGAAATAATTATTGTCTTAGTAAAAGACAAATTTAAAAAACCAAACAATAAAAAGCATACAATTCTCTTATTAATCACAGTGAGCTCCTTAAAATACTTTACTTAATAAAATGTTAACGAAATTCGGAAATATGACAACTAAAGGACAACTTGGTTAAAATAAAATTAATAATTTAAGTTTAACCAATTAATTCAGTCAGGATTAAGGAAGATTAATTTATGAAGTTATCCCCAATTTATTGTTTCCTCATTTTAATATTCTCATCATGCTCTAGTGTCAGTGAAAAAGATTGCAAAAATATCAATTGGGCAAATCAAGGTAAAGAAGATGCAAGTAATGGGGATGGAAGATCATTAATCGAAAAATATAAAAGTGACTGTAAAGAGCATGGGGTAACAGTCGAAGAAGATAAATATAATGAAGCTCATAAACAAGCTCTAACTCAAACATGCACTTTCAAGAAAAATTTCGACTTGGGGTTAAAAGGCGCCCCTGAAAACAAAGCTTGTAGTGAACTCGACCCTAACTTTAAAGACGCCTATGAAACAGGCTTTAGGGAGTTTAATCTGCATAATAAACGAGTTGATAGGGCAAAAGAAAAAGAAAAAAAAATGGCGCTCGAAAGAGATGTTTTACGGGCCAAAATTCTCAAAACTTACTCAAAGTCTAAGAAGTGTGAAAAAGACAGCGAATGCATGAGAACATATCAATGCCTTAAAAATAATTGTGAAATCACTAATAAGTACTGCCGTTTTGATTCAGATTGTGACATTCAAGGAAAGTGTAGAACCATAACCTACAAAACACCTACCTATCGAGAATTTGTTTCTGAGAAACTTTGCCAATTTAAACAATAAGATTTTAGGACTTATTCAGTCTGAACCTTCAACCAATTCCCGTGCACAGTAAATCCATAATAAAATTGATTTTGCATGACACCGGCTTGAACTCCTGCTCTAAATCGATCATCAAGGATCTTAATTTCTGAACTTACAACGAAGTCATGGAAATGGTTTCCTGTTGCAGGATTCAGAAAGCTATTAAATTTAGCACCACTAATAAATTTACCCCAATCGCGAACTAACCTAGCATTAAACTGGTGAGCATTTTTTCCTTTAAGAAAGATATGCCCGTAACGAAAATCAACTCTGTTTTGTCGGTTAAAGAAGACAATTCGAGGAGAAATGGTTGGTCTAAAAGTTTCAATATCATCAGGGTTATTTAAAAGGGATTCCATGTATGAGTAATCGATTCCTTGATCCATCACCATACCACCGGTAATAAAGAGTCCTACGATTTCTGTTCTATCTTCATTAGCGTAAACTGGCATTCCCACTCCAAGGATATACTTATTATTTCCTACAGCTGGTGTATCAAATGCTTTTTTGGTGTAAAAATTAAACCTTGCATCCGCATCAAGCCAAATTTTATTATTTTCAGTTACTGACCAAGTAGCATAAACATCAGCTACATCAACGGAAGAAGTCCCATCACCGAATGCTCCATTATATCCAAAGGTAACATCTTGCTGTGTAATTGGCACTTGAGCCCATAGTTCTAAAGAAAAGAGGAAGCTAAATAAAAAAACCATTGGAAAGTTCATGAATTAATCCTTGTTTAAAGATAATTTTTAACAAAGCTTTCTTATCTCTTACTAAAGTTTTTCCAAGCGATTTCAAAGAAATTCACACTTATCCGAAAGCGATTTCAGAGAGTTTCACCCTAATCCTGAAATTGTTACATTTACTCTGTCTAATACTCAAAACTTAATTAAGCTATTGAAAACACCTAGTTTAAAAAGAGCAATTATGAAAACCTTCATTAATTTTATCGCCCTAATCCTTTCTTTTGGAGCATACTCTTATACCAATATCCAATGTTCAAATAATTTTGGAGAATCATTTTCTTTCTATGAAAACTCAATTAGAAACTTTCAAGACTATTCATTTTCACATTCAATTGAAGATATAACTTCCTTTCGAATGAGCACTCATTCTGAAGAAGATGCTGAGAAGTTAACAAGCCTAGAATACGAGAATGATATTTCAAAAGATCAATCGTTCAATAAATTTGAAAGTAATGTTGAAATGTTCAATAAAGAAGAAAGCCTTATGCAAAGAAACTTCCATAAAGGAAAGCATATCTCATCAATAGAAATAGTTCATCTGATCTTAAAAGATGGGCAAACAGAAACAGCTGATTACAGAAAAGATTTTAGATTAAAAATATTTAGAAAAAGTTATTTAAAAAAAGAAAACAGTGACAAGCGAAAATCCTATTGGAACTTAAAGTTCACAAATATTAATGGTGAAGAAGAATTGAGCATTGAGTTTGAAAAACAATTTAATTTAAATGATTGTAAAATTCGATATTCTGCGAAAGAAGTGACTAATCGCTGGTAAGGCGAAGAACTTCTCTACGCCCAAACCAATAAACCACTAAGGAACTCTAGCAACAAACTTTACCTTTATAGTAACTGTTTCATCTAAAACTGTTTTACCCAATATTCCTAAAACTTTTTTCCAATCGGATTTTTCTAGAGCACTATTCCAACTTACACCATAATCTAACCGATTAATTTTACCTTCACCTTCAAGCTCAACCATTTTATCATTTCTCTTATTTACCTTCATGTTTAATGTAAGAGATTTAGTAACTCCTCTCATGGTAAAATCACCTTTTAACTTCACTTCGCCATCTAACTTAGTCTCTCCCTTATTTTCAAACTTAATCATCGGAGTATTCAAGACATCGAAGAAGTCAGAGTTTCTTAGGTGGCGATCTCTCTTTGCCTGGCTTGTGTTAACTGAAGGAGCAAAGACGATCCCAGTTACATTGCTAATAGTTCCTTTCTCAGAGTCATATGTAGCCTCTCCATAAATATTTTCAAAGTTTCCTTCGACTGGAGCACCAATTTTAAACTTAATAATACTAAAACCAATCTTAGATTCCTGAGTATCTAAATAAATCATTTCTCCTGCTGAAAAAGCACTAAAACTAAATAAAACCAATAATAACCATTTCATATTCACATCTCCTATAAAATAATTTTCTGTAATTTTAAAAAATCGATTCTTTGTTTTAACAAATTTTGATCAAATTGTTTAAGATTATCATCTATGGAATAAAATTCTTCTATTAATTCATCGACCTTCAGGACGCTTCTTCTTAAAAGTTCAACTAAAATTACATCTATCTCGTTCAAAGAACTCATAACACATAAAAAACTATTATTATCACGAGTTATTGCCAATATGTTCGATACTTTTTCAGGCTTACTCTCTCTTGCCATTAAACTCTCATCCATTGCCTTAACCCATTCTCCTATTCGATATTGAAACTCAAATATTTTTGATGCTTTATTAATCCAGAGAGATTCTTCATTTGTTATTTCTTGGTAATAATTTTCCGGTGAAGTATAAATAAAAAACTCGCCTAATTCATATTCTGCTAATTCAATGATATATTCTGGCAAATCTCCCTTATCAACAAGACCTTTAATAAAGTTGCTGAAGTTTAGAGTAAGTGAATTTAATTCAAAATGGAGAGGGGGATACATTTCATAATACTGCTTGCTCCATTCGACCCAATTCGGTGATAAGACTTCCTCAATGCGTGGGAACATTTTTTCTAAAGCACCAATATAGTGATTCCTCACAAAGTCTTGGTAAAGATTTAAGCGATCAGAGGGAATTCCTAGCTTTTTAGAATTATCAATATTTTGATTAAGTGATTCAAACCAAAGTTTTTCATAATCAGCTAATTTCATGAATACTTCCAAATAATTTTTGAACTATTTTTCGAGCTATCTCTGCTTCTTCTTTTAAAGCATTGTAACTTGGTAATGAATGATCCCATTCAATTAATGTTGAAATGGGCCGATTAACTTTCTTAAGATACCATTCATATAAACTCCACACCTCTTCACAAACTTTTTCTCCATGTGTATCGATAACAATATCTTCTCTTTGGAAATGTCCAGCAAGATGAAACTGAACCACACGATCAGCATTAACTCGAGAAAGATAATCTTTAGCATCAAGGTTATGATTTAAATAATTCACGTAAACATTATTTATATCCAATAATATTAAGGAGTCGGTCTCTTCTGCCAATCGATTTATATAATCAACTTCATCAATCGTATTGTGAGTTGATTCAGCATAATGACTAATGTTCTCGATAGCAAAAGGTTTTTGAATATAATTTTTTATATAATTAATTTTCTGAATATTTTTTTCTAACGACTCTTCTGTTCTCAACGGCGGAATTAAATCATAATAATTTGCAGAATGTGCTCCAGAAATACACAAATGGTCCGAAAACCAAGGACAATCTAAATCGTGAACAAGCTTTTTGAGCAGATCTAAATAATTCTTATCAGGGTCTTTGGCAGAAGCAAGAGATAAAGACAAACCATGCGCAACAATTGGTCTATTTTTCGCCAAGGTATCAATTACGTAACGAGACTTTCCACCTATGGTTAAGTAGTTTTCGCTCACAATTTCAAACCAGTCGGATAAACTTTTATCAGCTAGCAGATCCTCAAAATGAGCTCGGCGAACGCCAATGCCAATACCTAAATATTTTTGTTTCATAATTAAAATCCCCATTATTAATTATTATTAATCATGGGGATACTAAATCTGTTTGTTTATATTATTTACTTCGCTTCTTTCTTTTTATCTCCGCAACTTCCTTCACCGCAAGAGCCTTCAGAACCTTTATCTTTCTTGTTGCCACATTTACCTTCTCCACAAGCATGAGCTTCACCTTTACTTTCAGCTTTTTTCATTTCACCATCAGCTGCTTTTTCAGTATTTTCCTCATGATGATCAGCATGGGCTTGCCAGCTTCCAGGAGTTAAATCTCCGGCTGTAATAGTAAGGGCTCCAACCAAAAGTGTTTTCTGAACTAGACTTTTTAAATTTTCATTTTTCATGACTAATGTCTCCTTGTTAATAATTAGTGCATAAGATCAAAAATTATTACAAGTATGCGCTGAAAAATTTTGATATTCAATAAATTGGAGGTAAAGAAAAACTTAACCATTTGAAATTACATATTTTTTTTGAAGTTAGAGAGTCTCAAGTACTTTTAATAATTTGTCATAATCAACGGGCTTAACAAAAAGATAGTCTGCTCCCACTTCCTTCACTGACTTTTCTTCTAAGTCTAAGTTTCCTGTGGCCACAATAATTTTTGAATCGCTACTATTCTTCTTACAACTGTTAATAATAGATTCAGCGCCACCAAAAGCCATTTTATAGTCAGTGATTACGACATGATAACTTTCATTATCATTTATTCGTTTAATACCTTCTTCCACAGAATAGCTTGTAAAACAATTGTAACCTGCTTCTCTCAATTCATCGGCCATTAAATCAGCCAACTCAACTTCATCATCAATTAAGAGAATAGACTTCATGCTCATTTTTAACCTTTTCAAGCAGCCGAAGCAGCCTGGTTCAGGGGAAGAGTTATTATAAAGCTAGTATGTCCATCATGAAGGGAATAATCAAGCTTGCCGCCATGCTGTTCAACCATACTTCGACTAATACTTAAGCCAAGCCCGGTTCCCTGACCTATTTCTTTTGTTGTAAAAAAAGGGTTAAAAATTTTATTCAAAATCTGCTCTGGAATACCAATTCCTGGGTCAACGATGCGAAAACTAACTTTATCAGAAGATTGCTCTACTACAAAATTAACCCACATATCACCTTTTTCTTCACTTACATAAATGGCATTCTGAACTAGGTTCACCAAAGCTTGGACAATTTGATATTGACGACATTCAACCACTGTTTCTTGATGTTCATTATAATCAAACGTTATTTCCACTCCAGTAATTTTACTTTTTGTTGCAGTTAAGTTTTTAACCTCTTCTACAATTTCAGCGATTGATTTATTTTCAAAGGGATCATTGCTAGCATCGCGGGAAAGTTTTTTCATCCCATTTATTACAGAAGAAATTCTTTTAACGTTTTCTTCAATTTTCTCTGTAATCTTTATAGTATTTTCATCTTCTTGCTTTTCTGCATTTTTTTGTATTTTTCGATTAAAGCCTTGAATAATTGCCAATGGATTATTCACTTCATGGGCAATACCCACACAAGTTTCAGTTATACTCGCTAATCGAGAGGCATTAAAAGCTCGAGCTTTTTCTTTTTCAAGATTACCCTCTAGTTTTACTTTTTCAGTAATATCGTGAGAGACACCTAATAAATATTTTCTTTCACCAACGATTAAGGGGACCTTCCAAGTCTTAACTAACCTTTCTCCTAAAGTTGGTGAAGTAACTTGCTCTTGCTCAATAAAGATTTCTTTTTCATCTCTAATTGTTTTAAGATCAGCATCTTGAAAAAGTTTTGCTTCATTATCTGGAAAGAAGTCAAAATCTGACATTCCAATAACTTCATCTTTTTTTAATCCCCAAAGCACTTCTGCAGATTTATTCCAGTAAACAAATCTTCCTGGGCTCGTACTATATTCTTTACAAAAAACACCGCCTGGTAATGAATCTAAAATTGACTCCACCAATTTAATAGAATCCTCAGAACTTTTTATTTCTGTTCTTGTCGCGATTAAAAAACTTTCATTATCGATATTGGTTTTAAATAGAGAAAACTTATAGTTTTTATATTCAAAAGAGAACTTAGAAAGTGGAGTTTCAGAGTTTTGACTTTCTTTTGAATTCAATTGCTCAAGTTCACTTTTCTTCTCTTCCGAAAGAAAATCTAATAAACTAGAGAAACTCTTTTCTTGAGAAAAAGTTTCAAGAAAATTATCATTTCGATATACTACGCTGTAGTCACTTGAGTTTATTGCTAAAACTTCTGTATCAAAAGAAGCAAAAATTTTCGCAATTAAAACCTCAACCCTCGGCATATATATTTTCTCCAAAAAATAACTAATCTAGGATATTAATCGGCGATCCAATAAAGGATCTTCAGCAAATTTTCAGATAAATTGCACAAATCTAAAAATTGACATAGTCAGTTATTACATATTTAAGTCAAAAACCTCTTGAAATAACTAATTTAAAATTTACGTGGGAAAACCTTGGATCTTTTTTCTTTCCATACCCTTTTTATCAAGTCTAGAATAAAATTTTTATTCATTCCTCAAAAGGCTACTTTATGAAAACAATATTATTTTCACTATTTATCCTTACAAATATTCTATATGCAAATAATAAAAATGAAATCATCACAGATACTTTAAAGTTAGAGCAATCTCAACCTTGGCGGTTTGAAGCCAGTATAACAGCTCAGGCCATAGAGAATGCCAATTCTCCTTCTGCGGGTGCAAGTTCACTTTACCACTTATCTGATCGCTGGGACTTAGGCTTAAGGGCCACTACCACATTAAGCGGAAACGAATTTGAGGTTGGGCATACTCTCCAACTTCTCCAAAGATATACTTTTTATAAAAGTAAAACGGACTTATTTGTTGAATTCAACCAAGGGTATGCTGAAGATAAGTTTGATAACTATTCCCTTTTTGGATCTTCCATTGGATTAACTCATCAATTCACCAAGCTCATCTCATTTGGTGGTTTAGCTGGACTTGATAAAGTACAAAACATTGGCGGTTTCAGTCCTAAAATCTCAGCTTTTATCGCAGTAGATTTATAAATTTAAGATATACCTACCATTCTTTTTGCTTTTTCTCGATTAGAAGCGAATGAAAAAGAATTATTTATAACTTGTTCTAGATTTCTCTGATCCAAGACATATGAATATAGCTCTATCAAAGCACTGTATTTAAAATCATCCGTAAAGGTAAATTTCTTTAATATTTTTTCCAATTGAAAAGAAGATAAGGACAAAGATCTATCTGTTTGCCGATAACTCGAAATATATTCTTCAATGGCTTCAAACTTATCTTGATTAAAACCAGAGTTTAATCGCTCCATCAATTGATCAAACCCCATTGGTGAATATCTTTTTGAAAAAATCCTTCCTGAACTGTAAATCTCTATTTGAGATGAAGCAGGAAGGGTTATTCTGATAAACAAATTACAAGCGCCTTGAAGTTCAATTAGTTGACGCTGATAAACTCTACTAGAACATTGATAGGCAGTATTTCCAGTATAATTCATTACATCTAAATTATTATAATTCTCACGAAAACGAATGGTACCAAACGATCCCTCACCATTCCTTGCCCGATAAAACTCAATGACTCCTCTATCGACAAGATGATTAGAGAAGGTGACTTGAATTGCATTTTCAATTCCTATGATCATTAAATTAAGTCTCGTTAATCCTCTAGAGTCGAATTCTTCTTTATGCACATGAGGATCAAATTGAGCAGGAACATTTCCCCAATCAAAATGCATACCTTGAACATTTTGTTGGTTCACATTAGTTCCATCGTTAGAAATATCATCATCATCTTTGCTAGAGGTACCTGATTCATTATTTTTTCCACATGAAACCAAACCAAATAGACAAAGGAATATTAAGAATAAATAATTACGCATAGAGTCCTCTTTTCTGAAAAATGGGTGCTATAGAAGAACTAGAATAAAACGGAAAACCTTGTCAATTATGTCTCAATCTTGAGGTTGTAAGTTATTATTTTTATTTTAGAGAAGTGAGGGCAACTCATTTATAAATAATTTTGAGAAAATTATAGGAGTCAAATACCGAACGAGCGAGGTGTACGAAGGTACTCCGCAGAGAGTGAGTGTATGTAGGCGACGAAAAGTTTTCCAAAATAATTATTCCATTCTCTAAAAAATCCATCATTCTCTAGGAATAACAAGTGAAGGAGAGGGATCGTACATTTGTACGTGACCGATCCTGAATCGCAGTTATGACGCCGAAGATGATGAATTTTTTTGGGAATGGCGGAGACGGAGAGATTCTCCTACTTTACTCAGTCGCCTCTAGCTCCTTCATGGCGTAGGCTCTCCTCCGTTCACTTTCACTCGCATCCAGCTCGTTCAGCATGCTTTGGCATGCCGTTCACTACGATTCGAATCTCAATTGCTACCATTCATAAATAATTTTGAGAAAATTATAGGAGTCAAATACCGAACGAGCGAGGTGTACGAAGGTACTCCGCAGAGAGTGAGTGTATGTAGGCGACGAAAAGTTTTCCAAAATAATTATTCCATTCTCTAAAAAATCCATCATTCTCTAGGAATAACAAGTGAAGGAGAGGGATCGTACATTTGTACGTGACCGATCCTGAATCGCAGTTATGACGCCGAAGATGATGAATTTTTTTGGGAATGGCGGAGACGGAGAGATTCGAACTCTCGGAACGGTTGCCCGTTCGACGCCTTAGCAAGGCGTTGGTTTAAGCCACTCACCCACGTCTCCAAGATTGAAATGCAGAAAAAATGGCGGAAGATGAGGGATTCGAACCCCCGGTACGCGTGAACGTACGGCAGTTTTCAAAACTGCTGCCTTCAACCACTCGGCCAATCTTCCAACAGTTAATCGCGAATGATGATTAAAGCATAATTGGCTAGTTTTGTCTATGAAAGTCAATAGTTGGGTGCTTTTTATAGATCCAATCGAAAATTATTTATTTTTAGCTATAACTTCTTTGTTTCTCATATAAGGACGCAGGACCTCTGGAATTATTACAGATCCATCCTCTTGCTGATAATTCTCTAAAATTGCCACTAAAGTACGACCAACGGCCAAGCCAGATCCATTTAATGTATGAGCAAATTGAGGTTTTTGCTTTGGATTTTTCTGGTCTTTATAGCGAATACCTGCTCTACGAGCTTGAAAGTCTTTACAATTACTTATTGAGGAGATTTCTCTATAACAGCTTTGACCAGGCAGCCAAACTTCTAAATCAAAGGTCGATGTGGAAGCAAAGCTCATATCTGTAGAGCATAAATGCATGTTTCGGTGAGGCAGTTTTAAGTCTTTTAATATATCCATCGCATTTTGCACCATGTCTCGATGAGCTTGTTCTGATTCATCTGGATGGACAATATTTACCATTTCCACTTTATTAAACTGATGCATACGAATCAATCCTTTCGTATCCCGGCCATGACTACCGGCCTCAGATCGAAAACAAGGTGTAAAAGCGCAGTACTTCATTGGAAACTCATCAATATTAAAAACTTGTTCCCTTTTCATATTGGTCACTGGAACTTCTGCGGTGGGAATCAAGTACCAATCAAAATTATCTATTTTAAAAGCATCTTCTGTAAACTTTGGAAAATTACCCGTACCAAACATAGATCGTTCGTGGACAATTAACGGTGGAATGATTTCCTCATAACCACGCTTAGCATGGTGATCAAGCATATAATTTGCTAAAGCTCTCTCCATTAATGCAAGATCACTTTTATAAACAACAAATCTTGCGCCAGTTATTTTTGTTGCAGCTTCAAAGTCTAACATTCCTAAGCCTACCCCAATATCATGATGATCTTTAGGAGCAAAAGAAAACTTTGGGATATCTCCCCAAACTTCAACCTGAACATTATCTTCTTCAGTCTTCCCAATCGGAACATTTGCCTGAGGCATATTTGGAATGACACTTAATTCATAATTTAAATTTTTTTCAGTCTCTCCTAAAAGAGCTTCTTTATCCACGATAGTGTTTTTAATATCTGCAACTTTCTGCATAATTTCATCTGCATTACCACCAGATTTTTTAATTTGACCAACTTCTTTTGAAAGAGATTTTATTTCTGCTTTAGAGTTTTCTACTACCGCAATTAAATCCTTTCTTTGATTATTTAAATCAATGATCCCATCAATTTTAGAAGGATCATCATTTCGATTTGTCATCAAAGTTTTAAAATCATTGGGGTTGGTTTCAATATCTTTTAAATTATGCATGCTAGACCTTTAAATACTTGAAATTATAAATCTATATCCTATTGACTCATTTTTATAAAGTCATTTATACCACTATTGTACTTACTATCAGGTTCAATTTCTTGAAACAACCTGTAACTTTCAATAGCTAACTTACTTTGTCCTAGTTGTCGATAGACATCACCCTGAAGCTTATAGATTTCTGCTTTTTTAGAAACTGTTTTTACTATTCTTAAAGCCTTTTGATACAAACTTAAGGCAATATCAAACTGACCTCTCTTGAAATTAATATTTGCAATTCCCATAATTGCATCAATTGAGTTTTGATTATATCTTTGAGCTAATTTAAAAGAATTTTCGGCTTCATTGTAATTTTCTTTTTTAATAAACACTTCTGCTTTTAATAAATAACCAAGGTCATTCATTGGATTAAAAGAAATTTCTTTATTAGCATACTCAAGGGCTGACTCTAAATTCCCTAATAGAAAATAACCCCTTCCAATGTAATATTGAACATTGGGATAAGTCTCAAGTGAATCTTCTAATTCTTTAAACATTTTAAGAGACTTATCTTCCTCTCCTGCTTCAAAATACGTTTTAGCCAATAGTGCTTTAATTTCAATATCAAGAGGATCAATTTCTAAAACTTTTTTTGCTGACTCAATTAACTTTCTATTGTTATTATCAATTTGATAAACTTTCACTAAGTACAAATGTAAATTCTTCGGCTGATTAATTTCTTTTTCCAATTCTTTCTTAATATCTCGAAAATATTTTAATTGACCGTTTCTCAAATAATACATCCCTATTTCCCCCTTGATGGTGGGGTCGTTGGGAAACTTAGTTTCTCGTAAATTTAATAAATATCCTATGGCCGTATCGATTGAGTCGTACTCCATTAATATATTTGCATATTGCAGGTAATATTCCATTTTAGTTGGATTAAGTTCAATAGCTTTATTTAAAAACTCTTTTGATTTGTCGAATTTTTTCCCAATAAGAAACAAATCAGATTTCTTAGCTAAAGATATATCATCCAATGGATTGTTGGCTAAAGCTTGATTTAACCAATAAAGAGAATTATCTAAATCACCAATCTTCCTATAAAACATTGCAAATAGAGGATAAAAAAGAGAATTATCCTTAAATGCGCTAGAGGTGATGGTCGAAATTAACTTTTTTGCATTTTTTATCTGATAAGATTTGATATAAGCTTCTAATAATGCTGCATTAATTTCCACAGACTTCGGAGTCGCCTTGTACGCTTTTTGTAAATTAATCAATGTCTGTTTATACAGGTTTCTAGATAATAAAAGTTTATTCATATAGACATTAGCATCAATATTAAACTGATCAATTAATAACGCTTCAGAAGTTAATTTAAAAGCCCTATTCCAATCTCCAGATTTATTCATCATTTTTGATCTATTCAAAATATCTTTTATCTTATTATCTTTATATAAAGATTCCTTTTTAAAGCCAGATTCATTCAAATTACTAAGCTTACTTCTAAGCCAAGGTGAATCTTGAAAACGTAAAGATTGTTGAAAATACTTTTGCGCAGGGGCTACACCTTCATTTTGTAGCTTAACGATACCTTTATACATGAAGTATTTTGCGGTATCACTTACAAAAAGATCTTGAATATTATTTTTTATATAATCCAGAGACTCTGAAATATTTTTAATATCATTCTCAAGCAAATAAAGATTAATTTTCTCAAAAACAAATTTTGATTCATAAGGGTAACTGTTTAAAGCTTTCGTTAAAGTTTGGAATGATTCTTCGTTCAAGGAGTTAAATTTTTGATATAATATCTTCGCATAATAAGATTCAAGATTACTTGCTTCATCCTCATGTAGTTTATCATAGACATCTTTTGCGAATTCTAACTCACCTTCTTTCAAAAGTAATTTTAAGTAAAGAGCAAATAACTCTCGACTAGGATTAGATTTTTTAACTTTTAAAAAATTTTTTATCAAAAAGATGGCAGCAGTATTTTTCCCCATTGAATGATAGTAATGCGATAAGGCTAAGGCATTAACTGACTCATATTTATTAATTTTTAATGTTTCTGCCATTTTATGAAGAATATTATAGTTACCTTTAATATCCTTAAATTCATCATGATGTTTAGTGTAAATTATTAAGAGATAAGCTAAAGATGGATTATTTTGATAATTCTCTTCTAGAGATCTATGAAAAAACTTCCTTGAAGCAATCTCATTCAACTTCCCTTGTTGCTTGAAAAATTCTTTACCCTGAAGAAATAATTCATCTGAGAGTTTTGAATTTAATACAGATTTTTCAATGGGAAAACTAAAAGTTAACTTGAGAGGCTTTAAATCAAAATCAGTTTTTTTGTCTTCTGTGGGAAAAAATAAGATTATGACGAAAACAACTACTAAGATTAGCCCTAAAGAAGCTTTTTTACCTTTCTTCCTAACTTTGCTTAATTCTGGCTTTGCAGCTTTTTCTTCAATCTCATTTAGTAGTTTTTGATCATTTTCGTCAATTAAACTTTCATTAGACTTAAGTTTATTAGAGTCAAGTGCTTCTTTTACTCGACTCGAAGAGATAACCTCAGTTTGATCCGGGTCTAATACTTTCTCTTCTTTCTCTTCCTTTTTAAAAGCATACTTAGCTTTAACAACCTTAGTTTTATCAATATTTAATATTTTTCTTTTAGAAATTATTTTTGTTTTGTCGATACTCACTGGACTTGAATCAGACTCATCCAAAATCAACTCATTTGAATTGTTAAGTTCGACAGATTTATTAGAAGCATCTAATTCTAAATCGGTTACTATCGCATCTTTCGGTTCCTCAATATTTTCATCAATTTCTTCAATAGTTGTCTTATCATTTATGTAAGTTATTTTTGTTTTTATATCTTCAACAAGGTCCGATTCTTTAAAAACCTTGGTACTTAAATTCCCTAAGGGATTTAAGTCATCTTCTAGAACGTTCTTAGAGATATCCTCATCGACCACGAAATTATCTTCTAACGAAACATCATCTTTCAACTCTGCGATATCGGATAACTCATTAGATTCCCCGCTTTGTTCAATAAAAAAGGTATCATCTTCTTTCAAAATATTTCTTTTGAGGAAACCTTTTTTTAATTGATCCAACTTTTCAAATAACGGATCTTCATCATAATTCGTTTTATTGATTATCTGCTGGAACTCTTTAGAGAATACCTTTTTCAAAAGATTCCAATCTCCAGAAGGAAAGGACTGTATATATTCTTCACCCTTAAGGAGTTCTTCTTCAATCAGTTTATAAATTTGATTGTAGTCTATTGGCCCAACGATGCGGCCATTAGTTAATTTAACTTTATACATGTCTGCCATACTTTCCTACTGATCTAAAATTACTAAAAAACACTAAAGAATGAAAAACAGCACTAAAGAAATAAAACAGATTAAAGACATCTGAACTAGATGAAACACTCTCTATATTCACATGATAATAAAAAAACATGGTGAAAACAAACAGCATAATAATTACTGTACCATAAAACTCATATAAAACAGTTTTATGAGCTCGAATAAGATAATAAATCCAAGATGACAAAAGAACTAAAAGGCTAGCAAGAAAAAAGTAATTCTCTGTTCCATAGACGATATAGAGAAAAATTAAGCTATTCGAAAGAATTAAGTTTAAAGAACCAAAGCCCAATCTGGATGATGTAAAAAACAAAGACGAAACAAAGGAAACAAAAATCATTACTGATGATAAAATTAAAAAGAGATCCAAATCAATAGAGCCACGCTCCCTTAAAAAATATGTTATTTTCAAAAGAATTATAATCTTTAATAGAGAACTTCCTATTTCCTTAAATGCCCCACTAAAAGGATTATTAAAAAGAAAAAACACTGTACCTAAATAATAACCAAATAAAAGATAAGTTAAAAATTGAGAATTAAATAAATTCGATCCCAACGAGAATGTAACACTGAATTGAACAATAAATAGAAAAATGAAAAATAGAAATTCTATACTATAAATGAGCCTCTCAATCATTGTTAATTTTATGCTAAATAAAAACCCAATGTAGAAAACGACAAGCAGAGAAAAAAGTAAATACGAATTTTCAATTGAAGATAAGATATAAAACTCTAGTAAAAACAGACTCTTGTCAAAAAAATCGCCTTCTTTTCCCTTCATTACAAAAAAAAGCAAAAGAACAAATAGTACAAAGTTTTTATAAATTACTAAATTTGAAATATTTAAAGTATCTAATCCACTTGAAAACAAGCTTAAAGATAAATCAATATTAAAAACAGAGAACAAGCCAATGAAAATTACAAAATATTTATAAAAATTCAACTTTGAGTGTGAAAAAGTATTAATTATAAAAAAAGGAATTAAGACTTTTAACAGTACTAAAGTCATAGGTATTTTACCTTTTTCTGATTTAGGCTATAGCAAGTAAAGAATATCGTAAAAGAAATGATATATATAGAAAATGAAGCTTCATAATAAATCGCCAATAATGGAATAACTAGAAATAGCAATTGAGTTAACATAAAAGATTCTGTTTCTTTAAAAGGTATAAAGCTAAACCGTTTAACCAAAAAAACTAATACATAAAACTTTAGAACTAATGAAAAATAGTCAAAACTAACATCTGTAACCAATGCAAATAATATCATTCCCGGAAAAACAAAAAAATCAGTTACATTTTTAGTTAAAACCCTTACAAAATATAATACTGAAATTATAATTAAATCATATCTGTTATAAGTCAGGCCATTAAACAACAACTGATAACGTTTTTCGAAATAGTACACCGTAAATACAAATAACGAAATCAAAACTGTTAAAATAATGTGATCCGATTTGTTGCTGTCTTTGAAGTTTAAGAAAAATAGAGGAAGAAGTGCAAGAAAATATTTCAGCAAACTTAAGTAAATTTCTTTATTTATAAGCGAAGAAGAAAAACTTATTGATAGGTCTGACAGCATAATTGGGCAAACCAAAAGAGAAAATACAAAATAAAACATTTTAACTTGCAACTGAGGCATCGGACGTGAATTTAGTTTTATAAAACCTTCAAATAAAACCATCAGAACTAGCAAGGAGAATGAGAAGCTTTGAAAAACTATATAGTACTCACTAAAAAGTAAAAGTATAGAAGTCCACTTCAGGCTACTTATTCGAAAAGCCCCTGTGACAAAAAAACAAAAATATAAAAATAAAAATGCGGTGAAGTAAACCTGGTTAACTGAAAATAACACTGGATAAAAATTTTGCACCTGAATTGAAACTAGTTCACTCATTTCAACTTTAAAAAATGAAAACATCATTAATACTAGAAAAAAAAGATGCCTGACAAAAAAAAGTGCATGATAAAGCCGATTTTTAGAAAATCGGTTAAATAAAAGTAATATTAAAGAGAGTGACGTTAAGATAAGTACTAAAACATTGTCGCTAAAAAGATATCTATTCATAACTCACCAAAAAGCAAACTGTAAGTATCAGCAAAGTGAACAAATAAGCATAATCTAGATTAAAGCTTAATTTTCTCAAACTACTATCTTTTGATTGTACTAATGCAGATTGCATCCTTTCTTGAGCGTTATCCTGGATTACTAAATTGATCAGCTTATTGGGGTTTAAAAAGTAAAACTGAGGGACAAACGCTTGGAAATGTTGATTAAACAAAAGGATAAAAAAAGTACCAACAGACAAAAGGCTAAAATAAAATGAAATATATAGATCTTTAATCGATAAAAATTCAATAACCCCCACTATAACTAACAAGAAGTGAATTACAGGAAGCAAATATGTGCTTTTCCTCAAAGATAGTAAGGAGTTAATAACAAGTATTAACATACTAATACTTGTCACTATTGAGTATCCACTAACTCCAACAAAAAGAAATAAAACAATATTACTCAAAATCAAATTAAAATAATTCCTGCATGTTAAGTTAAGAAGAAGCATTAAGAAAATAATTTTAAAATAAAAACTATCAATACAAGAAAAAATAAGAATTGCGAGTCCAACATAAGTAACCAAATTAAAACTTCGCTTAATCGAGAAAAATAAACCAAGAAATATTGTATTTAGTAGATATATACCTATAAAAAAGGAAGTTTTAAAAATAAAGGGCTTAAAGGGTTGCTCATCAATCTTTAAGAAATAAAGTAAAAAAGCATAAAAAACCATTGTAACAATATGAGAACCAACAGCAACTTGATTACAATACTTCTCATCTAACTTTAAGTTTTCAAATCGATTAATATTAGCGGCTATAATTAATATCAATATTGGTAAAAAATATAATATATATGTATTAACCATGATGATTCTTCTTCGCAAGAGTATAGACGATGAGAAGCATACAAGAGCAAATAATTATAAAAAAACTTTGTCCCTGTATTGAAATCGTGTTCAAAATATTTATTAATAAAATTAAAAACAAATTAAGTGTGATTACAAATTTACCCGGTTTGAAAATCAAAAAAAGTAAAAAGAAAAAAATATTTAAAAAAAGCAAGCCAAACTCAATCATGAACAGGCTTCTTTTTTTTAAGTGCAATCATATAAAGAACAAAAATAATTAATATAAACTCAATTGATGAAACCATATCAACAGCGCTAAGATTAATTAGATTTGAATTGATTTTTATTTTAGACAAAGCTAAAGCTAAGAGAGATGAAAGAATTACCAAGACAATGATAATTAGGGATTGCTGACCCTTACTTGTTTTCTTATAACTTTTTGTATCATATTTTAATTCTTTAAAAATAAAACAAGATATAAATGTTATCAATCCTGCAAGAAAAGAAAAAAATGGAATAAATTCATTTGTAGAGTTTTGAAAAATACTTATGCTTACCAAAGCACCAAGACTGATGCTATTAAGTAATTTATTACTATTAATAAGAATGAATAATAATAATACAATGTTAATAATTACCATTATAATTCCAATTTACTTACCAAGAATGCAAGTAAAAGAGCCGATCCAAACACCCTTTGCCATGTATATTGATAAAATTTTAAATCTTTTTTACTCAATACGTCTAAAGAAAAAATGAGTCCCAGGAGCACTACTATTTTTATTAGAAAAATATAAACTCCAACTGCCGGGACAATTATACTAATGACTGGGAAAAGTGTTATAAAAAAAAAGAAATAAAAGTCTACTTTCTCAACTGCTTCAATTTGATGATTAATAATTTGCAATGATAAATAGACTAACAAAATTAAAAATATACACTGCTCTAAGATATTTAATTTGAATACCAAATAAATCGAATAAGTAATTAAGAAACTTATGGAAAGCATTACTAAATTCATATTAATCTGGAGTCCTTTTTCATTTGAAATAAAGCTATATGAAAAAAGAAAAAATCCGATAGTAGAAACCAAAACTAATGGATTCATATCGTCACCGCTCAATATTAAAAAGAGAAGAAAAGGAAGAATCAAGAATTGAATATCCTTAATCAAACGTGGATTTAATAGAACTGGTCGTGAATATGATTTTGCCTTGTGTAACTTAGTGAAAACTTCAAAGTCACTCGTCCGCTTTACATATGCGTAAAGAGCAACTTTATAAAAAAGATGAAATCCAATCAAGAATAATACAATTAATATTGTTTCGTTAACCAGCATGCCTTATTAAAAAAAATGGGAATATAAATAAATAATAAGTACTTTTATCTAAAAAGCTAATTACTTCACCTTTATTTTGCACTGACCATAAGAATGTTAATCCAATCATCAAAAAGGTTAGATAAAATACTTCACTTGTTTTTACTTTAAATGAGAAGTAATTAATCATATCTAACTTTAGTAAAGAACCAATTCTATTTTGCTTATTAAGAAGAATAAACTTAACTAAAGAATAAATGATAAAATAAATTAATATAATAGAAACAAAGAGTTCAATATTTATACTAATAAATTTATGGTAAAAAGATTGTTGCATTTTGGGCCAGTGTATAAACCTTTTCCCAAAAGATCCCTAAAAATACGATTGGAAAAAAGAGGAAAGATATAATTAACTGATTGTTAAAGTTAACAGTCTTAGCTTTTTCTGAAAACTCAACATCTCCAAGGATCATATATTTCGTAACCATAACGTAGTAGTAGAGAGCAATAACAGAGTTGATTGCAGCAATAAAAGCTAATGAAAAGTAACCTTTGTCTATGATTGCGCTTAATAAGTTAAACTTAGCCACGAATCCAGAAAATGGAGGCATCCCAGCTAAGGAAAATAAAGTACAACTCATTATGATGGCCAGCCAGGGATGTTTTTTTACTAAACCCTTAAAAGAGGCCATTGTATCAGTCCCATAGTAATCTTCCAAAATTGCAGTAATATAGAATGCCACTAAAGTCATAAATACATAGGTTAATAAATAAAATAAAATCGCTCCATATCCAACAGTATCAATTACAACTATTCCCAATAACATAAAACCAACATGTCCTATGGAAGAAAAAGCGAGCATTCGTTTCATAGATACTTGTTTTATTGCGGATACATTCCCGACAGTCATAGTTGCTACTGCGATAAGATGAATAAAAAGCACCCAGAATTCACTCAATTCATTATTAGAAGCAAAAAATATGCTAGTAATTCTTATTAACGCAGACAAACCTGCAATTTTTGGAACGATGGAAAAGAAGGTAGTCACTGAAATTGGACTTCCTTCGTAAACATCTGGAGTCCACATGTGAAAAGGAAAACAAGAAATTTTATATCCTATCCCAACAAAGAAAAGTAAAAATCCTGCTAAGACAGAAGCAAGCTTGGTTCCCTCAACGGTTTTTAAAACTGTAAAAACTTCTGTAAATTGAATTGACCCAATAACGCCGTAAAGGTGACTCAATCCAAACAACATAATTCCCGCTGTTACTCCTCCATAAAGAAGATATTTGATTCCCGCTTCAGATGATCTAGAATCAGATCTCTTAAAACTGGCCATAACATAAGAAAGTATTGAAAGCGTTTCGATACCTAAATAAAGCGTAAGAAAGTTATTTGCAGATACCAGCAACATTCCACCAATAAGAACACCTACTCCCATAATAAGGAATTCAGGTTTAAGCTCTCTTTCAAAATCAGTTACCATTAAGGAAATAATAAAAGTGGCAGCTGTTCCGACGACCATTATAAGTTTTGCTAAAGTTCCAAATTTATCGATCACAATAGCATTAGAGAATAAGTACATTGAATCATGGCCAAAGTTCAAGCAAAGCATAATTGCGGTTAGAAACAAACCAGCAAAGGCGGCATAGTAAACCATGACTCTACCTTTTTCTCTGCTACCATACCCAGCTTCAATAAAGAGAAGCGAACACATCAAGATGATAAGTAAGACTTCTGGAATGTAAAAACCTAAATGTGATAGTAATTGCTCTAACATTTCTTTAACCTATTTCTCTACTCTCTTATTGGAAAGATCCTAAAAGACTCACAAGTGAACCAACAGATTCTTTCATCATATTTAATAATGGAGATGGATATATCCCAAAAACGATAACCGCTACACAGAGAGGAATCATATAAAAAATCTCTCTTGCATTCATATCAGTATAAGACTTAACTTCTTCCACAGCTTCTCCAAAGAACATTCTTTTAAACATCCACAACAAGTAAGCTGCTCCGATCAATAGACCAAGGACAGCAATAACTGTAATTGTGGTGAATTTCTTAAAAATACCAAGGAAAATTAGGGCCTCAGAAATAAAGCCTGAAAGACCTGGAAGACCGAGAGAAGCAAACATCCCGATTATAAAAATTGTTGTGTACTTTGGCATGTGAGCATAGAGTCCTCCATAACCTTTAGTTCCATCGGGACGAACAATCCATCGGTGATGCGATCTTTCATAAAGTACACCAATCATAAGAAACATCATTGCAGTAGATGTTCCGTGATTAAACATTTGTAAAACTGCACCGTTCATACCAGCTGTTGTCATTGAAGCCAATCCCAGCATAACAAAGCCCATATGGGAGACAGATGAATAAGCTACAAGTTTTTTAACATCGGCTTGTGCCATAGCACAGAATGCACCATAAAGAACTGATACAACGCCAAGAATTGCAATAACCGTTGAGTACTCAACTGCTGCACTTGGAAATATTGGGAACGCTATTCTTAAAAATCCATAAGTTCCCATTTTCAAGAGAACACCTGCTAAAATAACGGATACCGCAGTGGGTGCTTGTACGTGAGCATGGGGAAGCCAAGTGTGAAAAGGAAATGAAGGAACTTTAATCGCAAAACCTAAGAACATAGCCCAGAAAAAGATTCTTTCAAAACTAAAGGTAGATCCAAAAACTGAAATTGTATTTTCAACAAAGTGACCACCTTGAAGAGCAAGGATGTTAAATGAATCAACACCTTTTCCGGTCGCATAATAGAGAGCAATAATTCCCACTAGCATTACAATTGAACCAAAAAATGTGTAGAGAAAAAATTTGATGGCCGCGTATTCTCGGTTTTCTCCGCCCCAAATTCCAATGAGGAAAAACATTGGTAACAGCATTACTTCCCAATAAACATAAAAAAGAAAGAAATCCAGAGCCATAAATACACCGAATACACTAGATTCGAGCATTAAAAGCAGGGCAAAGTAAGCCTTCACATATTTTGTAATTGTCCAAGAAGATAAAATACAAATAAAGAACAATAAACCTGTCAGGATAATCATTGGAAGAGAAATCCCATCAACTCCTAGACTATAGTGGATATTAAAAAATTTAATCCATTGATACTTAATACTAAACTGTTCTTGCATTCCAGGGATTGTAGTATCAAAGTTCATATACAGAACTAAGGTCAGCAAAAAAGTCAAAAGAGTTGTCACCAGAGCAGTCACTCGAACAGCTTGATCTTTACCCTTTGGCAAACATAAAAGAACCACCATTCCTATGATCGGTAACCAAAGAATCCAATTTAATAAACCATGCACAATTTAACCCCTTATAATAGGAAATAATAATTTATAAATACTAATGAAAAAAACATTACAACTAAATACCACTGGATTCGCCCAGTTTGAAGTTTACGAAAGATTACATTGAAAATTTTGACAATGATTCCGTTTAAATCAACAAGGCTATCGATGACTTTGTCATCAAACCAACCTGCTAAACGAACAAAGAAAAAATTTACCTTTGCCCAGCCATCTATAAAAATTCGGTCATAGACACCCATATCAAACCAGCTTAAAAATTTATTGAATCCAAGTAATCCTTTTTGAATAACCACACCTAGGTAGAAATCATCAAAATAGTACTTGTTAACTAAAGTTCGATAGACAGGTGCAAATGTATTAGCCCATTTATTTGGATCAGTGATTCCTCTTACATAAACTAGGTAAGAGGCAATAATAGAACCTATTGCCAAAAATATTGAAAGTATAGCTCCAATAAAGTGCGCTTGATGGACTCCATGCTCATCTGGATTTGGACCAAAGTAACCTAATTGATGAGTATAAGTAGCTTTAGTTACGCTCATACTTGAAGTAACCGAATCTGAGAAACCAAAAGATGACTTTATAGTATCGACAAAATTATTAACATTCGGAGCTTCTATTAAAACCTTAAACCACTCTTGTTTTGCTCCAAAAACTGGAACCCATTCACCAATGAGAGCTCCACTAAAAAACACACCTAAAGTAAAAATGGAAAGTATTACTAAAGGCAGATGTTGAGTTAAGCTAAAGTGTTCTTGATGACAATGATCGTAAACGTGTTGATCACGTGGTTTACCTAAGAAAATTAAACACATCATACGAGTCATATAAAACGGAGTTAAAATCGCTCCTAAAAATCCCAAAATCGGAACGATTGCAAAAGCTTTATTCTGTCCTGCCATCATTCCCCAATAAATCGCATCTCCAAGAATTCGATCTTTAGATACAAAACCAGTAAAGAATGGCACTCCGGAAATGGCAAGCGTACAAGCCACCATACAGAGAAAAGTTATGGGTAACTTTTTAGACAAACCTCCAAGCTTTGGCATCATTTGCTCGTGAACTGAATGTATTATCGAACCTGCGCTCATAAAGAGACATGCTTTAAAGATTGCATGAGTTATAACATGCATAAATGCTGCATTATAGGATCCCACTCCAATCCCTAATACCATATAACCAAGTTGAGAGATTGTTGAATAAGCAAGTACAGCTTTTAAATCTTTTTGGACTAAAGCAATAGTTGCTGCACCAAAAGCTGTTATGGCCCCAATAAAAGCAATGAATGGAGTTAATCCTCCCGCTTCCATTAATGGATACATTCTTAAAGATAAATAACAACCTGCTGCAACCATAGTAGCCGCGTGAATGAGGGCTGAACCTGGAGTTGGTCCCATCATCGCATCTGGCAACCATACCTGAAGAGGAAATTGAGCTGATTTACCAATATTTCCACAGAAAATAGTAAATGCAGCAAATGTAGTCATTCCGATTCCCATAACAGTTACGGATTCGAAAGTTCCCTCTGCAATGGCTTTATAAATATCTACATAATCAACTGAACCAATTACTGCCCAAATGGCTAAAATACCTAAAAGAAAAAGGACATCTCCCACTCGAGTTGTCATGAAGGCTTTAAGCGAGGCATCCCCTGCTTTATCTTTTTCATAATAAATACCAATCAGTGAATACGAACAAAAGCCCATAATCTCCCAAAAGATAAAAAGAAGAAGTAAATTATTGGCTAAAACTAAGCCGATCATCGCAGATGTAAATAAAGATAAGAATACAAAGAATCGGCCATGACGACGATCCCCACTCATATACCAAATAGAGAATATATGAATCAATGAAGCAACACCTGTTACCATTAACAGCATAACCACTGCCATATTATCTAAGTAAATTCCTAAATCAATTTTGAAGACACTATCGCCAACACTTAAATCAAACCAATTAAAGACTTTATGCACATAAAAATTTGTGTCGTATTTACCCATGAAGTCAAAAAAGACACGAAGAGAAAAAACAAAGGAAAGCAAAATACCAATTAAGCTAACCCAATTCCCATCTTTAGGTAATTTCCTTCCCAAAAAAGCGTTGATGACAAAGGCAAAAAAGGGAAACAAAAATATAGGTGCTATGGTGCTAACAGTATAGTCCATGCAATTATTCCTTTAGTTGCGAAACTTCATCTATGTGAATGGTTTCTTTTAGTTGAAAGTGTCTAATAACAATGGCCAGTCCAACAGCTGCTTCTGCAGCCGCAACCACAATAATAAATAATGTCATTATATGACCGTCGAGATCTTGAGATCCAAATCTCGAATATGTCACAAAATTTAAAGCCGCTGCATTCAAAATCAATTCAATACCTAACAATATGGCAATAAGTGATTTTCGTGAAAGGATTACAGCAATACCTATCAAGAATAAAAAGGCACTTATAACTAAATAACTCGCAAGGGACATCATCATTACTGTTCCTCCGATGTGTTTGCCGAAGAGCTTGTGGACCGATCAGGACGGGCAATAATCGCTGCACCCACAAGAGCTCCTAATAAAAGAACTGAAGATATTTCAAAGGCCAAAACGTGATCCGTTAAAAGCAATTCTCCCAAACGCTCGAGAGTAGAGGCTTCAATCAAATTTGGATCTATATCTTTTTTTGGTATTGAGGAAAGAGAGCTTTCAGTTAAACCATATATGATCATGCCAAATAAAGCAGCTGATACGATTCCGACTGAGTAACTAGTAGCATTTCCCATGTTTGGTGTTAAATCGAATAACTTTTGGGTTTTAGAAACAAAATCCTGTCCACCTGTAAGCATAACAGCGAACAACATTAAAATAACAACTCCGCCCACATAAACCATTAATTGAGTTGCTGCCACAAAATCAGCCCCCAAAGTTAAATATAATCCCGCAATACCTATCAAGCTTCCTAAGAGGGCTATACAGGCATGCATAATATTTTTATTAAGCAATACGACCAAGGCAGAAGCTACTGTTAGCACTGTGGACATGATAAAAAGCAATTTATGAAACATCTTTTATAACCTTATGTCTTAAAAATTAGTTCATTATTAAATTAAACATGGATCTGCCATCAAACTTAACTAGCCAAAAAGCACATCCGACTAAATTAAAAATCGCGATAGGTGTTAAATATTTCCAGCAAATCATCATAAGCTGATCAACTCGTAATCGAGGTAATGTCCATCGAACCCATATGACTACATAATAAAGAAGGAGTGTTTTTGTTACAAAACTGCCAATTTGAAGAAATTGTCCTATAAGTGTATCTCCACCCAAATCAAAAGGAACCCTGTATCCACCAAGAAATAGTGCTGCAGCGACTCCACAAACAACAAAAATTTCCACATACTCTGCTAAAGCAAAAAAACCAAACCTCATCCCTGTGTACTCTGTGTTGTACCCAGAAACTAATTCTGATTCAGCTTCAGGTAAATCAAATGGAGCTCGGTTAGTTTCAGCTAATGCACCTGTAAAAAAGACAAAAAACCCAACGAAGGTAAATGGATTATGAAAAACGAACCACTCGTGAGGAAATCCGCCTTGAGCACCAATAAGCTTATCAAAGCTTATCCCACCGGATAATACAGCTATGGCCAATATGGAAATAGTCACAGGTATTTCATAAGAAATGATTTGCGAAGCTCCTCTCATTCCACCTAGTAAAGACCATTTTGAATTGGCGGCGTAGCCACCAAGAAAAACGGCGATACCAACCAAAGAAGAAACCGCTAATAAATAGAAGACACCAATGTTTAGATTAGTTAATGCTAAGCCAGACGAAAAAGGTAGAACTGCAAGAGTGGCAAAAACACCTAATAGAGCGAGCATTGGAGCAAAATAAAACAAAAATTTATCTGCACCACGAGGAATAATATCCTCTTTTAAGATCATTTTTACACCATCGGCTAAAAACTGAAGTATCCCGTAAGGTCCAACTCTATTTGGTCCAATTCGTGCTTGCAAGTCTGCAGAAATTTTTCTTTCAGCATATGTTCCTAGACCACCAACAGCAGAGAGAATATTCACGACAATGAAGGCAGCAATAAAATAGACGGTAAAGGCAAAAACCATCTGTCCATTTTCTCCAAACAGGGAATTGAAAAAACCAATAATGTGGTTATAAAAAGGCAAAGTCGAAAAATAAGAAACGATGGTCGAGTTCATTTTTTCCCTTTAATTAACTCCTCGGCAATACGGTCGCCGCTAACAATAGACAAAATTTTTGGATGACTTTTCCTAGGCAGATTTGTTCTCTGTAACATAACTCTTTACCCAGTCAAGATCACCTTTTTTCCAGCAGTAGGCAATCCCTTCTAAGAGAACAGAAATAAAACTGACAAACACGACGAATACATACCAACCATGTCCTAACTCGTGCATCTTCTTGAAGACAGAAGCAACGGGAAACATTAATACGGATTCAACGTCAAAGATTATAAAAATTAAACCTACTACATAAAATCGAACATTAAATTGCGACCATGCCGTTCCAGTAGGCTCTTCTCCACACTCATAAGGAGTATCCTTAAGTTCTGTGGGATTTTTTGGTGCAATTAATGAAGAAGCAAAAAGAGCTATGCCATAAATCAAAACAGCTAAAACCATTAAAATGATCACTGGCACATAAACACTAATGTCTATGGTAGACATAAAAGAATCTCCATAATTTAAATTGTTTTTGACAGGTTACACGATTGATTCAAGGTTGCAAACCTTAAAAATTTATCTCAGAAATTTTTGGATAGCCTTGTTAGATTGCCTTGATAGAGGAGGTCTATCAAATCTACTCACGGTCATTAAACTTGAAGACGATGACATTTATTAATGCTAAAAGCTAAGCTATTTTTTGATAAAAAACCATGACTAACTTTGAGAAATAAATTCATGATAGAGCCATCGATTAAACAAAACATCTTTAGTGCCTATTCTTCCAAACTTAAGGATATTTGTAAAAAAGATCTCGCCCCACACTTAGAGCAGATCCCTCAAGGCTTATCCGGCTATTTCCTCCCCCCGTTAGTGGAACAAAGTTATTCTGCTTCAAACTCAATTTATTTATTTCCAGATGAAAATGAACTTAAAAACTTTTCGCATTATATCAAAGACCAACCCAGAACTTATTTTCTCGATGATCAAGAAATGACCATCCAATCTGGTGACTATTTAGAGGATGATTTATTTAGAAAAAACTTGAGAATTCTAAGCAAAATTTTACAAAATTATAATTCAGGTGAGCCCTATACAATACTTTCAACCTACAATACCTTTCTCCGTAAACTGATTCCTCAATCTTATTTAAATCAAGAAGATCTCAAGCTTGAGCTTGAAGAAATTATTTCTCCCATTGAATTAAAAGAAAAATTAACCGACTTAGGTTATCAAGCATCTATAACGATTGAAGAACCTGGACAGTTTAGTCATCGTGGAGAAGTCTTTGATATTTTCTCCTTTGATGGTCAAGCTTATCGTTTGAATTATTTTGATGATTTAATTGAATTTATCTACCCGATTGATCTTTCAACTGGACGTTCTGATAAAGATAAAACCCTTGAAAAAGTTAGTATTACTAGCGGACTTTCTACCTTTTTTAAAAAGGAAAATATTTATCACCTCTCTGACAAGCTCCCCAACTACGGCCCATCTCAGAGAGAAAAATTTAATCGAAAACGAGAGATAATAGAAAAGCTAAAAAATGGCATCGAGTTTACTGGTTTCACCAATTTTCTTCCTTTGATGTTTGAAAATTGTGATAGCTTCATGAGTATATGTCAGAGGCATAAAGTTAACATCATAATGAATGATTGTGAGGAGGCCAAAAAAGAATTTGAACTCCAAAAAGAATCATACCTAGAACACAGAGATGATGTGGCAAGCGATGATGATTCAGATCAAATACTGGGCGAGTTTTCAGATTATTGGTTTGACTTCAAAGAGATCGAACTAAGATTCAAAAATAAATTATTTGTAGAATTATATGGAAGTAATCACTTTCATAACCCTGAAACAATCTTAAACATTAGTCCTCTTTTAATCCGAGATGAAATTAATCGATTTAAATTAGAAAATATAAATCCTGACATAGACCATGCACAGAATTCAAAGCAAAATAAAATTAATCTATTTTACCAATGGCTCAGTACATATCTAAATCAAAATTATCAGGTCATTTGCTATTACGAAAAGAGTGTCGACTATCTAAAACACTTAAGTGAAATATCATTAGAAAATAAATTTCAATCAAAAATAGTTTATGAGAAAGGCTATCTGGCTCAAGGATTTGTGCATAAGAATGCAAAAACCATCCTTGTTAGTGAGTCTGATTTGCTAGGTGAAAAACTAAAAAAAGTTAAAAAGAGTAAACAATCACTCAAGCACCTAACCCAAGATTATTTTGCCGATGAATTAATGAATTTAAAACAAAATGACTTGGTTGTTCATAAACAATATGGTGTTGGGAGATATTTAGGTTTAGAAAACTTAAACTTCGGAAATAAAGATCAAGATTTCTTAATTCTAGAATATGCTGATCAAGATAAGGTGTATGTTCCAGTTTACCGATTAAATTTATTACAAAAATATTCAAATGAAAGTGAAACATTAAAGTTAGCTTCACTTAAAACTAGTAAGTTTCAAAAACAAAAAGAAAAAATTACGGCCAGTATTAAAAAATTGGCTTTTGATTTGTTAGAAATACACGCAAAACGAAAACTATTTCAGGGTCATGCTTTTCAGCCACCTCTAGAAAGCTACCTAGAGTTCGAACATAGCTTCCCCTATAAGATGACGCCAGACCAAGAATCATCAACTCAAGATGTACTAGATGATCTACAAAAAAAGACTCCAATGGATCGTCTCATTTGCGGAGATGTAGGTTTTGGTAAAACAGAAGTTGCTATGCGAGCAGCTTTTAAAGTCGTGGAAGATGGAAAACAAGTTGCTATACTTGTTCCAACAACAATTCTTGCTTTTCAGCATAATAACTCTTTTATTGAACGTTTTAAAAACTTTCCTATCCAAATTGATTTTCTCAGCCGCTTTAAAAGTGCAAAAGAATCCAAAGCTACCAAAGAGAAAGTTAAACAAGGAAAAGTTGATATTATTATTGGAACTCATATGCTGCTTTCCAAAGATATTGAGTTTAAAGATCTCGGGCTCGTTATCATTGATGAAGAGCATAGATTCGGTGTTGGTCATAAAGAAAAATTTAAAACATTGAGACAAAACGTTGATTTTCTCACTTTAACTGCCACACCCATTCCACGAACAATGCAATTATCTTTTTTAGGAATCAAAGATATTTCGATTATTCGGACCGCTCCCCCTTCCCGGCAGGCAATAAAAACCTATATTCTCAGAGATGACCGGCAAGTTGTAAAAAAGGCTCTCGAAAAAGAATTAAAAAGAGATGGGCAAGCTTTTATTGTGCATAATCGAGTTCATGATATGGACCAATATGCGGCAAAAATTCAAGAATTAGCTCCTGAAGCTAAAATAACTATTGCTCACGGGCAGATGGGAGAAAGAGAACTAGAGAAAAAAATATTAGAATTTTATCGCGGTGATACAGATATTCTTCTTTCAACAACTATTATTGAATCAGGAATTGATATTCCCAATGCCAATACGATGATTATCGACAAAGCAAATAACTTCGGCTTAGCTCAACTACATCAACTTAGAGGCCGAATTGGACGAGGGCACCGCAAGGCCTATGCTTATTTTTTAATTCCCGATGAAAATAAAATAAATTCCACTGCCAAAAAGAGACTTAAGGCCCTGGCCGATTACTCGGAAGTTGGCTCTGGCTTTAATTTAGCTAATTCAGACCTAGAAATTCGAGGAAGCGGAGACATCTTAGGTCCTGAGCAATCAGGTCACATCGGCGAAATTGGTATGGAACTCTATATGCAACTATTAGAAGATGCAGTTAATGACCTTAAAGGCGAAAAAGCGGCTAAAAAAGAAGATATTGAAATTAATTTTTATCTTAAAGCAAATATTCCTAAAAAATACATTGATGATCCTGGCCAGAGACTTCGTTATTACAAAAAACTATCTAATTCTTATAAAAACGAAAAACTATTGGATTTAAAAGATGAGCTAACTGAATTATTTGGACCTATTCCTGAAAATCTTAATCGGTTATTAATTTTGTTACAAACCCGTAATAATCTGCAAAATTTATTTGTGCTAAAGATTAATTTAAATGAAAAATCAATTCAGCTTTTCTTCGATAAAGCCGCTCTAGAAAAGGATGAAGAGAACAAAAATAAAATCATCAACTACTTCTTATCTCATCCAAAAAAATATAAATTAGAACCAAATTTCTCTGTAATCTATAGATCTAAAATAGGCTTAACACTTGAGGATTATCTTCAATTATCAGAAAATATTGCGCAGCAAATTTTGTTATGCTAGCGTAAGAGTATAATATTACTATCCTCCACGAGTTTTAGGATTAATTTTTTCAAGGATTGAAAAAGACTTATGAAACTCACATTTAAAATTTTTATTTTTAGTGCTTTGTTAATTGTAACTGCGACTAGTTTATTTTCGCAGTCTTCTGGCGATCCAAACGATGAAATCGTCGCTGAAATTAATGGAGTAAAGATAAGCCGTGCAAGATTAAATCAGTATTACAGTGAAAATTTAAAGTTTGTTTATAATAAACAAGTTACTTTGAAATCTTCTCTCAATGAAATTGCCAATAGGATTATAGGAATAGATAAAGCGAAAAAAGGTGGCTTGCCAAATAACCCCATCGTTCAAGAAAGATTTGATGATATTTTATTTCATGCCCAAATTTCAAAAGATTTAGAGAAAAAGATTGCGTCAATTTCTGTCACAGACAAAGAAGTTGAAAAATACTACTCCAAGAATAAAGAATATCGTGTACAACAAATTCTTCTTAGATTAAGAGCGCAGCCTTCACCAGAAGAAGTTGAAAAACAACTTAAAGCTGCTTTCGATATTCACCAAGAAGTTAAAAAGCAACCTCAAAGTTTTGCTGCATATGCTCGGAAATTTTCTCAATCCACTACATATGTTGCTGGAGGTGAAATGGGCTTCCAACCAGCAGTTAGACTTGGTCCTGCCATATCAAATGAAATTCAGGGTAAAGTTAACGGAACCATTACTAAGCCTCTCAGGACGCCCTATGGGATTCATATTGTAAAAGTCCTTGGAGTCAAAGATTTCCGAGATATCAATAAGAATCTCTATAAAAAAATCCTTTTTGATGTGAAGCGAGATAATATCATGAAGGACTATTTTACTCGTGAAAGAAAATCAGCTAAAATCAAGATACTTGATTCAACCCTTAAGTAAGATCAAAAACTTATGATTAAATATTTTTTGTACTTGAGCTTCATGTTTAGCTCTTCTTTTGCAAATGAGATCGTTCTAGATAAGATCGTTGGTGTCTTTAATGAAAAGATCTTTTCCCTATCAGAAATAAAACGAATTAAAAATACTATTGCTCCTCGAGTTGAAATGAGTCCTATTGTTTATCGAGGGGATAAATTAAATGAATACAAAATTATCGAGCTTCTTTTCGATAGTTATATTATTCGCGATAAACTAGGTAATTTAGGTATCATTGTCACTGATGACCGTGTTGAGGCACAAATTCAAGAAAGTGAAAAAAGAAATAATTTTCGTCGCGAAGATTTGATTAACTTTTTAGAAAGTAAGGGATTCGAATTCGAAGAATACTTTGAGGTTATTAGACAATCAATAGAATATAATTTATTTAACACAAAAATTATTGCACCTTTAATTTCGATTACTGAACAAGAAGTTAAAAACTATTTTTATCGATCTAATATCTCAAAAGTTAAAACTTTAAATTTTAAATATAAGTTAACAGATTTTGTTATTCCAAGAGATAAAGTTTTAGAAAAGGATGTCCCCGACTTAACCCGCGTCTTTGAAGAATATCGAAGAAGTGGGCATATTCCAGAAATATATAAATCTTTTGAAACTATCGATATTGGAGAAGTTAATGAAGAAGATTTATCTGGGAAAGTTAGAACGGTCCTAAAAGTAACTGAAGAGGGAAAATTTTCTAAACCAATCGTTAGCGGAAATTACGTTCACGTTTATTTTATAGAATTAAAAAACCTAGTCGAATCAAAAATATATCTACAAGCGAAAAGAAGTATCTACAATCGACTCTATATGGAAAAATCCGAAAACATCATCCGCACATGGCTCAATAAAGAGCGTGATGGTTATTATACTGTCAATCTCTTAAAGTGATCCATTCATGATCTACATCACCCAAGGATCAGATAAAAGCATAGGAATCGAAATCTTATTGCGTTCTTTGATCACATTTCCTCAAAACAAAATTAATAAATTATGCCTCATTATTAATAAAGAATGTTTAAAAATAAATCTTACTAATCTAAATTTGAATTATGACTTAAATAAAAATGAATTAAAAATATATAATCGAAAATTAAAATTAATCCTTTTTGATAAACCTAAAGATCAGTCAAACGCTCTCCATGCACTCCTCATCTCATTTAATCATCTAAAAAAAACTGATACATTAATTACTCAACCTGCCAGTAAAAATGACTTCAAATATAAAAATAAAAATTTCTTAGGACATACTGAGTTTTTCCGCTATTGGTTTAAAACTGATGTGGCCATGTTGTTTACCTCTGATCGAGTTAATCTTCTCCTCTTAACCGATCATATCCCCCTAAAACAAGTACACAAAAACCTTGATCCAAGAATGATTAAAAGAAAGATTTCCCTAAGCAAGAATTTCTTGCAAGCAAAAAATAATTTAAGAAAAATATACTTTCTAGGTGTCAACCCTCATGCTGGAGAAGCAGGCCTTCTAGGAAAAGAAGAACTAAAGCTAAAAAAATTCTTCAAGAATTATCCCATTATTCCTGGTGATTCAGTTGCAATCCAAAAGCTGAATGAAAAAGATTTAATAGTCTCACCCTTCCACGATCAAGGATTAACCTACTTTAAAACAATTAATGATCTATATGGAATAAATATCTCCCTTGGTCTCCCTTTTCTTAGAGTCTCAGTGGATCACGGTACGGCACCAACACTTTTTGGTAAAAATAGTGCCGATATAAGCTCCATGATCTATCTCTTGAATACTGTCTTATAGATTAATCAGAGTTCCTATTTTTCGATAGATCGCTAATTCTTATGACTTTCTTTACCAATTATTAAGGTGGATCATTTTTGTCACACTCTGTTTAGGAAATATTTTCAAATGATCCTATTCAAATTTTTATAGATGATACGAGGCTGTCAGCGTTAATCATTTTAAAAAGGGCAAATTATGAAAAGACTATTATCACTATTTCTAATTTTCAGTTTAGTATCAACTCAATTAATTGCGTATTCGCCTTCTGGCTTTCAAGCAGAAGTTGATCAAGGAATACAAATTTTTGAGAGTAATGAAATTTCTATCAATAATTTAAAAAATGAAAAAATTAGTCTTGAAAAATTCAAAAAAGTTAAAGCTAAAATGATAAGCACATATACTAAGGAATATAAAAAGGCCTCTCGAAAATCTGAATCGAAGCAACTTAAAAGAGCTCTTCGAAAACTAAAAAATCGTTTTAAATTAATGAGAAGAAAGAGCAAGAATATATCAAAAAAGCAGATTGCCAGAATTGCTCGGATAAAAAAATCAACACCCCAAGAGGTTAAAGAGAGCCTAACCAATACATTCTCAAAAGAAAGTGAAATTAGAACAAAGGAACAACTTGAACAAAAAATAGAGGAACATGGTTCTTATGCAAACTTTCTTAAAGCTTCCATCGATGAAATTTCACAATTAACACACGCTGATGTGGCAACATTTAGCACTAAGAAAGATGCTAATAGAAAACCTGCTAGTATGTTCTTCGATGAACTTGGTTTTGCTTTATTTTTCTTTTTAATTATTATTCCGGTAGCCTTAGTGGCTTTAGTGATTATTGGATTAATCATGATCTTTGCTGGCGGAGCTGGGATCGTTGTTATGATTCTGACAGGTGCGGTAACCGTTGCTGCTGTAATTTACATAATAGCAGTATCTGAATTTACACTTTGGTAAAAAAAATTATCTCAATCCCTCTTTATTAGTTGAATGGAGAGGGATCTTTATAAAGAAACTATAAATGAACCAGCTTTTAAAGCTTACTTAATTCCGCTATCTAGAATCTTATAACTTATTGTAACCGTATCATCTTTCGTAAATTTACTTTTTAACTTAGAATCAAACCCCTTATCTAAGCGAATTATATAAGTATGAGTATAAAAGGATTTTTTATTTTTCAAGGGAATCTTTTTTTCCACGAGCCACATAGTACCATTAACCGTTTCATCTGCATCTAATGCTGATAATGACTTGATAGCATTTTCAGAACTCTTCATTTCTCTTATTTTACGATAACTATAAGAAAGTGAGCTTGTACCTGTTGAAATGTCTTTTGATGCCTGTGAAATCTCTTTATCAAAACTTAACTTTTCTACAGGGATGGCCAACTTATAAGTCTTAATCATATCAAGAGTAATAAACTCTAAGCGAAAGGTATTTTCTAACTTAGAGACCTTAACATCTGCTCCTCTATGAACATAGGATGTTCCATCTACAGTTCTAGCACGTGAAAAAAAAACTTCCGGATTCACCTTTGTTGTCATCTCTTCAACCGGAGTTTTCTCCACGGCCATATAGGCGGCCGGAAAATCCTCTTCCCTATCATAGTCATTTAAATAAAAACTTGATTGCTTTATATTATCAGTAGAAGCACCATAGACTGGAAGAGTTTTTGTTCTAGTTTTCTTAAGATTTACATCTCGAGAAGGTCCTTCATCTTTCTTTTTGCTACAGGCTACGATAAACATAGACAAGATTAAAATATATTTTAAATTACTTTCCATTGACTAGCTCACTTTTTAAAACTTTATAAGATACCCTTACTAAATGATTTTCTTTTAACTTGCCTTTATCCATTTCATTGAATCCCTGCTCTAATTTAACCACATAGCTTAAAACTCTTTTTTCATTTTTATTTTTGAGAGGTATTGTTTTTGATACCCAGAAAATAGAACCATCTGAGTTCTCCTCATCTCTCATGTTTTCAATTAAATTAGCGATGGAAGTATCATCCATATTCTCTGTAGATGAAGCGCTTATCTCTCTTTTTCTTCTATGATCAAATTCTATGTGCTTTTCTTTTAAAGAAGCATTTACATATTCTTTATTAAATTCATCATCAAAGTTTATTTGAGAAACTAAAACCGCAGGATTATAGTTTTTTAAAAAATCTATTGTTATTGAATCAAAATCTGTTTGCGGGTCTAACTTAACTATTTTTACATTTAAGTTCATATCCTTATTAATAAAATAGACTTGCTTATCACTAATAATAGTTTTCTTTTTAGATATTTTTCTTGAGGTTAAGTTTATACTAACTTTGTCTGTACCTTTTTCGACTCGTTCTCCAGCATTATTTTCTTTTTGGACGAATAGCGCTTGGAATTTTTTAGCCTTATCAAAGTCCGTTAAATAAATCGATGCATCACTTACTTTGTCTGTCGAAACACCATAAACTCTTAATTCAACGGTTTTTACTTTTCCTTTGCCTGCACTCGTTGATAGTTTCCTATCTTTGCTTGCTTTAGAGCATGCAATAATCATCATAAAGCAGAGACTTAAAAGAGCTATTTTGAACATGAGTTATCCTTGTTATCGAAATGAGCAGATGTTCTGATAATATCAACTGATTAAGTTTCAGATAGTTAGATTGAAAAATATTCAAATGTGTCTAACTCGCATACAAGAAATTAAAACTTGAGACAATAATATGTATTGCCTAAATTTTAATCACCAGTTTTTAAAAACCTTAAATAAACAACTTAATCCAGAACTAAGCTATTAAATTCATATTATCTATAAATTATTTGTCATTTCAGATACCTTGGTATTATTTTTGCTTTTTATGCCCAATTGAGGACTTGATGAGTATTAATTTTAAAAAATTGTAAATTCTATTTTGTATGATTTCACTTAAGATATACACACAAGTATTAATAAATAGAGTTGCCGAATCAGGAAGAATTTTTTACGTAAAGAGTGATAATCATAATAGATTAAATAGAGATTTTATTATTTAGTTCTCAAGATAGCCATCTGGTAAAAAAGAAATAATAAGAATCCTAAATGAAGATATAAAAAATTGAAAGAGTCCATCACTGATAAATATAAAATTAATTAATTCTCGAATTAATAATTTCTCTTACTTTCCTGCACCTTTAATAGCTTCACCAATGCCTACACCTGCCTCTTTAAGAGTAGCCATACACTTTTTAATAGATCTTGAAAGATTTTCTATCCGATAACCAACATTTCGTTTCATACTTTCCACCTCTAATGTGGCATCATCAATTTTATCATTAACTTTTTCTTTTACTCTTTTAAATTTTGACTTTGCCAATTCCCAGCCAAATGCTAATTTCTTTTTTGAAAGGTCAATGCCAAGAAAATCCCCATAAAGATTTAAAAAGTCATCTGGCTTTATAAACTCCCTAAAAGTATTTAACCTAAGTAAGCTGCCAAAAAATGCCTTGTGATGGCCAGCAAGATCGAAAACCACAGTAACACCTTGATTACTTGCATAATACTTACCTAGCTCATCAGCAATGAATAATAATCTTTCTCCGGGATTCAAAAAACTTGGTAAATCTCCTTTAGAGAGAACATAGGTCAAAGCATCATCTAGATTTTCTAAGTCATCAGTAAGTGAAAAAATAGACTTAGCATTTTCTTTTAAAAATCTTTTCAGATCTTGCCGTTCATTTTTATTTGTGGCCATTAGTTTAGCTGCTAGGTTTTTAAATTCATCTACTTCTTGCTGCTTATAAGGAACTTGGTTAAATTGATCATAATCCACTCTTATAATTTCTTTATTTTCCACATCTATAATCCAATTACCAATATGTCCTTCAGGATCTAATTGTCCTTTTTCAATAGCGCTAAGTTCTGTACGATAAATGTCTAGGGCAATTTTATTTTGCAATTCCGGATCATTTAATTTTCGTAAATTTGTCCCACGAACAAATTGATAGGTAGACATCGAATCCTGAAACTCTGGAAGAATTAAAGATTGTAAATCTACAGTTCCATTTTTACCATCCAAAGGTGGAGCTGCTCTGATTGTCCAACCTTCAGCATACTTTCCATCACCTTTATAGATTTCCTTAACTCCAGAGTACAGATTTCTCTGCGCCACCATATCTAGCTCAATCCCATCTGGGCCCAAGTGACCCGCTGCTTGCTCCAGCATTATTTCTATATTTGCTCTTAAGCGATCAATTTCCGGGTCATTTATTTCTTCTAAATCGGCTAAAACCCCAAGCCAAACTTTTTTCTCACCACTAACTTTCCCCTCAAGTGCATATTTTTGAACCCTAAGGGCTACGTCATGAATAATTCCTGTTTTTGCATCTGTTATTTTTACTTCGACTACATAATTTATAGAACCAACACCAGGGATATCGCTGACTTTCTCAATATGAACATAATTTTCCCCAAATCCATTTTTAATTCTCTCAAAAAGGCGATCTCTTTCAGGCTTAGGTAAACCATCAAATGAACCCTCTAAATCTTTTTTCATTTCACCACGAACGATACCAGAAGAATAAAGAAGTTGTTTTCCTCTATCACCTAGTGGCCCACCCACAGTAAGAAGCTTATTCAATGAAATGGGGTTTTTTCCTCTTTTATAATCCGCCAGCATCCCAGAAATTAAACGGACTTTTTCTTCCTCAACATTATCTAGATATTTATCAAATAAAATACTGACTGATTTTTGGTTAATATTTTTCCCCAATAAAAGATTTTTTATTTTTTGATAATATTTATCTTCAGATAATAAATAGTATTTATCTTCAAGAAAAGCACCTAAAACATAACTTCTAAAGATTGGACCATTTGCTCTGTAGTCTTTTTTAAAATCCGTTAGTTGTTTAATTAATTCTCTTCTTGCTTTGCCGTCCGGGTCATCATATTTATCTTCAAATATACCCGCCAATATTTCATCAACTACATCATCTGGTAATATCCGATCATCTTCAATGAGATACTCCAAAAACTTCCATCTAGTTTCATTTGTTTCAAAGTATCCAGCAGCAATATAGGCCGAATCGGCAAAGGGAAGTTTTTCAATTTCAATCCAATTGTATTCATTGATCTTCAGCTCTTTAGCAATTAATTCTGACTCTACATCATTAGTTAATAATTTCTCTTGTATATAATTAGCTGCATAATGCTTCATCTCTTTTGATTCATATTTATTTATATCTTCTATCAATGTAGGTATAACATCTCTGATCTTACCCTTTGCCTCAACTTGCTCAACTAATCCGTCTAATCGTTTTGCTACGGTTAGCTCCAAAAGCTTTCTTTTATTTTCAGCATAATTTAAATGTTGAACCATATCTGGACGAATTAAGAAATCACGAACATCTGTTAAGGATGGGTCTGCCTTATATTTATCATAAAGAAATTGAAAAAGATGATCTAGTTCTTCCCTATATGGTTTATCTAAATCAAAGATTATTATTAAATTTTCCATTAATTCTTTTATAGGTGCTTTCATATAGTATTTAGGATCAAAAACAATTTTTTTCATTGCTCCCCAGTCTTGACGATATCTCCAAAAGTCATCATTTGCAGTTTCATAATGGTGGCACAACATTCGACCTGAATATTCACCTCTTATCTCTTCATTTTTCTTTCTTTTATTAAATTCTTCATAAACATCACCTAGTCCAAATTGAAAGCCTAAAATATACTTTGGAAGTTTATCCCCCATATTTAAGGATTTTATTTTTTCATTAATAAGATTAAATTTTTTTATATTTTCTAAATTTTTCTTTGCATATTTACTGAAAAAGTGGCCTCTTACTCCCTTATCTTTTGGCCATATATTACGCCATGACATCTCCTCATCCAACCCTGCTTCGTAGAACTCAATCATAAATCTTTCATAGCCCTTAAAGGGGTCTCCCTCTATTTCTATAATATAATCTAATCTTGCGAGAATATTTTTTGAATATTCATCATAATTGCCTGTCATTAATTGGCTAAAGGGAGCAATAATTTTAAAAAAATCTGGATCTTTATAATCAATCATTTCAAAAAGTTTTGGAAGATGCTTTCCATCATAACCGCTATAACGAATACCTCCTCTTCTACCACCCTCATGACCCAATTGAGATAAATGAAGAAATTGATGATTTCGACCGCTACTATTTTGTTCATCTGCAATATATTTTAGTCCTAATAAAGCCGTATTACTTGTATCTACTTGATTGGAATTTTTTAAATAAAACTCAAAAAAAGCCGTTTCCCTTTGAGTTTGCAATTCAGAAATTCTACTTTGAATTTGATCGTACTCTTTTCCATGTTTTATCCTCCATTCAGTAAATTCTTTACCTTTACTTGACCAAGGTTTATTTAATTTCTTTTTTCTTTCTTGCAACTCCTTCATTTCTTCACTGACATAATTACTATCAAGCCATTGATCACAAATTCCCTTAATCTCCACAACTTTCCCATCATGATGAGAAAATGGAGGCTTATCAATTTCTGTAAGTAGTAAATCAGTTTTATCTTCAAAAAAAATCTGCAATTAAACTTAAATCATAATTATCATTAATCATGTTATACTTTTTATAATCAGCTAATGTCTCCACAACTTTGCTAACAGCATCTGTTCTTGCAGCAGGACTAAAATAACCTTTTATTTTATTCTTAAAAAAAGTATTATCCATAAGTTCTTCAAGGTTTTTTAGATGTCTCTCTTGCTCTGCGAATACAAAATTATCATTAATCCTATTATGGCTCATAAAATATGATACCCACCATTCTTTCTTCAATGATTTATGACTTCTCCATTTTCTCATCAACCCACTAGATAATTCATCGATAAACTGAGCATTTATAATCTTTCCATTTTTAGAACCATTCCTACCACTTTCAAGTAAGTTGATCATTCGGGACATCTCATGATTCATTAGTCTTGGGTTTTCCATCTTTAAGATTCGACTCATAATAGATTGTTTAATATCCGCCACAGCTCTATTTTTATATTTTTTATATTCCGCCTCACCAATAATTGCTTTATTGTTATCAAGAAATTCAAGAAGTTTAACTTTTCCTTCAACGCTTAGTTTTTGCTTATCCAACTTTTCTATTATATCAAGGATAGGAGCCTTATCCTCTACCGATACTAAATCAGGAACAATGGCTAATACTTCTTTTTGATCTAACTTTTCAAAAGATTCTATTATTTTCTTTACATGTTCGTTTTCGCCCTCTTTAGTAAACCGACTTATAATAGATTTCTTAAAATTTTCAAACTCAATATTATCTAGTAATTTATCCTTTTCAAAGTTTTCATACTCAAGCATTTTACGCAATTCCTCAGCTAAGTCAGATTTATCCTTTGAAGGGATATCGATAAGTTCAATTAATTTTTCAGCAAATCCTGCATTTATTTTTGATTTTAAAAACGACCTATAATCTCCAAAGTGCTTATCGAGGTTTAGAAGTATTCCATGATTTTTTAATTGATTAATCACGATAGGGTCTTTAGCTTTTAATCTTTTCAATGTATCAACAGATAAATAATACGGTTGATTAGTTATAAGTTCCTGATATCCATCCAAGAAGTATTGATTATAGTGACCACCACTTTTAAGAGAACTTCCACTAATTGACTCTTCAATATCCACAAGATGTTTTTTTATTTCTTTATCGATTTGCTCATGGAGGTCAAAATTATATTTTTTTAAATTTTGATCTCCTAATTGCTTGAAAAAATCCTTCAAATTTCTAGTAGTAAAATCTAACTTATAAGTAAATCTTTCTTTGAATTCATCTAGACTATTCTGTAATAGTAATTTTGAAGAACTAAAATGTTTTTCAACAATCTCATCATCCATAATATCTGAAATACTATAATCTCCATGTTTATAAGTTCCATCCATGATCTTTTCATAGATTTCCTTAGTCTTCCCTTTTAATTCATAATAATCAGTCCACGGCCAAGTCTTTTCCAATCCTTCTTGGATATTTTTAATATAATAATCGCTTGTTGATTCTTCTCCTTCTCGTAGTAAATTATATAAATCATATTTGAAGCCAGAAACTCTTTTTAATTCATCTCCCTTTTCAATAAAATCCCTTATCCTGCCTTTTCTTTTTTTATCTCTTAATTTATCAAGTTCAATTTTATATTCGTCTGTATACTTGGGTTTATAAAAAGGTTCCACCTTATTATATGGATCGAGCATGCTCGAGATAATATCTAATTTAGCTGGAGAAATGATTTCAGCGTCCTGTTGCCTGTATTTTGTTAAGTATCTTTGAATTCTTTGATTTAGGATTTCTGACATATTTTTGTGAAGCTCTTCTTGAGTTTTGAGAAAAGTTTCGTTGTCCACAAACTTTTCTGGATAATAGTGCTCTAATTCCATTATTTGCTCAGTAAATACTTTTTCATAAAGGTCATGAGAAGAATAGCTTCGGGCATATGGATCATCCGGATCAGTGCTATAATAACCCTTTTCAGAATCCAAAATTCCGTCAATTATCTCATTTAGCTTTTTTTCTGGACGAAAAAACTTTTTTTCAATACTTATATTTAGTCGGTTTTTCGTATTTTCAAATTTACTATTCCAGATCTCGGTAACTTCAGTTCTTAATTTTTTTGGCTGAGTTCTGTATTGATTATCTCGCCCCTCTCCTCGATAAGCTCCCATTATTCGATCTTTCTGAGCTTGTATCCTCGCAGTACTCATACCATGTGTATGTGATAAAACTAACCCATATTTATCTATAAGCCTTTCATGAAAATGAGTACCGGCATATGGATTAAAAGATCCACCTTCAAGAACATCATCAACAGCAAGAACATCTACTTCTAATTCTAAAATTCTACGCCAAAAATCTTTTTTACCAAGTCCTCTTGGCTGGATGGCTTTGTGCTTATCAACAACATTCTGTAAAAGAGCATGATGGTGATTAATTTCATGTCTTGTCACATTTACAAATTCATCATCACTTTTAATGAAATCAAGAAACCCTCGATAAAAATAGACTCGTAATGTATCTGACGTCGCACGTTTTTGATAAGTAAAAGCATTAACCTCGTTAGAATCCACCAGAATTATTTCAATTTTCTTCCCAGATTTAGCAATTTCATCTGAATTAGGATCAAATTCATCTTTTTTTACTAATGATTCTTCCACCAATTTTCTAAGTTTTTCAAAATACTCTTTAGCGTTCTCTTGTTCCTCAGGTTCAAAGTCATCAACTGTTAAGGTCATTTTTCCATCAATTGCTTCAAATTTTCTATTATTAATTGTTACTTCAGGCTTAACTTGCGCATAGAGGATAGAACTACAAAAAATAAGAATTACATAGAGTAATGAAACAATATTTAATTTAATCATTACAGATCTTATCGGATCTTTGTTTTCTAAGATTTATTAAAAATATTGCCTATATAGGAAATAAATCAATACCAAAACAAAATAGTTTACTCGGAATAAAAAAACCCCAGCATAAGCCAGGGTCTTTTATCAAAATAATTTTCTAAGTTTTAAACAATAATTAGAAAGAAATTTTTGATTGAAGGATAAACGCAATAACAAGTGCGTAAATAACAAGAGATTCGATAAGAGCAAGAGCAATAATCATTGGAGTAAAAAGTTTTTTATCCGCAGATGGATTTCTTGCAATTCCTTCAAGAGCAACAGAAGCTGCCTTTCCTTGAGCATATGCTCCACCAAATACAGCAACACCTAAAACTAGGGCTGAAGATAGTGCTAAGTAAACGTTAACTGAATAAGAATTCATTGCTGAGTAAGCTTGTTCCATTTTTGTTCTCCTAAAATAATTAGTTATTAAAAATATTTATCATTTAATTAGTGAGCATGATCCTCATGATCGTGAGTTTCAGTCGCCATACTAATATAAACCATTGTTAAAATTGTAAATACGAATGCTTGCATAAAACAAACAAATAATCCCACCACATAAAATGGAATTGGAATAATCAAAGGAACTAAATCACTAAAGATTGAAAGAACCAAGTGATCACCTTGCATATTTCCTTGAAGTCTCAATCCAAGTGATACTGGACGAACTCCATGAGAGATTAATTCTAAAATAAAGATAAGCGGAGCTAGATACCAAACAGGGCCTGCAAAGTGCTTAAGATGTCCAACCAAACCTTGGACTCGAATTCCTTGCCAGTTATAATAAAGAAATACAAATAAACCAAATGCCAAAGATGTATTAAAGTTTTCTGTAGGAGGAAGGAAACCAGGAACCAAGCCAATGACATTGTTCATAAAAATAAAACAAAAACAAACGATTACCATTCCATAATAATTCTTTGTATTCTTTTCACCCATAATAGAAACACAAAGGTTATAAATAAACTCACCAATCGTTTCAAATATATTTCGAAAAGAAATTCCTCGATCTGGGATGATTGCGGAGCTAACACTTGCAAGTTTTGAACGATAAATAAACCCAACAAGTAGAAATAAAATTCCTACTGCTGCCATTGTAACCGTGTGTTCAGGTAAATGAGTTGCGTGAGCGAGATGTGACATCCAAGTAAATCCACCAGAAGCGAGAACTGATGATGAGGCAAGCATTGCCAATACAGAAAGTATTAATTTCATAGGAATTCAACCTTATTTATTCAATGAATTTTAGAACCTATCTTTTAATACTTATGACGAGAATTAGCAATTGAAAAATATAAATTACAATAGCATAGAGTACGTAATGTGGTAACTTTGACGCTACGATGTAAAATCCAGCACCTACCACAACGGCTTTTAAAATGAACATTGCTATGGCTTTTAAGTTACCGGCAGAAACTTCAACTAATTTTAAAATTATTGCCACAGAGTAAATCAACATTAATTGATTTAGAATGATAGAGGCTAATAAAATCAAGAAGATAGAGGCTGCGTCGAGAGGCGTTATGAACATGAAAATAACGATGACATTGGCCAAAGTAAAGAACAGATAATTTCGAATATTAATCTTTTTTAGTATATACACTTTTCACCATAAGAATGAGTGGATACGCCACAACGATCACAAGTATTATTATAACATAATGCTGTGGTAAGTTAAAATATTCCGCTAACTTATAAATAAGTGCGAAAACTCCAATGATGAAGCTCGGATAACCAAGGGCAAGGGCCATAGTTTTAAGTTGAGATTTATCAAACAATTATAAGACCTTCATTGGTTTGGAAAAAAGTAATTAAATGGGTATCAATTATTTACACATTATCTGTCAAATTTTTAGACGTGGAAGAAG
>JAOHMI010000080.1 GCA_028101965.1 Bacteriovoracaceae bacterium
TTCTCACTTGGATAGAATAATTTTTTTCTGTTTTATTTTCAGACAAATTAAAAGTCAAAACTGCACTGTTAAAAATTATAGATATAAGGATTGACCAAAAAAGCTGTTTATTACTTCTTTTTTTAGAAATGTTCTTAGAATATTTTCTCGTATTCATATGTTGAAGGATGCTAATACGATTGAAGGTAATTGTCTTCTAAATAACAACATAGACTGTTTCAATGCATTAAAACAGTCTATGTTGTTATTTAGAATTTTTATATATTATTTTAATAGGCTTTTAACTTTAATTTAGTTTTTTGAGTTTTCTCGTCTCTAATATAAGTTACTTCGACTTCATCTCCCACTTTATAATTATCTAATAAGTTATAAATTTGAGAATAGGTATTAATATCTTTTCCATCTATTTTTAAAATTAAGTCACCAAATTTAATTTTCCCTCGCCTTGAGCGTGCCATGCCTTTTAGACCTGCTTTTTCCGCAGGACTTCCTTCAGCTAAAGAGGCAATCGCGACACCTTTTTCTCCAAAAAATCTTCTTGTATAATGATCTTCGAGGACAGTAATCCCTAAACCGGGACGGATGACTTTTCCGTGCTTAATTAATTGTGGAACAATTGACTTAATAGTGTCCACTGGGACTGCAAAGCCTAATCCAGCAGAAGCTCCACTTGGTGAGAAAATTAAGGTATTCATACCAATTAATGATCCTGTGGAATCGAGTAGTGGTCCACCACTATTTCCCTGATTAATTGAGGCATCTGTTTGTATCATGCCATGAATCTTAACTCCTCCAATCCCATCAATCCGGCGGTTAAGAGCTGAAATAATTCCCCTTGTCATAGTATAGTCAAGGCCAAAAGGTGAACCAATTGCGATACCCATTTGACCTACTTGGAGGGCCTCACTTGCGCCTTTGTTAATGGTATGTAGATTTTTTGGAAGTTCTTGTAACTTAAGAACTGCAATATCCTTCTTAGGCTCAGTCCCGACAAGCTTTGCTTTATATTGTTTTGCGTCTTGATTAAAACTAATCACAAAAGAGTCTCCTCCTTGGACAACATGGTAGTTTGTAACCACATGACCTTGGTCATCCCAGATAAACCCTGACCCCATACCTTGAGGTACTTCAGCGTTACCATAAAAGAAGTTATCTACTTTTCGAATATTAGAGACACCTACGACAGACTTGCTAACATTTTTATATATTCCGATTAATCGTTTCTCTACTTCAAGTAAATAGTTTTGGTCTTTTTCAACTTTTTTTGTTGCTGACTCAGTAGACCTAACAACATCCTTTATAACTTCATTAGGTTTTGGTTCATCGCTTTTTGAATCATTACCTAACTGAGCACTACAACTGATAAGTGCAATAAAGGCTAAGCTAATAATAATTAATGAATTTTTGATGTAAGTCATAATTAAACTTCCTATAAAAAGAGTGTAACTTTAGTCATGAAAATTTAAATCGAAATTCATTCGATGGCCATATTTTTAGTAAAACCTACAAATGTAAGAATTTTAGTGCTAGTGTAAAATTACCATAATTTAGCTGTATTTATGCTAAGAAAGTAAGGGAATTAGCAATTTTTTCACTCTAAGGGTAGGAGTATGTACGAAATTAAATACATTGATCGAAGGCAAAAAAAGCAAAAAGTTGAAAAAGTATATGGCGATGCTTTAATTAATTTTTTTTACAGTAATAAATTAGGAAAAAACTTTACTCGTTTTTTTATCAGCTCTCCTATTTCTAAAATTGTTGGCCGATATCATGACACTAAAAAGTCAGCGAAGAAAATACCACAATTTATCAAAGATTTTAATATACCTATGAATGAGTACGTTGGTGGTTCACTTGCTGATCGAAATATTGAAGAAAGTTATTCAAACTTCAATGAGTTTTTTATCCGTCAGTTTAAACCCGAAATGAGAAAGTTTTCGACTGAAGAGTTAGGATTTTGCACTCCAGCTGAAGCCAGATACTTTGCTTATAAAAATATAAATCAAGAAACTGCTTACCCAGTTAAAGGTGAATATCTTGATCCTAAAAAAATATTGTCCAATAGTAAATATGCAGAAGAGTTTGATGAAGGACCATTGATAATTGCTCGATTATGTCCTGTTGATTATCACCGCTATCATTATATGGATGATGGGATAACTATCGAATCATATCAAGATAAGGGAAAACTTCATTCGGTTAATCCATTGGCACTTAAATCTTATCCACAGATTTTTATTGAAAATGAAAAAAGAGTTTCAATCCTCGAAACAAAAAACTTTGGTTTACTTGCCTATATTGAAGTTGGGGCGATGTGTGTCGGGAAAATTGTACAAACTTCAGATGAGAGTAAAGCTCACCGGAGGGGAGGAGAGAAAGGGTATTTTCTATTTGGAGCAAGTACCGTTATTATTATTGGTCAAAAAAATAAATTTAAAATTGATCAAGATATAATTGAAAATACCAAAAATAATATTGAAACTTATTGTCAACTTGGTGAAAGAATTGGTGAAGCAATCGTTCAATCATAATTATTTGAATTTAAGGAAAGAATTTATTTTGAAATGTAAGTTCTCTTTTTTGTAATGAAAGAAATAAAATACATTTTTAATCCATAATAATTATTTGTTATTAAATGTTCAATTTGCTTGTGTTTAAATTTCTGATCAGTTAGATGAGTTAACTATATAATTATCTCTTATCAATCGGATCTAACTTGAACTTGAAAAATGTGTTTTTGATTTTTTTTATATTAACTCAGCAAAATGTATTTAGTGTTTCTTTTAAAGGAGTAAATAAAGCATCAGTCTATTTATCTGCTCATCAAGATGATTGGCAAGGATTTATGCCAAAACAAGTTTATAATGAAGTTAAGAGTAACGACACTAAACAGATTTTTATCCAACTAACTGCGGGAGATGCGGGGAATGGAAATAAGAATAATTATTACTCAGCTCGGAATAATGGCCTGTTTAAATCTATATCTTTCGTCAATGATATTTTCTTTGGGAAAAGTGAGAAAAAAACTAGTTTTATTGAAATCAATGAGCACAAAATTAAGAAAATTGAATATAGAAATACTGTTACATATTTATTAGACCTTCCTGATGGTGGAAAAAGAGGTGAAGGCTTTGAAGAGAATAATTTTCAATCTCTTAAAAAATTGCGAAAAAATAAAGAGAAATTAAAGTCTATCCATCAATCAGGAACTTATTTTACGATTGGAACACTTGAACAAGCTGTAATCAAAATTGTAGAAATTGAAACTGAGAATATTGAGAAAAAAAATATTAAAATTCATGCTGCAGATCCAGATAGGACAATAAATCCTAATGATCACTCCGATCATGAAGAAGTTGGATTTATCAGTTTAACTGTTGCAAAAAAGCTTCCCTGTTCTGAGTTATTTCTTTATGAAACAGTTGGCCAGTTACCCAAACCAGTTAATTTATCTGAAGAAGAGTATCAAGTGGATGTTGGCATGTTTGCCGCTTATGTTATGGGCGTGGTCGAGTTTGGAGTAAAAGGAAATTGGAAAGAAAGCGAGTTAGTTTATCTCGGTCGTCAATATTCTCGTCCTTTTAAAATTGAAAATAATTGTCAAAATATAAGTAATTAAAATAAATACTCTACTTTAAGTTTATTATTTAACTATAATAGAATAAAGAAATTATACTCGCCTCAGATGTTGGGAATAAGAGGCGAGGTTAAGATAACTGAATTTTCTATGAATTAAATTCTTTATAATTATTTTTCATTTATGACTGTTAATAGTACTTTAGCCTCCGATTCCATTTTCTTATATATATGATGATTCTGGGCTGCTTTGGTATTGATTTTGGAAAGAAAAATGATCTCTGCTTGTTTGATGTCTTTTTTAGCTTGGTTGTAAGGACAAATATTAGTGAATTTTGAAATATAATTAAATTTCTCTGGCAGGAATATTGATAAATTTGTTCTTGGTAATAATTTCGCAATATAATACATCTTATTATTAATTTTAACCATTTTCTTATCAGATATATTTGAAAGCAAAGATGATCTATTGTTTCGAAAAGTTACTTTGAGTTCTTTTAGTATTTGATCAAAGTTATAGAGGTTGGATTTCTTTTTAACAACGTTTCGACCTTTCACGGAAAAGATATGGCAATTATTCTTTAATGAGAAAAAATGTGAAAAGAAGTCAAACTCATAATACTTTGAAGAGAAGTTAAAAATTAAATATTTATTCTCACTATTTTCTCTCTCAATTTGAACTGATTGGCTTTTCTGTCCATTTATTCGTGAGATTCTATGGTCATGGGGAATTGTTTGATTCAATTTTGGCAATTCGGAGTTTGTCTGTTCGAAAATAAAATAAACTACTTTTCCGTTTTCAATTTCAATTTTACCGGTTTTGCAATCAATATAATTATGAAGGTTTGTATGCCAAGTTCCTTTTTGGGAAGTATATTTTCCTGTTTGACTAATGAGATTGCAATTAAATGTTTTAAATTTACCTAGTTTTTTTTCTAAATATTCTCTTAGTTTTACCCCTGATCGTAAGTAATGAGTAAACTCTTGAGAAGGATCAGAATAGATTAAAGTAAAGGTATTCTCTTTAATTGAATCAAAAACATCTTTATAATTATATTCAATGCTATCTTTGATTAAAGTGCTGTCTTGAATTGTTAACAAAAGATGATCATCAATTTTATTTGTCTCCATGTCACGTTTATAATAACTTTCCAATTCATAAAAATAATTGCTTGAGCTACTTTGTCTTTTTGTACTTAATTTTTTTACTAATGAAAGATCAAGGAAATTAAAATTTAATTTTTGAAAAAAAATTTCACTCTTTTTAATTAGTTCTTTTTTTTGAATGGGGAATTGAATATTGTAGTCAAGATTGTCAATCTGATGGTTATAAACATAATTGTTCAACCCAATGCTTTTGAATTTGTCTTCAGGTCTTAATAGAAAAATACTATTAAGATCATAATTAGCACTCATCCGGAGTAAATATTTATTCTTTAATAAATAAAGATAGAGCTGACTTTTAAGCGGGGTTAACTTCTGGTGGAATATTTTGTTTCCATTCTCAAAAACATTCATTTCCGCAATAAAATTCCTATCTAGAGATTGGGGAGTTGATATCTTTGCAATAAATTTACTGAATTCTCCCTGGTCTTTATTCTCATTCAGTAAAATTTTGTTTGTATTAGATTTTATTTTATCATTTCTAGTTTGAGATCGCTTTTTTGTTTTAAAGGCATACTTTCTGCCATGTCCTTTCTTCTTGTCTTTTGAGCAGCCACCTATGAGTAACAGAATTAGCATAAAGAAAATTATATTTTTCATTTTTAGTTCCTTTTTTATTGATATAGATTTTTTGTAATATTTGCGACGCATACATTGCCCCAATAGATCAGGTGCTTTGAGTTAAGGTTTATATCATTAGAGTTTTTTAAGTTTATCTGATTGGTTTCTTTAAGGTAGTCCTGGATATTAAGAAAAAGTGAAGATAGATAATTCATTTGGTGTTGATTTAAGTAAACTTTTTGGTAGCTTAAATTATCATTCTTCTCATATGAACCACTTTTCAGAATTTCGAATGTTTCGCTGATATCACGACTCGAGGAATCTGAAAGATAACGCCTTAGCTCTTCTTTGTTTACTTGGTAACTGCTGTCTTTGACATAGATTATTTGTTTAATAACCAGACTGTTAACGGTATTCATTAGAAGGTTGAAATTAAGATTTAACCTTTTGTTAAGTTCCTTTATGGTCCTTGCATCTCTTAAGATTTCTTCCAGAATTAATGACTCATTAAATTGTAGTTTTCTTTTCATAATATCTCCTATTTTAATTCTTTAAGTTGTTGAATGGTTAAGTAATACGATAATTGATTGATTGTTTGCTGCAGAATTTTTGGGGGAAGCTTTTCCATTGCTTGTGAGATAACATTTAAGTTTTGATAGTGTTGTTCTGGTTCTTGATTGGTTTTTTTTATTTGATTTATGACCTGGCAGAAGATCTCATATTCATTAATTTTTAAAGTTGCTCCATTAAAGATTCTAAAAATTCTTGTAATATTTAATCCTGTCCGTGCAGAAATATCCTTCAACTTATCATTTGGAAATTTTTTCTTGTATTCATTAATAATTTCATTTTGTAACTTCATATTGCCTCCCGATAGTTTTTTATCAGGAGCAATTTGCATGCCAAATAATTATTATAAAAATATTTTAATAATAATTATTCTTAGAAAGAAGGTAACTGATTGTAAATTCTGTAAAATGCAGAGTTGCTAATTTTTAATTCTTTGATTGTTTCAAGCTTTTGATTATTGTTTTGTGCTAGTGAAACTCGAACAATTTCTTTTTCCAATTCCGAAATGAAGAATCTCATACCATTTTGCTTTAGGACTTTATATTGGTTATTAAGAAACAATGATTTGCTTGTACTGAACTTTTCTGTATAGTCTTCAATGCTAGGGTGGGTATTATCTTGATTTAATATTTTATCTACAGTTGCATCATCAATGATACCATGAGAGCTGAAGATTAATTGGTTGATTAAGTTTTTTAATTCTCTCGTATTACCCGGCCAATAATAATTCATGAGTTTTGATATGGCAGAGTTTTTAAAAACTATTTTGATTCCACTTTGATCTAAGAAATATTTGATTAATAAGGGTATATCAAATGCTCTATCTCGAAGTGCAGGGAGATTGATATGATGCCCTTTTATTCGAAAAATTAAATCTAATCTTAAATCTTTATTTATCAACTGATCAAGTTTAGAGTTTGATGCACTGATTAGGTTAAATTTAGAGTTTACTTTTTTATTTCCTCCAACTGGATAGAATGATTTGGTTTCAATTGCAGTGAGAAGTTTTGCTTGCATCTTATTACTCATCGAGTTGATTTCATCTAAAAAGAGGGTTCCTTTGTCAGCGAGCTTTAGCTTCCCTTCATAGTTCTGAATTGCCCCGCTAAAGGATCCTTTTATGTGACCAAAGAGTTCTGACTCTAGTATTTCATCAGAGAACTCAGAGCAATTTAAATGAATAAAAGGGGCTTTAGAAGAAGAATGAACTTGATGGATTAGTTTAGCTAAGTATGTCTTGCCTGTGCCAGTCTCTCCCGTTAGGAGGACATTGTTGCGTGATAATTGAATTTCAAAAATATCTTCAACTATTTGTCTTATAGAGGGATCATCAGATACAAATATATTTTGTAAGAAGTTATTGATAATTTTAGTTTTATTTTTTTGGGAGATACACTTTTGAATAATTTGAGGTAAATATTCTGCATAGTATCTTTTAGTTAGAAAGTTACTAATTCCCAAATTATAAACCTCCTCTGTGACTTGATCGTTATCGTGGCTAGATAAAACTATTATTTGATTAATGGATCCTTTGACAAATTTAATCGCTTCGATTCCATCTAAATGCTCTTCTAGATTTAGATCTATAATTGCTAAATCATATTGGTTAAGGTTATTTATTTCTTTGAGTTGCTTAAGATTATTAATCTTAGTTAGACTAACTTCATCATTAACGATGTGGTCAATGGCAGATAGGAAAAAGGCATCATCTTCAATAAAGAGACATTTAATTTTTTGTTTAAATTTCATTTCGTTTTGTGGAATATTTCGACTTGCGAATTAGTAAAACCGACTATGTAATATTTTCTTTTGCTTTAAACCTTCTTAAGAGAATTTAATCACAAAAACAGTTATTTATAAAATTTGAAATGGAACAGCTGCAACACTTTGATCTAAGGGCTACTGATTTAACTTC
>JAOHMI010000081.1 GCA_028101965.1 Bacteriovoracaceae bacterium
CAATATTAAGTCCAACAACGACTTACAAAAACTTAGTTTCCGATGACGTCCCCTCACTTAATTTTAATAAATTGGCGAAAGGGTCTGACCTAAAATTTGTAAAGGATAAAAAACTTTTTCAAACAGGGGCCGTGAAGAAAGCTATAAAACCGACAGAGAAAGTGAAAAAAGGTCCTGTCATTTGTACAGAAGAAACTTCGAAAAAAAGTTCATCTCTACCCATTACACTTTTAAATACAATCGTTCTGCAAGATTCAGTAAAATCAATTGCATCAGTCCAAGTTCGCTCTGATCTATTTGATCTTAGAGAAGGAGAACAAATTGAGAATATGGCAAAAATTGATAAGATTACTCGTCTAAAACTAATTATAAAAAACCTAAATAGCGATGAGTGTGAGAACGTTATGGCATCAGAAGCTAAAGAGATGTTAAGCCTTCCCACAAACATTAATGTTCTCTCCCCTTCTGAGTCTAAAAAATTCGTCAAACAGAAGAAATCGATTGAAGGAATAAAAAATGATGGAAATAAATTTGAAATTTCTAAAAAGCTCCTAAAGAGCAAAATGAGTAATATTTCAGAAATACTTACTCAAGCTCAGGGTATTACTATTACAAATCCAGATGGAAGTATGTCTTTCAAAGTTGTTAATATTGAACCAGGTTCAATTTATAATTATCTTGGAATTCAAGATAACGATGTCATTACTCAAATAAATGGAAATAAAATAAATAACCTTAATGAAGTAATGAATTTATTTGGTCGGATTCAAAATATCGACCAATTAAACTTAATGATTGAGCGCAATGGAGTGCAGACTCCCCTCGATTACGAGCTAAAATAGAGGAATTAGAATGAAATTAAAATTTTTATTGGTCACGATAATTCTCAATTATCTTTTTCCATTAAACTCTTATTCTCAGTTTGAGAAATTCAAGAGTCCCTCTAAATTCAACCAAAATGAAACTTCTAACGATGAATCCATGGAGAAAAAAGACCTCACTCCAGAACAACTTGATTTTGTGGAGAATGATTACGACCCAACCGAGGAAGGAGATGATATAGAGGATGACTTCCTAGAGGACGATATAGAAGAAGAGGCTCCAAGACCAGAAAATCGAATCTCAACTCGTTCAAGAGGATCTTCAAATAATTCAAGCTCGAATCGAACGGATCGAAGTACTTTTGGAAATCGAACAAATAATCAAATAATTAAAAAAAACAATCTAACCGTAAATCTTAACCCTGAGACTGGGTTTGGACCTGAAATAGTGCAAAGTTTTGACTTTCCCGATACTGATATTCTGGATTTAACAAAACATATGCAAAAGCTTACTGGAATTAATCTTATTCTCGATAAAGAAGTAAAGGGCAAAGTCTCTATCACTGCCCCCACGGCCATCACTGTTGGTGATGCTTGGAAAGCCTATTTAGCAGCACTAAATATGGCGAATTTCACTCTGGTTAAGTCAGGAGCATTTTATAAAGTTATTCCTTCACGAGAAGTTCGTTACACTCCAACTTCTCTTTACACTGGTGGATATACTCCTAACACTGAAGCTCATGTTATGAAGGTTATTACTCTCAAGCATGTTAGTGCTGAAGAAATTTCTCGAAACTTTCGACCTTTTATGACTAAGTACGGTCGACTAATGGAAATCAAGCAAACAAATACGATTATTATTTCAGATACAGGGATCAACATCCAAAGACTAGAGAGACTTATTCAATTCGTTGATGTTGCTGGTCACGACGAAACTCTACAAATTATCCCAGTTCGCCATACATCGGCACAAGAGATAGCTAAATTATTGGATTCGATTCTTCAATCACCTACTGGGGGAAGTCGTGCTCGTTCTTCACGAAGAAGATCTTCTCGATCATCTTCGAGCAGCAGTGAACAAGGATCTGGTATTTCAAAAATTATTGCGGAACCAAGAACAAATTCTATTATTGCTTTAGCCAATGCTAGTGGTGCTGAGAAATTGACCAACTTAATTAGAAAACTTGATGTTAAGCTTATCTCTTCTAGCTCTGGGCGTGTTCATGTTTACTATCTTCATTACGGTAACGCAGAGGAATTATCAAAAACACTTTCTTCACTTATTCAAGGGGCTGGAACTCGTCAAAATACAACTGCTCGAAGTGGGTCTTCCAGCTCTTCAAGAAGATTTAGTTCAAGAAATAGTGGCTCAGAAGAAGATACAAGTATTTTTAACGCTGATGTTAAAATCACCGCTGACAAGAATAATAACGCTATCGTTGTTACAGCATCTCCCACGGACTGGTTAACCTTAAAAGATGTTATTAAGAAATTAGATATTCCTCGTAATCAAGTATATGTTGAAGGAATGATCCTTGAGACCAACGTCAGTCGACAAAAAAGTTTTGGAGTTGAATGGGCCGGAGCTTACGGGGCAGGTAACGCCCAAAGAGGTGGATTCATAACCGGATCCGATCTTACCACCCTCCTTTCCACAGGAAACCCAACTTCTTTAAATGGATTCTTTATAGGTTCGGGTGGACCAGAGACTGAACCCAAAACTCTTGAGATCGGAGGGCAAGAAGTAAAAGTAAACTCGGTTAACGCATTAATAAAACTTTTAGCTGTGAATGGAAATACGAACGTATTGGCCACTCCTCAAATATTAGCGATGGATAACACTGAATCAGTCTTTGAAGTGGGTGAAACAATCCCTGTATTCGAGCAAACCACAGCTAATAATGGGGCAACCACAAATCAGTATAGAGAGGTTGAAGCAACCTTAAAGCTAGAGCTGACACCGCAAATTAATAAAGCAACTCGAATGATAAAACTTAACATCAAACAAAAAATTGATGAATTCAAAGCAGCACCAACAGCAAATGGTGGAGCTCCAAAGTTTACCCGTTCGGCGCAAACTGAAGTTATGATTAGAGACAGAGACACCATCGCCATGGGTGGTCTCTTAAGAGATAGAGAAGTTGAAACCACTTCCAAGGTTCCCTTTTTAGGTGATATTCCCGTTTTAGGTTGGTTATTTAAAAATAAAACATCTCAAATAGAAAAAATTAACCTAATGTTCTTTTTAACTCCAAAAATTTTAGCTCCCTATGCTACAACGGCATCTAAGAACACTCGAGAGTTAATGGAAAGAAGAAAAAGACACTTGAAATATGAAATGAAAAAAGAAATGATTTCTGAGAACTCTAAAAATACAATGATCGAAGTTTTAGAAAAAGTAAAAAAACAAGAAGAAGGTCCTTTGTTTGATCAAGCTGCGTTAAACTACAGTGAAACAGTGGAACCAACTAGATCAAATAATGAGGAACCTTCTACAACAAACGAAATGGAAACGCCAAACTATCAAGAAATCGTTAATGAAATAAGTGAAGAGAAAAACAAAACTCAATAAAATAGAAATATAAAAATAAATTATGGAAAAAAATCAAATATCAAACATTCGAGAAAAGCTTAAAATTGGTCAACTTTTAGTTAACCATACGGACTTAACTGAGGGACAACTTAATGAGGCGTTAGAAGAGCAAAAAGAAAGTAAAGAATTGCTGGGACAAATTTTACTTCGTAAGAATTATATTAATGGTGATGACATTACTAAAGTTATTTGCCATCAACTAAACATCCCTTTTACTGATACAATCAATGTTGAAGATATTGATCCAAATATTGTCTTAGACTTACCCATCAATTATGCAAAAAAACATAAAATAGTCCCTATGATCGAAACTGATTTTTCAGTAACCATTGCCATGGGAGATCCTCTCAATTATGCAGTCGTTAATGACTTAAGTGGAATTTTTAAAAAAGAAATTCAAGTTGTTATTAGTTCTGAAAAAAATATCGAATTGGCCATCAACCGAGTTTACGAAAAAGCCAATCGAAACTTGGTTGATACCATTGAAGATCAGTATGAAGATGATCTAGACTTAGACGGGCCAATTGATATTCTCGATGCGGGAGCTGACGAAGCCCCAGTTATTCGTTTTGTTAACTCCATCATATTCCGTGCCGTTAAGGAAAGAGCATCCGATATTCATATTGAACCTTATGAAAAAGATGTGGTTTATCGCTTTAGAATCAATCGAGTTATGACAGAGATTCTACGGCAGCCTAAAAAGACACATTCTGCTGTTAGTTCTAGAATTAAAGTTATGGCCAAGCTTGATATTGCAGAAAAACGTCTTCCTCAAGATGGTAGAATTAAAATTAAAATTGCCGGTAAAGATATTGATATCCGTTTAAGTACTGTTCCCATTCAAAATGGGGAGAGAATTGTTATGAGAGTTCTGGAAAAAACAAATACAGTCTTAGACTTAGAATCACTTGGCTTTACAGGATCAATTTTAAAAGGACTTCAGGATTTCTCAACCAGAAAACATGGGGTTCTTTATGTAACTGGCCCAACTGGTCATGGTAAAACCACAACTCTCTTTGCTGTTCTTGATCGGATGAACAGCCCGGATAAAATGATCATTACTGTCGAAGATCCGGTGGAATATGAAATCTCTGGTATTAGTCAGATCCAAGTAAATTCAAAAATTAATCTTTCTTTTGCGATTGCTTTGAGAGCAATTTTACGGCAAAACCCAGATATCGTTATGGTGGGTGAAACGCGAGATCAAGAGACTGCAGATATGGCGATTCAAGCTTCCCTGACAGGTCACTTTGTTCTCTCTACTCTTCATACAAATGATGCTTGTTCTGCACCCACTCGTTTAATTGATATGGGTGTACAACCGTTCCTTATTTCTTCATCTCTAGTAGGAGTTCTCGCCCAGCGATTAGTCAGAACTTTATGTAAAAAATGTAGAGAACCCTCTGACTTTACAGATGAAGAATTAGTTCTCCTAGATATCAATCGAGAAGATATTCCAAAAAATTCAAGAATATTTAAACCAATCGGATGTGAGCACTGTAATTACTCTGGCTATGATAGCATGACTGTTGTTGCAGAACTATTATCGATAACGGATCGTATTCGAGGATTAATTATTCAAAAGTCAGACGCATCTGTCATACGAAGAGCGGCCCAAGAAGAAGGGATGAAGACTCTGAGAATAAGTGCGCTGGAAAAAGTTCTGACCGGAGTGACCTCTGTAGAGGAAATTATGAGGGCCATTATAGCCGATGGACAAGAAGAAGGTTAATTCATGCCCATATATAATTATTCAGGAATCAACAAAACAGGTAAAGAAATTAAAGGAACTATTACAGTAGATTCCATGCCTACAGCAAAGTCCAAAATAAAGGGCCAGGGTGTCGTTCTTATAAGTATCAAAGAACAAAAGTCTAAAACTGCCAGCAAAGGTATATCTTTTGGAGGATCAGTTTCAGTTGAAGACTTGGCCATGATGACTCGTCAATTGGCCACCTTAATTAAAGCAAAAATTCAAATTGTGGAAGCCTTGGGTGCTCTATCTGATCAAGTTGACTCTCAAGTTCTAAAAATAGTTTTATCAGAAGTTAAGCAAAAAGTTAACGAGGGGTCTTCTCTTGCAGGCGGGCTAGCGGCCCACCCACGAATTTTTAATAATGTATATGTAAACATGGTTGAGGCCGGAGAGGCTTCAGGAACTTTGGAGATTGTTCTTCTACGATTGGCAGAATTTACTGAAGCTCAAATGAAGCTTAAAAATAAGATTCGTGGAGCGATCACCTATCCAATCATAATGGCAATCTTTGGATTCCTTATGTTAAATGTAATTTTTATTTTTGTTATTCCGAAATTAGCAAAACTTTTCAAGGGAATGAAAAAAGAACTCCCCATACAAACAAAGATATCAATTTGGTTATCCGATTTTTTACAAAATTGGTGGTGGGCGGTTTTCTTAACTCTCTTTGCAACGTTCTTTCTATTTAAAAAATACATAAATTCCCAATCAGGACAAAGAAAATGGCATCGATTAATTTTAAGGTTACCTATTTTCGGATTAATCACCAAAATGATTAATGTAAGTCGTTTCAGTTCAACCTTATCTACATTGCTAAGCTCTGGTGTTCCCATTTTGGTAGCGATGCGAATTGTTAAAAACTTGGTTCCAAACGTAATTATGAAGGATGCTATCGAAGAAGCTAAGGATGCTGTTTCCGAAGGTGCTTCCTTAACAGGACCCTTGATTGCTTCAGGACAATATCCCCCTCTTGTTACGCATATGATCAAATTGGGAGAGCAGTCTGGAGAAATGGAAGAGATGTTATCTATTATAGCGGAGAATTATGAGGATCAAGTAGACTCAAAAATCTCAGGTCTTACATCCCTGTTAGAACCGATCATGATGATCGGTCTAGGCGGTGTTGTTGCCTTCATTATATTTTCAATAGTTGTCCCAATGATGGAATTAAATTCACCCCGATAAAATAAACTATTAATTTTTAACAAAATCACCTATTATGGATTACTCAAAATTTAAAGAAATCAGGAGTTAAATATATGACTAATCAGAAACCCAGTTTACTTTCAGTTCAAGTAGCAAAAGGTCAAAAAGGCTTGTCATTAATTGAAATTTTAATCGCTTTAACACTCTTAGGAATCGCAGGTACTTTTATTGCTGGTAAAGTTTTTCAACAACTCCAGGAAGGGCAAGTTAATTCGGCCAAGATTCAAATTCAACGAATCGGGGGATTACTTAAGGATTATCGCCGAAGATGTGGTACATACCCGACTTCAGAACAAGGCCTTGAAGCACTCGTTTCTGCACCCAGTGGAGGTAAGCCTTGTAAGAGATATCCTGCAGACGGTTTTGTCGATGGAGATAAAATTCCAGTTGACCCTTGGGATAATGATTTCGAATATATTTCTGATGGCCGAGACTATGAGATCATTTCCTACGGAAATGATGGAATGGAAGGCGGTGAAGAAGCCGACACTGATATCAGTTCTAAAGACATTTAAATTAACCTCAGTTCGGTTTAAAAATAAATGATAGCTAGTATTTACTTCTAAGTTTGGAGAAACAAGAAGCTCTAGGAGAAGGATTTTCTTATTGAGAGAGCATACATAGAAGTATGTGACCGAAATGATAAAAGCCTTTGACGCCGAGATTCGACGTTTATTCCGAACTCAAGTTAAATTAAGGTCTGGTTTACTTCAACTGCTCAGACTATAATCTAAAAGTGAAAGAAAATATTCTTAATCAAAAAGGGTTTAGTCTACTTGAAATCCTAGTCGCAATGGCTTTGATTGCAGTAGTTATGGCCGGACTTCAATTTGGTGGCTCTAAACAAAGAGATATCTTAGAAGAAACCATTGAAAACTTCGATAGAGCAATCCGATACTCTCAAAATGAGGCTATACTTCTTGGAAAAGTCACTCGAATTAAAATTGATTTTGAATCCGCGCCCGTTGAATATGTCATAGAGCAAAGTTCAAAGTCCAATTTACTTTTGGGCCAAAAAGTTGACTTAAGTAAACTAAGTCTTAGAGAAAGAGAAGAATGGGAAGCATCTAATAAAAAGACCAACCAGCAGTTTTCAAGGTCTTCTGAATTTGCTGATGAAGCTTTTAAAGTGGAAGAGCCTCTTACGATTGTAGGTATGGGTCATCTCAGCATAGAAAAAGTGCAAGATCAAGGAGACCAGTCGATTTATTTTTACCCCTCAGGAACTAGAGAAGCTGCCATAATTTTTTTCTCATCTGAAAATGAATTTGCTGCGTTAGAAATTAATGCTTTTTCTCCAAAAACCCGAGTCCTTTATCATAATTATACTGAGTTTGAGACTCA
>JAOHMI010000082.1 GCA_028101965.1 Bacteriovoracaceae bacterium
GTTCCCTATTAAGTCTCAGGTAACAATTGGTTAGAAAACTCTCAAGGAAAATTATTTTTTATTACACAGTTTTTATTCGCAACAATGCCTACTCTTTTGTCGAAGAAATCTTACGAATTCCCTGGCACCAATCAACTTTTTTCTTAGTCCCTCCATCATAAGCATATGCTAAACCATTTTTCAGAAGGTATGAACTAAGTGATTTACCGTCAATTAAAACATCTGCGACAACTCGAAAGTACTTCCCTCTTTTTACGTTAACGAGATCAATGCGTTTAGCCTGTTTAAGTAAATTCTTAACGAGCCTCTTTGCATTCCTGCCTTTATTTTTTTCACATTTATTTTTAGTCCTAATTTCAGGAGTATCAACTCCAATCACGCGAATATTAATATTTTTGCCGAATAAGGGATGCACCGAAGGAATATTAAAAGTAATTGTATCAGCATCGTAATTCTTAATATATTTCACGCAACGAAAACTAGTTGAATCATGTTGACAACTCCCTGCCATTACAGAAGAACTAACCATGAATACGAGATAAATTAGAATCAAAGATATATTTTTCATCACTATCCTTAGCTACAATAAATAAAATATAAAACGATTTAATTATACTCATTAAAGATTAAGCTTAACAACTCCTATTGCTTGTTAACTATTGTTAATCTCGACTTGAAATATTATATATAGGAAGATATCTAATTATGAAGAGAGTAAGTAGCTCGGTTATGAATTCAACAATTGTAGTTTTAAAAAATATTTTTTCGCAAAAAAATAAAATTAATATTTCCTTTCCACATACTATATCTAATTATCATTACTTTTAGCCAAGTAAAATGGATTCAATTTAGGAATGTGAATCAACGACTTGTTTAATTAAATGTTTCAACCCAAGGTAAAATTGAGTGTCGTACAAATTTTGGTCCTGACTTTACAACAGACTGTCAAAAATAAATAATAATTATCAAAGAATGAATAAAGATTAGCCTAGTCACAGAAAAAAGAAAATGCCTTTATAAATTAAACCTATGGCTATTAACAAAATTATAACCTTACTTATTTGACGAAATATTTTATCATTTAATTTAATTAATATTTTTTTACCAATGTATGTCCCCAAAAAAGAAGTTCCGATAACTCCAGGAATAATCCAAAAATTTAATCCATTCAATTCTGTAGCAAAATTGATAAGAGTTAAATAATAAATAAGTTTAACTATATGGCCGAAAGTTTGAGTGAATGCTTTTGTTGCAATAATTTCATATCGAGTTAAAGGACTATTTATAAAAAAAATATCTAATATTCCACCTGATGCTCCAGCTGTGATTTGAGCAAATGTAACTGCTCCGCCACATAACAAAGGTCTATTTTTACGGCTAATGCTAAAAAACTCAGAAACTTTAGGTAAAAAAGTGATAAAAGGAAAAATCCCCAAAGTTAAGTACAATAATCCTTTATCGGGGACAAAATTAATTATGCGTAAAGCAATGAAAACAATCCCTACTCCTATAAAGTATGGAAGCAGAATTTTATAGGTAATATGATCTTTATGTATGTACGCTCTAAAACCATTTGCAGACACCTGAGTTATTCCATGAAGTACCATTGCCATTTTGACAGGCAGTAGAGTCGCATATAGCGCCATTAACATCATTCCCCCACCCATCCCAAGAACACCTGAGACTATACTGGTAACAAGAACACCAATCAAAATTTGGGACTCTACAGAAACAATCATTAACCGACCTACGATCCTTAATAAGCTAGATTAGCCTACCATAAATAGTTTTGACTGTAATGTTTTTATATAAAGATGAACTGCTTATATAGTTATAATTATTCGCTTAATTATTTTCAATTTCTTACCACCAATCCTTAACTTCAACCTGACTTTCTAACTTCACTTGTTCTTCGATGGACAAATTATTAAAGAAATTTAAATCGGTCATATCTTCAATTCGATCAACAGAAACTGCAAACTCAGCTAAATCCTTATTAGATTTTTCATGAGGAAGCAAAAAGGCAATCATTTTCATTTCATTTTTATTTTTAAAATCAAAAACTATTTTATAAAAAAACTTTGGGATAGAGATAAGGTCATTTACCTTTTCAGGTTCTTTTGGAAGTATCGCTCCTGTAATCACAATCATATCCCTTCCTTCTAAAACCCAGTTGCGAACTTGATTTTCTAGTTTCTTCCATATACCACGATTAAAGCTAGGTAATTGAGGAGTCATATTACTCATATAAAAGCTTTCACTCATCGAATGAAAATTTTTTGCCATATCTGCTGCAGGAACAAGGTGGCCACGATCGAAGCCAGATCTTTTATATGAATCTTCATCTACATTTGATTCTTCAATTTTTTCATCTTTCCTAAAATCTTCTGTTCTACCTTCTTCTCCTTTTACAAATGATTTACGTAATAAATGACTACCCCAAAGAGATATCTCGTTAGAAATTGAATAGCATAAATTATAATAATTATGTTGGATGATAATGCCTTGATGGCAACTAGGTTCATACTTAATATTTGCAGAATATAACTGCATAGAAAGTAAATTAAATAAACCAATTACTAGAAGCTTTTCTTTTAATTTATTAGCCGACATAAATCATCTCCATAACAAAAAGATGACTTGATGTTTTTAAACAAACTCCCTAATCCTGGATTATAATAGAAAATCATCCATTCAAAACAAAATTCCAATAAATTAACCATTTACAAAATAATCTAAAAATAGGGAATGCCTTAAAATCAAGCCTTTTCCTAACCGGGTGACAATGATGGTGATAGCTTTTAAGTTATGGAAATAATAAAAAATTAAAACTGATAAGTACTTGAAGTTTCAATTTTCACCACTATAGTCACCCGGTTAATAAAGTTACTGGATTAAGCTATGAAATAATAAGATATTTATTTGAATATACACTTGCAACTTGAAGATATTTCCCCTCAAATTTCGCTAAGCTCAATCATTTTATAACTCATTTTTGACATCAAAATTAACTTAGCCTAACTATCTTCCGAACCTAATAAAAATGGAGTCGAATCTTGAAGACAATATCTAAAAATCTCTTAATATTTTTTGTAATTTCGGTGCTTAATTCAATTCTTCTTACAAATGCTTTTGGTGAATGCGAATATCAGACAGATGGTAAGGAACCGGTTATCAAAGCGCTGAGAAAAATCTATGTATCTAAAACAAGAAAATACGCTTACCAATCAGGAAAGAAGCTTAAAAATAAAAAAACAAATCCTAATAAACCTGTCTGTTTTATGTCTAACTACAATATCAAATCTAAAAAAATTAGCTCTAAACCTGTTAATATAAAAGAAGATGTGGAGCTTATCTTAGTGGCAGAATGCATTGAAAAAAACCAGAATGATGGAAATGATATGCTCATTCTTATGTTTAAGCCAAAAGATCCTTTAATGCATGAACAAGGACTAGTAATGAATTGTTTTACTCACAGGGAAAGAAGCTTTGGCCGTGGAACTTATTTCACCGGGTCCCCTACTAAGAATCAAGTAAAAGAAGTCTTTAAAACATACTTTGATATGAGTCAGCTCTAGCTGGTAGTATTATAAGTTTGACCAAGGAACAAAGCCAAACTCCTCAAAAAGTAATTGATCTGACTTTTTTGGCGCTTCTCCATTGAAGGGCCATAGATTAACTCTAAATCAAGCCACCTCAGGGTGCGGAAGATCTCAAAATACTTTGCGTGAAATATTTCATCTTTAAAGTGGGCATCTTCACAAGAGATTTCGAGAGAATTTGGTTTCCAATATACTTGAATACAAATAATTACTGACATAAATCACATTATATATACGAGCAAATCAATCACATACCTTCCTCAATAAATAATAATCTATTTCAAAGAAACTATTGGAGGAAAAAATGAAAGCTTTATTATTATTATCACTAACGATTATTTTACTTATATCTTGCTCTTCAAATACAAAAAAAGAAATTGAAGTAGAGAAAAAGCAAATTTCAAAGGTTGAAGGCCGTGAAGAGATGCACGATCGTATGCGTGCGATGATAAACACATCTAAAAAACTTGATGAAAGTCAAAAAGAAGATTTTTTAACTCTCCATAATGAAGTTTTAGGAAAAGTTGCCACTATCGATACTGAAATGAAAAAGCTAAAACTAGTTCTGTTTAATAATTTAACCCAAAAAAAATATGATACCAAAAAAGTTAATCAATTAAAGCAGCAATTGAAAAAATTAAATAATGATAAATTTGACACCATGATAAATGCGATGAGCGATGCAAGAAGTATTTTAGGAATCAGCTTTAAAGATATGTACCCAAGAGCTGACTTCAGAGATAATTTTCATGGAAAATATTAAAAAAATTTTTAAATTGAAAAAAATATTTTAAATATGAAAATTTAAAAAAGTTGGTACTCTAGGATTTTAAATTAAATTGAAGGAAGTCCATCCCATTAATAACCCCCAAGCCTTGTAACCAAGAAGCATCGATCAGCTGATTTTTATTATAATATTTTCGATCAGCGACACATGTCTGGACAAATTCATCGTGTATATCTTTTAATCGATCTTGGAGGTTTCGATAATGATGGGGATGGATTTTACCGAAATAAAGCCGAAGATAAGGTGAGTTATACTTTTCTTGATCCCTAAGTGGAAAACCCTTATTTTTTAAAGCGAAATCTTCATCAAATAAATACTGGTTAAACCCTTTTCCAATCCGATTTAAAATTGCTTTCTGTAAATCTCCATCTGGTCGCAACGTAATGCCCTTCTCAATTCTTAGGATAATTTTATTCCCACTATGAAGCTCGAGTAGCTGAAACTTTTCTAGCTTTCGAATAATCTTCCAATATTTAGACTCAGAGAGCTTCATTAATTCCTTAACATCTTTAAGTGTTAGAAAGTCCTTGAATATCTTATGATAAAAATAATAATACTCTAAGTTATCAGCGAAAAAGGATTCTTGAGATTCACTCAACATGAAAACCTCTTCACTTAGGCTTTTTCTTATCCTTGATGTCATATCGATAAAACTCAACCCTACTGAATCAAGCAATACGATTATCTTATTCAAAGAATAGTCTCTACCAGTTAGAACTTTCTTTATTGTAGAAAGAGGAATTTTGCTTTTTTGACTTAGCTCTCCCTGCGAAATTCGATGCAGCTTTAAATATTTCTTAAACTCAAGAATGATTAATTGAAACTCTTGTGAAGTAGAAGGCATATACAGTTCTCCCTTTTGAGTTTACGAAAATAAAAAGCTCGACTAGCCAATTGGCTACTGCGTCTTAGAAATTCAACCAATAAATTCTAAGCAGAAACAAGTATATTCTCTTAATAACTGGAACATTCAATCAATTCACTACCCCATAGGTTCCATATTTGGAACTTTAAAAGTTTGAGTTGATAAATAATACAACAACTTCTATACCGGAGTCAGTTATTCACTCAGAGGGTAACCAATTAACTAATTTTGATTTTCGTAAGGGGGAATTATGAAAAAGCTTCTCATCAGCTTTACCATTTTATCATTTTTGAATCTTTCCATTTTTGCTAGTCCAGAGCAATACTTATGCTCAGACCTTAATGGAGGAAGATATCAATTAACCATTGAATCTATTTTTATGCCGTTTCCAATACCAAACCCGATGCCAGAGCCCTTTCCAATGCCAAATTCTTCTGGGGACCGTTCCGTGGGATCTTTAGATGTGGACCGAGAGGAAGATAATAAAATGATTATTATACATGACTTAATTTCAGGAAGAAGAACTTCAGACTCATTATCAAATTTCCGTACAGCAGATGTTGAATTAGGAGAGTCAAAAATAAAATTGTTCTATCATTTAATCACAAAGAGAACATACTCTTGTACACGCAAATTAGACCGAGATGGGCCAAGACCTCAATTTGAAGTGCAATTTGGACAAGTTGTTCCGGCAATGGGAATTGGGGGAGAAACCACAGGTATTGGGCTTGTCGATGAAATGGGAAAAATGATCGAAATTACAGGGGCCAATAATGAAATTACTCAACAGCTTTATGGATTATATAAAGAATCAATCAAAGTTAGAGGTTACTGGGGAAAGAATTTTGGAGTTGAACGAAAAGATTATGACGTCTTTTTTGTAGTAAATATTTATCGTTAACTTGGAGGGCAAGAAGAAACTTCTTCTTGCCCGATTTTTACATTAGCTTCGGTTTCCATAAGTATTTCTCTAGATTCACTTTTCCATCATCTGAGACTTCAACACCTTCGCTAGAAAGAAGGGATGACTGTTTTATTTGGCCTTCAAGGGTTGATAGAACTATTTTCCCCTGAGAATTTAAAACTCGATGCCAAGGAAGCTTCTCTTTCTTAGACGAATTGTGAAGAAACCACGCTACCTGCCTCGCACACTTCTCATACCCTGCTAGCTGAGCAATTCTTCCATAAGTTGAAACTTTCCCCTTGGGGATTTTTTTCAACACAATTAGAATATTACTATATATATCAGAAGCCATTTATAACTCTCTACTCTGCTTTATAATTACAAATCAAACAATTCTTTAGCATAAAAAAAAATAATGTATCAATTTTTATTCTTACTTTACATTAAAAATATAGTTCGTCCGACAAACGTACTCAACTATAAGGATATCTTGATCCTTAACACCTGTTAATGAAAAATAAGATAAATCAATTCTAAATCTATATTTACTTATCAATTTACAATTATTACCTCATAATTTTATAGTGAATCGCGAACGGCTAGAAGAAATTATCCAAACTAATCATGGAGAAGAAAACACCTTCCCCTTTCTTGCTAATAACAGTGAAAAAAATGTGTTCAAAAAGTATTTTGAGTGGTTGGCTGATAAGGTTGCCGAATGGATAAAAAGCGATTTGAATACATCTGTTGAAGAGATCAAAATTTACTTGCAAATCATTTTGATAATCTTAGCATTTATAATTGCCTATTTTATATATAAACGAATTAAAAACAAATCATTTAATCCTACCTTTAGATCAAATAAAGTAGAATCAGTCGCTGAAAAGCCTACTTCTCTCTATCAAGAATTAGAAAATGCTCTCAAAGAAAAAAACTATAGTAAAGCCAGTCGCCTGAAATGGAAATTATTTATTAAAGGGAAAAAATTATCTCCTTCCACAACTCCTCTGCAGTTAATGCAGAAAAATAAATTTGAACAACAAAGAATCTACTCATTGATGTTTAATAAAGAAAAAAATCAAACCCATCTTAGTAATGAATGGAATTGGCTAGACCAATTTTTAAATAAACAATAATATGAATAAATCAAAGATACTATTATTAGCTTCAATTGCAATACTCTTTTTAGTGTATCTTTTTTTTCCTCAAATTGCTTTAAAGAGAACACAAAGTCTTTCCGCCACAGTTTACTCAATGAACTCAAGAGGAATAAAAATATTTAATGAAATTGCAAAGGAATTAGGAACAGATATTTCAATACAGAAATCTCCATTATTTGAAAATTCCTCTATCGCTAAGTACGAAGCGATTTTTCTACTATCTCCAAATAAAAGTTACAGTGAAAAGGAAATAAATAAAATAGTGGATTTTGTAGAAAATGGTGGGAGTCTGTTTCTACTCATTGAAAATAAAGTCCACTTGAAATACTTTGAACGGTTATTAAA
>JAOHMI010000083.1 GCA_028101965.1 Bacteriovoracaceae bacterium
TTAATTTTTTGATAAGCTTATAAAGTTAACAATTTAAGTTTTCTTTAATCTCGAATCACTTATATTAACTTTAGATTAGAATACATCCCAAAGTGTTGTAAATTCAATTGGTTATTTTATTGAAGGCGAACCTAATGCAAGCAATTTATTGCAAATTATTTGTCTTAACATTATTGATGCAAAGTTTTGGTTTTTCTCAAAAAGAGGAAGAAGAGCCCAAGTATAAGAAAAGGCAAAACTATAATGTAGTTAGACATACAGAGAAGGCCGATTTTGATGAGGATAATCTTCTACAAAAGAAATTTAAAATAAATCTACCAAAATCGGAAATACCCTTTGAAATTTTGCGCATAACCGATTTAAAAAAAGGGGTGGATCGAGCAAAGTATCTAGTCTTACAAAAAGCATTGAGGGCAGATCGCTCAAAAAATGGTCCTCGCCCGGAAAAGCTTTATAGTCCTTATCTAACTAGAATTGAAATTACTTTAAAAGTAAAAGGAAATAGGGGCGACGATCTAATCGGGCTTATGGCCTATTATGATGATAACTTTTCTTCAAACCCAAGTTATAAACGTCGCATAGATGGTGAAAGATTTCATTACCATATCCCTTCTGAAGATGTGCTTGAAAATATTTCTGAAGACTTTGGGGTAGAATATTATTTAATTAAATTTAATGGTGAAACATTTCCAGTGGGAAGTTATAAAGAAGGAGTTGATTTACTTGGTAAGAAACCTTTTGAGTTTTATAATATAGATAGCGTTGTAGCAGGAAAATCTATACCAACCAAAGTTGAGTCAATCCGGAAAAATCTTATCCATGGTTGGCAGATTTCAGAAGAATTGGGTAAAGTTAAAATAAGTGTACCAAACCCAGCTTTGCTTACCGGTTTTTCTCTTTATGGGAAATCAAAATTATCAAGGGATGATGAAGAGCATCTTAGTACACAAAATGTTCCTTATCTACCGGGAACAGGCATAACATTTTCAATTGAAAATATTGAATATTCAGTCATGATACCTGGCTTACAAGGGAACCCTAATAAAGGTTGGAGCCACATACAGTATGATCCTAATAAGGAAATTAATTTCCCACACGAAGTGGTTGAGCCAAGTGATGGTGAGAACTATATAGCATTTGAAGTTCTCCCTGCGACTCCCTTGGGATTCGAGTATCATGATTTTGCCAAGGAAGATAAAATTAAAGATTTAATTGAGGAAATTGAAAGGAAAAAGATCGAAATTATTGAAGAGCTTGAAAAAGAAAAACAAGAGATTGCCAAACTTGAGCAAGAATATGATAAAACAAAAGTAAAACTTGAGAAGACAGAGTCAGGCACTGTAACTTTAAGCTTTGATCCAGACATCGAAAACCCTTTATTTGAAGGTACCGCCTTAGTTTTAGATCTCTCGGGAAGCATGAGGGGAGAATCAGGTGAGCTTTTAAAAACTGCAGCTTTAGAGGCCCTTCATAACTTACCAGAGGGAAAGAAATTTGCAATCGTATTCCAGAAGGGATTTCGTGGGGACGTTGTTTTTGAGGGATTTGATGATACTCTATCTTGGAAAGATAATATTATACACATGGAAGCAATAATAAATAATATGAGATTTGGAGGAGGAGCCTCTGAAATCTTGGGGGCCGTATTAGCAGTTCATGATGAGAATAAATATCCACAGAGTAAAGATTTATCCCATATATATGTAGTCACAGATGGGGCGCTTGGTGATTATAATGAATTTAATGAAGGGCTGAGCAGACTTAAGGGAACAAAAAAAGAAATTAATGTTTTACAAATAGGTGCGAACTTCTCTTTAACAAAATCCGATGAAGTTCAAGTGGTCGCAAAGCAAATTAAAGAGCAAGAAAAGAAAATAGCAATACTTGAGATTTCCACTGAGCAATTGACGGAAGCCTTAAATGAAGCGGGTCCGGATGATGATGCAATTGAGCTAGTTAATTCAAAAAAAGAAACTGTTACCTATACAAAAGACCAAGCTTTTTTAATTATTGAACAAAATAAACAAACTGTGGAACAAATTAAAATTAAACTGAACGCTCTAAGGAACAATTATAACGAAGAGATGGAAGGTTTATTAGATGAAACTTCCAGTGGAGATCTTGCCAGGAATGATGAGGGGAATAGTGCTTTATTAAACTCCATTGCTGACATTAGTGGCGGAAGCCGAAAAACAGTTGGAAAACTTGATGAAGATGCCATGGAAAAAAAAGAGCGGGATATTATGCATGCTCAGCATATGAATACCATTACAGGGATTGAAGAAGAATTAGAAGAGCGCGGGTTAGTGGATGGGTTTGATGAGAATTACGCCTTGTCCTTAGATCAAAAAGTTGCTCAGTTAAAGGAAGAATTAAAAGATAAGAAAAAACCTACACAAATCTTTAATGGAGGAAATAAAAAAATTCGGCGACAAATCAGAGAGCTCAAAGAGATGGAAAGAGAGCTTAAGCGAATTAAAGAAGAATGGGAGCAAGATTTACTAAACTCAGGTTTCACACGTGATGAAATAAAATATTTGCAAAGAGTTCACTTAAATAAATATGAATGGTTAAAAGATATTGAATAAAAATTAAATCGCCCCATCATCATCTAGTGTCCATAAGTCATTCGTCGTTAAGTCATTATGAGAAGCAGTGGCTCCAGCATTATATTTAGCATCTCCTGCGCCAAAGGTAATACTTGGGTTAACCACTTGCCCGGAAGCGTTTATCAGAAAGTTTGAATAATTAACATCAGATAGATTAGAGTTAGTGAACATATTTGTTGCTGAAGTTAAGCTAGTGACATCCCAGGTAGATAAATCAGGATTAGCATTGGGGTTATTCTGAAACATAGTATCAGTATTTTCAAGCTTGCTCGTATCCCATCCACTAACATTAGGGTTGGCATTCATTTGTTCAAACATTTGATCTGCTGATTCCAGATCTCCCGTATCCCAACCACTAACATCAGGAAAAGCAGAGGTAGCCCCTCTGAACATTGCTGTAGTGCTTTGAAATAAAGTGGCTCCTGTCCAACCAGCACCGTTAACAACTGGATTAGCACTAGTCGCTTGTTGAAACATTCTATCTAATTGAGTCGCACTACTCATGTCCCAGCCACTGACATTTGGGTCTGCATTGGGGTTATTTCTAAACATATTTCGAAAGTCTATACCTTTTGCTGTATCCCAAGCAGTAACATTAGGATTAGCATTACTTTCATTAAACATATTTGAAAAACTTGTCACTTCTCCTGTGTCCCATCCGCTTACATCTGGATTTGCATTTGTATTACTTTGGAAAGTTCCTTGCATACTTTCAATGAGTGCTGTGTTCCAAAGTGATACATCAGGATCAGCTGAGTTTGCATTTCTAAACATGTTTGAGATGTCATCAACTAAAGAGAGGTTCCAATTTCTCACATCTGGGTCAGCACTCGCGGCATTTAAAAACATCATGGACATATCGGTGGCAGCAGTCGTTACCCAAGCTGAGGTATTTGGTATTGCATTGTTTGTATCTCGAAACATTCCAGAAAAGTTTTGCACACTTTTGACATCCCAATTAGTCACATCCGGGTTGGCAACGGTTGCGCCTTGAAACATTCCTCTCATATTTATAACATTTGATGTATCAATGTTAGCAACATTTGGTGTTACTTGGACTGCATTTTGGAACATATTCATCATGTTTGTTACGTTGGCCGTGGAATCTGCATCCGCAGAGAAGTCAGTTAAATTATTGCAACCATAAAAAGCATTTTGTAACTGAATCCAACCCATATCTCCAAAACTAGTTACACGTATAATTTTACTCTTATCACCTGTATCGTTAAAGTAAAAGGCTTGCATGGTCCCGCGCATTTGCACGGTATAGGTTCCGCTAACATCATAAGAGTGGGTAATATTTGGATCGTTAAAAGTTGTTATGGTTTGTATTTCAGATCCATCACCCCAATTAATTTCAAAGTTATATGTATAACCTGAACGCAAAGGTAGAGTGATGCTTTCTCCAGCGGAGCTGATAGACCAAACTGTAACAAAATTATTTCCTGGCCACATAACAACTTCATATCCACTATCTGATGCAGTGGTGATGTTTGAGGAGTCATCTCCTCCTTTTTGATTACTCTGGTAGGAGGAGTTACAGCCAACTAATCCCAATAATAATAAAAGTGATAATAACTTTATTTGCATAACCTTATTTTACCCTTAGGTTAAATTATTCATCGGAATACTTGAGGGAATCATTTAGATTAGAACTACTTAGCCTCACATATACATAGCCGCAATATCATAGACTTAGAGTCAATTGACCATAATTATTCTGCTTTTCTTTCGGTTAGACATACTTTCAAGTACCTATCCCTGGAGAAATCACTAACACCTTGTTATTCTTAATTTGTAGGAGCACAAATATGCAATGTCGATTAGGCTTTTTGGGAAATCGGTTTTCAGAGTTTTCTCAAGAAATGAATAAGCAAGATTTCCCTGGAGAATCTTGGAAAAATTTTGAGGCTAAAGTTTATGAACAAGATGACTGCGATTTTTTAGTGGCGGATTTGGCCAGTCTGCCCCCAAACTTTAAGAAAAAGCTTATAAGCGATAATTCAAAAGTGATTGTATTTTTAGATGATGCTCAATATTCTAATGATGAAGTAAATCAGCACTGTTCAAATATAAACCCTTACTTTGTTATTCATTCTAATTTGAAACAATTTTGGTGGCATCTTCGCTTAAACTTATCCCGTATTTATAAAATCGATTCGACTTCCGAATCAGTTATGCATAAATTAGATTCAAAAACGATTACCAATCAAACAAAAAGTAGTGAGTTTATTTTACATTTATCTCAAAAGCTAAAAGAGCAGTTTACAAATATGGGGGCAGAACTAAAAGATCATATTAATACTTCTGCCTATGAAATATTTGATAATATATTTGCTCATAACCAACAGGCCATTGATGAAGTAGATGCGAATAAAGTAATTGGTGACTACGCAATCTTTAGCGATGAGGGTAATTTGTTAATTCAAATTAGTGACTTTTTCGGCAGCTTGAGTAAGAAGGATATCGATCGTGTTTTGTTTAAAAAGGCAGAATTAAAAGTAAATCGTAAAACTCGCGGTGCAGGGATAGGGCTTCATTTAGTCTGGAATCAAACGTCAAATTTTCTCATTAGTCTTAAGGATGGTAGAGAAACTCGTATTCAGTTGTATTTTTATACAAAATCAGCCTCCTTTAAAGATAAAAACTCATTTGGAAAGAGCTTTGGATATTTTGAAAATAAAAGATATTTCGACTCTTGATATTTAATACTCAAAGCTAATACCTAAATTCAAACTTGTTTCTGAAGTAACAAATGAGTCATCGCCATTTATTGAATTACGGCCATGATTTATTCCAAAATTTGGGCTCATCTTCCAATTTGGCTTGCGATAAAAAACTCCCGTACGGGCTTGATAGCTCATGATGAAGTGATCATTTTGGACACTTGAACCAAGGGATAGATTCGTTTTAAGGCTCCAATTTTCTTTTATTTGATTAATTATTTTATATTCGAGGTTAGTAAAACTAAATGAATTATCAATGGAGCTGTCGCTATTTAAATCAAATGAAGTGGAAGCGTTGGATACTGAGAAGCCAAAGTAACTATGATTTGATTGGTCATGCTTGAGACGATACAAAGCACCAAACTTTAAGGCTTGGAAGTTCAGATTTTCTACGGATGTACTAGTGACTGTGACTGAATTAATTTGGGCAGAAAAGATTTCTGTTATTTTTAGATTTGCATCGATATACGTACTTGTTGCATCAGTGATATTGAGTTTGTTTAAGCTTTCATTCTCTGAGCGATAACTTAAACCATAGACTCCTCCAGCGTAAGACAGATTTAAGTCAATTCGCCTTTCAGGAATAGTATATAAATTTTGTTTTTTTGATTGGGATTTTTGGCTTTTCATTTTTGAAGCGATCTTTCTACTACTTTTTTTATTCTTTTTACTATTTTTTTCTTGGTTTTTCTTTTGATTATTTTTTACCAAGACTGCGGGGGGGGACAGTTCTTTCTTAGGGTTTCTTAGTTTAAAATATTTTTTCCGGCTACTTCTTTTTATTCCTTCAGGATATTTAACGATAAGCTGCCAAGCATATTCACCAGGCGACAGCTGCAATTGAGTTTGGTTTATGCTTAAATCATTAACTAGAAGTAGCCTATTTTTTTGATCGTAGAGCTTAAATAAATAAGACTCTTTAAACTTAACTTTTGGCCAGTTGAATTTCACATATTTTGCCACCTCATTCCTGTTTTCCTGATAGGGAGTGTAAAGTTTTTGTTTGTAGGTTTTGATTCGTTTTTTTATGTTATAGGGTTTTATGAAATTAATTTTTGAATACTTTGAGAAAGATGATTTTTTTTGATTCGCACCAATACTTGCCACTCTAAAAAAAAGTTTTCTTTTTGTTTTGGTTCTAAAGTAAAAATAATTATTTTTTAAAATATCTTCATAGATCACTCTTTTATTTTGATCCACTATTTCAATTTGATATAGCCAAGCTTCATTAACTTTGGGCCAAGTCACTTCAAGAAAAAAGTATTTTGCCCAAGCGCTTACTTGGAAAAATAGTATTTGAAAAATAAATATGGTTAGCGTTCTTTTTATCACTATTAAAAGTATCGGGTATGGATGATAGCTTGTTGAAATTAAATGAATTTCCTCGAAAAGAGGAATAAATTTCGTTATTGAGTATAGTAAAGTAAATCTGATTCTTCCTTTAAGGCGGGTGCTTTTAAGTCAGTTTTTTTTAGTTCATTCTGTATGGATTTTAAGTTTTCAGTTTTATCTAGGCTATTCTCTTCGATAGAGGCCAAAGAAGAAGAGCTGCTTAGGGTAATTTCCTTATAATTTTCATAGGATAGAGGACTATGTGTTGTGAAGCTAGTGTGACTTTGTTGATGATAATAAAAATGGGATTTTACAAGAGTCTCATTACCAAAAGATATCCTCCAAAAGTAGTGCTGATCTGTGGACTCGGGTAATGTGTAGGTAAAAGATTTTAAGTTTTCAGAATGAACTAGCTGTTTTTCAGAGTTTTCAAAATTTCGATATGGTCCAATCTCAAAATTAAAAGATTGGTTTTTAACTTTATTAGAAATTTTTATATTAAATTGAACTTTAGAATCCTTGTTTGAAATGATTTCTCCTGCTAAGGGAGAGAAATGTGCGACTTGAGGTGAGTTAACCTTTGGAACAAAGAAGGTTCCTTTTTCCAGGGTTAATCCTGATTCAGAATCGAGAGCTTCATATCGATATTTTCCAGATTTTGGAACTGATAGAATCATTTCTTCTTGATTAATATCTCTTTCAAAGACGGGTTTCTTGTTATTAGAGAATTGGTAAAGACGAAATTTTAAGCGCTTTTCTCGGTGAGAAATTAAAAAATTTTGCTTCATTTTTGTTGGCAATATTTTTAGACGAGCTTGCCGTTTACTAGTCGTTTTCATAATAGAAGG
>JAOHMI010000084.1 GCA_028101965.1 Bacteriovoracaceae bacterium
CTTATATGCCAAAGATAAAAAGGTTCCTCTAAAGAAAGGAACTCGTTTTGAGCAACTCGAGCTTTTCAATAAGGTTCTCCATTTGGTTGAAACTCAATATTATCGTCAGGTTGATACTTCAAAGTTGATTGAAGGGGCTATCAAAGGAATGATGGAGACTTTAGATCCTCATTCTGCATTTTTAAATAAAGAATTTTTTAAAAAAATGAAAGACGATACCTCTGGAGAGTTTGGTGGGTTAGGTATTGAGGTCACGATGAAAGACGGAATAATTTATGTTGTAACTCCGATCGAGGATTCGCCGGCTTATAAGGTAGGGATTAAGGCTCGAGATAAAATTGTTGAAATTGATCATGAGTCAATCCTTGGTTGGACCTTAGATCAAGCCATAGAGAAAATGAAAGGAAAAGAGAGTACTAAAATTCATTTAGGGGTTATTCGAGAAGGAGTCAAAGGGCTAAAACATTTTGAACTCAAGCGACAAAAAATTAAAATTCAATCTGTTAAAAGTGACATCGTCGAAGATGATTTTATCTTTTTACGATTAGTAAGTTTTCAAGAAAGATCAAGTCAATCAATCATTAAGCATTTTAAGAAACAAAAAAAAATAATTGAGAAAAGAAAGAGAAAGCCTAGAGGTGTAATATTGGATTTGCGCTCTAACCCAGGAGGCTTGCTCAAGCAAGCAGTCAATGTATCTTCAATTTTTCTTGAAGATGGTGTTGTGGTTTCCATGGAATCAAGAGATCCGAAAAAGAAAGATATTCATTATGTCAAAAAAAGTGGCTTTAAAGAAACAAAGCTTCCCATGATTGTTTTAATAAATGGAGCTTCGGCAAGTGCTTCTGAAATTGTCGCAGGAGCTTTGCAAGATCATAAAAGAGCAATAATTGCGGGATCAACTTCTTTTGGGAAAGGATCAGTGCAAACAGTTGCTCAAATTGATAAACAAAGTGGAATTAAACTAACGATTGCTCAATATATGACTGCCAAAGGAAGAAAAATACAAGCTCTAGGGATAAAGCCGGATATTGAGATTCCTGAAGGAGATAATTTTGCGCCTGATGATCTTGAATCTCGTGATCGCTATTTAAGAGAAAGGGACCTGAGAAATCACTTATCTGCAACCATTGAGACAAAAGAGGAAATGACGGATCGTTTAGGCAGGGAAAAACAAGACAGAATCAAAAGAGCTGAGAGAATAAAGCAAGCGAGAAAATCAAAAAAGAAAAAGAAAGTGGATGATGAAATCTTTGTTAAATTTGATCCCAAAACTGATTTTCAGGTATTACAAAGTATAAACTACTTAAAAAGTTTTACACTTTATCAAAATTTCCTAAAATAGGGGATGCTGAAAAATGATCACGGAAAGCCACTTAGTATTTCGGAGTTTATCCACCTAATAAAAGATGATCTTGAGTCAAAATACTTTGATGTCCATGTTTCGGGAGAAGTTTCAAATTTAACTCGCTCTACCGCAGGACATTGGTATTTTTCTCTTAAAGATAAGCGATCAACTTTATCTTTGGCGCTCTTTCGCTTTGAAGCAATGAGAAATCCACTTATCAATAAAATTAAGGATGGCGACTTAATTGAAGTTAAGGGAGAGGTGAGTGTTTATGCTGCTCGAGGGGTTTTTCAACTTATTGCAAAAAAAATTAATTATGCGGGGGAAGGTGATCTTTTTCAACAATATTTACAGTTGAAAGAAAATTTAAAAAGTGAGGGATTATTTAATTCTGAAATCAAAAAAGCCATTCCTAAATTTGCAAGAAAGATAGGTTTAATAACAGCTAAAAAATCTGCCGCAGAAGCAGATTTTATCAATATTGTAGATCGGCGTACTTTTCAGTACGAAATTCTAATGGCTCACTCCACAATGCAAGGATCGACCGCTCCGAATAGTGTGATTAAGCAATTGAAATTATTATCAAAAATAAAAGATCTTGATGTGGTGGTTATTACTCGAGGAGGAGGGTCTTTTGAAGATCTTTTTTGTTTTAATAATGAAGAGCTTGTTCGATTTGTTTCTAACTACAAAATTCCAGTGGTTTCGGCCATAGGACATCAAGTGGATAGCACTCTGCTTGATTTCGTAGCGGATTTTAAATGTGAAACACCTTCTGCTGCAGCTGAGCTAATATCAGATGGACAATTTCAATTAAAAAATCATCTACAAAATATTGGACATAAATTGCTGGTTTTAATGAAAAATCTAAATGAAAAAATTAAGTTTAGATCAGAAAAACTTAGCCCACATTCAATGTTAAAACTAATCAAATTAAAACAAAGAACTCATCAGCAAAAGTTGGAGTTATATTTTAGAACTCTTTCTAGGAAAAAAGCCATTTCCCTAAATGAGAAAAATTATATTCTAGATCAATTAATTGCCAGGATGCTTCGCGCCATGGCGAGCAAAAATAAGTTGATGTTAGATAAAGCCCAGGTATATCATGATAAGCTATTGATTCTCTCTCCGCAAAATATTTTGCAAAGAGGATACTCAATTGTGCAATTAGAAGACAAAAAAGTTATTAAGAATGCAATTGAATTCAAAAAGAACATGAAAGAGAACTCAGGAAAAGTATTTGTTCAATTCTCAGATAAAACAATAAATATTGGATCGCTAAATGAAAAAAATTAATATGACAATCTCATCAGGGTTACTATTTCTCTTAATTACTTCATGTGGACATCAGGAGAAGCCAACGAGTTCTGAGGAAGCAATTAGCTTAAAAAAGGAAAAAAAGGAAATAGAAAAAATTAAGAGGCATTATAGTTATCCAGATAATATACATGTCAGTCCCGGAAAGCTTACCTTGGTCAGTTTTATAGAAAGTGAAAAAGTAACTGAATTAACTTGCAATGATAAACAAATTTATTTCTCTAAAGATGGAGAGAATAAATATTCCTTCTACCTATCTCTTTCCTACTTCGAGAAGGGCTTTACCAATAAGACTTGTGTCGTAAAAAGAGAAAACTCTGAAGAGAAAATACAAATGATTTACAAGCCTTTTCCCTATAAAAGAGAATATCTTAAAGTAGATAAGAAAAGAGTTTTTTTGTCGAAAAAGAATCAGGCCCGGGCGAAAAAAGAACAATTAATGCTTAATGAAATATACCAAAATACTGTGAACCATCGTCTTTTTAAATCGTCATTCAAGGTTCCCTTGAACTCATTTATCACGAGTCATTATGGTAATAAAAGGGTCTTTAATGGAAAAAAAGAAAGTCAGCATTTAGGAAATGATTTTCGAGCTCGTGTTGGAACTAAAATACCAGTCAGTAATGATGGTAAAGTGGTTTTTACTGGAAATTTATTCTATTCAGGAAATACAGTGATTGTTTATCATGGTTTAGATATATTTACGGTCTATGCGCATTTATCTCGCTATAAGGTTAAAACCGGACAAATAGTAAAAAAGAAAGATATAATCGGACTATCTGGAATGACTGGGCGAGTGAGCGGACCTCACTTGCATTGGGGAGTGAAAGTGAGCGGAAACTGGGTTGATGGATTTAGCCTAGTGAATATTTCAAATCAGCATTTTCTTGAACTCAACCAGACTGGTCTCTACTGAGAATGCAGAGTCAATTTCAAGTTTTATTAACTAAAAGTAATCAATTAGATTTAGTTAATAAGGTTATTCGTCAATTAGAAGAAGTTGATTCATCTTTATTTTCCCAAAACTCAAGATTTTGTTTCGTCGATATGGATGATTATCTAAATGACAAGGTTAAGGTAAAACAAAGCCTTCCTACATTGGCCTTAATCGAAAAAGAGAAAAAGAGTTGTTTAGATCAACTCCATGCTTTTCAAACTGGTTTGATTATTTTAGAGGATCGAATTAAAGAAAACGAATCTTTTAAAAATAAATCTGTTTATCAGATGGGAAGTTTCGAAGATACTTTTCAGCTACGAGATTTATTTTATTATTTTTTTAAATTTAAATGCAATGAGCTTAATGATATTAAACAATATCAATCGCTCTTTAAAACCTCTTCAATTGAAGAAGACATGGTGGTGAGCGGAGAAGAAATCTTTAATTTCTCAACAACAGATGTAATTACCCAAGAAGGTGAAACCTTTTTTGACTATCCATCACATTTCCGAAAATTACGCAAAACTCATAGTGATCTCGAATTAAGAAATATATTTATTGAATCTCTGTACGAGAATGCGCTGACTCGCTTGGAAAAAGAAACTTCTCTTCGTGCTTCTAGATATCCTTATGTAATTTATCAAGATGGAGTTTTCTTAACCTGTAATACTCTGTATTCCAGTTTAAAGATAAATTATAATCGAGATGAATTTTTAGAAAAGAATGAAATTGTTATTCAGCAAAATATTTATAAAGTAGTGCACTTATCTTTTTCCGAAAATACCAAAATAGTATTTTTGATTGATACTGATTATAAATATATTCCTGAAAACTTTAGTAACTTTATTGAACTTGGAATCATTTCAAGTTCAATCGCACATGAGCTAAATAATCCCTTAGCTTCAATTTTAGCATTCTCTGAATTACTGGAATTAGAAGTTGATGATAATTCAGAAATGGAACAGATTGTTAAAGATGTAAAAAAGGCGAGCTTAAAATGCTCACAAATTGTGAACTTATTTTTAGGTTTTGGTCGATCCTCTATCAGTAAAGATAAAATCGGCTTTTCGGAAGTTCGCAGGGTTATTTTTGATAGCAGAGATTTATTACGCTCACGCTTTGCTGAAGGGGGATTGAACTTAAATATAGAGTTTAAAAGTCTGCAAAAAACTTCTTTTCAGCTAGATGATGATCTTTTGACAATGTTCTTCTACCTTTTGTTAGATGGTGTATTTACTAGGTTGAATCAAAGTAATTTAATTCAATCTCGTTCTTCAGGAGAAGGAAATTCTTGCCAAGTTAGCTGTACAGAAGACAGTGATGAAATTATCCTGCTTCTCCCTATATCTCGTAAGGGAGTTGATAATCTTATGGAGAATAAATTGGTATTCAATTTATTAAAAACATTAAACCTTTCTTTTAGCTTATCTGCGAAAAACCCTGATGAAACATTATTCAGCTTAAAGAAAGTTTGATGGGAATTTAAACTTACGTCTAATTGATAAATTAAATTGCTCTAACTCACTCAACATCGAATCATTATTTTTTCTGAACTTCTTAACCGTTAAAAAATAGAAAATTCTTTGATGGTGATCATCGGGAGAGTTTAATATATTTTCAAATATTGGATAAAGTGATTCAGATATATTATTCTTCCTTTTCTCATTCAGGTTATTAGTGAAGAAGTTTATTTTAGAATTTAAGTATTGTGCCATCTTTTTTCTGTGACTTGGATACTTAAAAATAAACTTAGTATTAGATTTTAGATTAAGGAATGGATAAATCACAATTTGTTCTTGTATAAGGTGAGGGGCGAAAACAAAGTCTAAATCGTTTAATCGATATTTAATTTTTTCGGGCTTTGGATATCTTTGTTCTAAGTGTTCCAAAATAATGTGAAGATTTTTTTCTTCAAATTTATTAATATGATGATTCATGTTAATGAGCCCATCTAATATTTGGCCAGTCAATTTTAGAGTACAGATATTCCATTGGTTTTCTTGAAGAAAAGTATTAATTATCTCTAGTTCTTCAGGTGCATGTTCTATGGGAAGGACACCAAGGATAATTCCCTTTTCACCTTTTAAAGTAATAATTAAAGGGGAATGGCAGTCTTTTATCGAGTCAATAATTTCTTGATTAGAGGTTTCATTTGTATAGTTATGCCGGTCAAGTTCAAATTTGTTCCTAGGATAATAAAGTTGATTAACTTTTCTAATATCTTTTTTTATAAATATTTCAAGATACTTTAAAATAAGTTCTGCTGTAGCCGTTGCATCCTGTTGCGCCCGGTGGGCCTTCTCTAAACCTAAATCAAATAGCCTGCTCATATAGTTAAGATTTGAGTTCATTATTTCAGGAATCATATGTTTAGTCATGACGTTCGTGCAGATGACTTTATTCTCAAGAAAAGGCTTTCCCATTTTATCTAAAACGGCATTGAGAAAAGGAATATCAAAGCTAATGTTATGGGCCACTAAAATTGAATCACCGATAAACTCAATGACTTCTTCTATTACAGTTTGAATTTCAGCACAGTTCTCAACATCTTTTTGTTTGATTCCTGTCAACTTTTGAATAAAATCTGGTATTGGAATACTCGGTTTTAAGAGAAAGCTTTTTTTATCAGAGATTTTTAGTTTTTCGATTTTGACCAGACCAATTTCGATTATTTCGTCTGTCTTGTGATTGCCACCTGTTGTTTCTAAATCGATAACACAAAAGGTAAGATCGCTTAATAGATTATGTCCACTCATGAAACTCCCAATCTTTTATTCAAAAGATTAACCAACTCAATTTATTTAATTCTGTATGTACTTATCTAGAATAAAAGATAATGTACACTGAGAAGGTTATTATATCTTAATTTGCTTTAAAATTTCGGTCAACAAGGCGACAAATTTATCCCTTGATCGATCCGCCGTCTCCTTAACCTCATCATGGTTAAGTTTTTGTTTACTAATTCCTGCCGCCAAATTAGTCACACAACTAATACCTGCACATTTCAGGCCTGCATGGTTTCCAGCAATGATTTCCATTACAGTACTCATCCCAACTAAGTCACTTCCTATCGTTTTTAGCATTCTGATTTCTGCAGGTGTCTCATAACACGGTCCAGTTAATCCAGCGTAAATACCACCTCTTATATTCATCTTTAATTTACTCGCGGCTAATTCAATACAGCTAATAAGTTCTTTATTATAAGCATTTGTCATGTCCGGGAATCGGACTCCAAACTCGCTAAAATTTGGTCCCAGCAGTGGGTTACTTCCGGTTAAATTTAAATGGTCTTTTATATAAACTAAATCACCTGGAGTATATTGTTCGTTAATACCTCCAGCAGCATTTGTCACAATTAAATTCTCAATTCCTAATTGTTTAAAGACACGTATGGGAAGAGCAATATCTAAAGGTGAGTGTCCTTCATAAAAATGATATCTTCCTTGCATGGCCATTACTTCAATACCATTAACTTTTCCTAAAACAAGATTTCCTTTATGTCCCTCTACTTTTGGGACATGAAAATGTGGTATCTCTTCGTATGAAACTGATTTTTTATCTTCAAAGTGGTCAGCGAAAAAACCTAAACCAGAGCCAAGAATTATTGCATTTTTAACATTTGAAGAGTTTTGTAAAATCTCTTTTTTTAGAAAATCAGTAGCTTC
>JAOHMI010000085.1 GCA_028101965.1 Bacteriovoracaceae bacterium
AAAACATAACCGTGAACTTTCTCTTGCAACTCTTGATAAAAGGGATGCCAATCCACATCTCCAATATGATATCAACTTGATAATTCTGCTAAAACTTGGACTTGTAAATTTTTTTGATTTTTAAAATGAGAAAACTCTTCTCTCAGTAAATCTTCATCATCCGTTTCTAAATACATCAAGCATTCTTTTTCCACCAAGTCATTGCAATTTATTTCAGTCAAAATCATTTCAACTTTTGAGGCCATCGCAATATTAAATAGTGAAAGTAAGAGAAACGGACTTAGAAGTTTTATGAATATTTCCTTCTGTAATTTATTTTTCTTCTTCTTAAACCACACTCAAAGATATGACAATTAATCTAAAACTCAACTGTCACAAAAAAAGTAAGCCTACGGAGATTTCATTTTTAGTGTAAAAAAGCAGAGGCATGTTGATACTAAGATTTTTGATTGAAGTTACTTTGACACCAAAAAAAAAGTCAGAAAGAACAATAACATTACATTCACCCGTTTTTAGAAATCCTTAATTGACGATCGTTTCATTTTTTTTGTAACCGCTTATTGAGTTTTATAAGAGGGGGAAAATTTATGACACACTCAAAAATATTAATATACGCCTCCTGTATTCTGTTTCTTTTTGCAAGTTGCAAAAAATATACTCAATCAGAATATGATAACGGCGTATCAAATTCCTACAACAACGGATTCAATAACGGGGAAAGTGATGGTTTTCAAGAAGGATATCAAAATGGATTAACCACCGGTTACGATCAAGGTTATGCCGAAGGGATGATTGTTGCGAGCAACCTAACTTATGACCAAGGGTATGATGTTGGTTATGCTCAAGGTGATACCGTTGGTTATAATCGCGGTTATAGTGAAGGACATGCATCAGGTTATGATTCTGGTTATCAAGAAGGAAATGCGAACGGTCAATCAGCGGGTTATAACCCCGGTTACCAAGCAGGACTTCAAGCTGGATATAACAATGGATATAATGATGGTTTCGCAGTAGGTGTGCAAATAAATTATAACGCTGGATACAACAGTGGATATGCTAATGGTTATTCTGAAGGTGAAGCCAACGGTTATAATAATGGTGCAGATGCTGGTTATGGAGATGGTTATGAGGATGGTTATGCCACAGGCTATGACACATCTTATGATTCTTCATTCAACTCTGCTTATAACAGTAACTATAATACTGGTTACAATGACGGTGGAGATGATGGCTTCGACGATGGTTATGGCAACGGGTACACATCCGGTTATGACTCTGGATATGATGACGGTGCTGACTATGCTTACAATGAGGGCTTTGATGAAGGCTCAACTAGTGGGTATTGGGATGGCTATGATGTGGGACTTGATGACGGTTATTACGATGGTTATGACAATGGTTATGATGTGGGCTGGGACGATGGATGGTATGCCGGTGGCGGATCTTCCAGTAAAAAGTCTAAAGCAGAATATCTAACCTCAACTTTTCTCACCGACCTAATCGACTTCTCAAAATTAAAATCTCCAAAACAAATTCTCGCCGATCCTAAAGTACAAAAAAGAATTCTTTCTAGTACTGCAGGAATGACTGTGGATACTAAAAAGAAAAAAGCGATTTTAAATAAGTACTTAGTCAATTCCATAAAGATTCAATTAATTAAAAAATTTGGTTTAAGTGAGAAACGATCTCTTTCTGTAGCGAAGCTTGCTTCGTTGGTAATCCAATCAAGTAACACTGGTGATTTAAATATGAACAAAGTGAATGCTTTCTCCAAGCAAGTCATAGGTTCCGACTTTGATCAAATTAGTGAAGCCTACAAGAAATCAATGACCGGAGAAATTAAAGATTTCAAATCAATCATTGATCGCGCTTCGGAACTTAACAGCATAAGCAAAGCTCATACACTAAAAGTCATGAGCCAATTGTTTCTTTAAAAATTGATAGAGGTTAAAAATGAAAATAAATAAAAACTTTATTCTCCAAGCCACACTCTACACCACATTAGGGTTAAGTTTTGTGAGCTGTAATAAATTTACTGAAGAAGAGTACCAAAGCGCTCTGGCAACTGCCTATGACGAAGGCTATTCAGAGGGGAACACTCTCGGAAATAATAATGGAAATGCCCAAGGACAAGTTGATGGCTATGAAAATGGATACAACCAAGCAATAAATGATCACTCTTCAGATGAGTACAATCAAGGAGTAACTGATGGCTACGCTCAAGGTGATGCTGATGGATACAACAATGGGCTTGGCGTTGGTTTTAACGATGGTGAAGCAACTGGATTAAACGATGGTTATAATGATGGTTACAATCAAAGCTTTGACCAAGGTTTTAATGATGGACTTCCAGTAAATTACAACAATGGTTACAATGCTGGTTTGCAAGATGGCGAAGATGAAGGCTTCAATATAGGTTATAATGATGGAGATGCTGATGGATACGCCGATGGAAACTATGATGGATACAATACTGGTTACAACCAATACTACAATATAGGTTTCAATGACGGTGATTGGGATGGTTCATCTGATGGCTCTTCAGACGGTTCAGTTGATGGAGCAAACTCTGGTTACAACAACGGGTATGATGATGGTTACAATGACTATTATAATACTGGCTATAACACTGGTGATGCTGACGGGTACGACGACGGTTTTGCTGATGGTGATAACTACTGGAACTATCAAGATGGTGTGGATGCAGGTTACGACTGGTCATTCAATGATGGTTATGATGATGGTTACGATGATGGGTACGATACTGGATGGTACGATGGATACGATGATGGATTTGACGATGGTTGGTACGCGGCCGGTGGATCCAGTTCGAAAAAAGGTGCTGATAAATTACTAGCTCTTTTTATTACTGACATGGTTGATTTCAATCGTTTGAGAAGTCCTAAGCAAGTTTTAGCGGAAGCCAAAAAACAAAGACTACTTCTTTCAACCACTGCTGGTATGACCGTGGATACAAAAAAGAAGAAAGCCATTCTTAATAAGTACATCGTTCAGGCCATGAAGCATCAATTAATGACAAAGTACTCTTTACCAAAGGGAAGATCATTACAAATTGCTAAGCTAACCAGCTTAATGATAAAAATGAGCAACACTGGTGAAATGGATACGAAGAAAATGGATGCTTATACTAAAAGAGTATTAGGCTCTACATTTAATCAAATGAATGTGGCCTTCAAAGCTTCTTTAACTGGACAAACAGGAAAGCTAAACAAAATCGTTAATACTGCTGCGGAGTTAAATAAAATTACTCCAGAGCATACTAAGAAAATTATGTCTCAGATTTTTCAATAAATAAAACTTCTTGGTCAGTGGATAAAACCTGCTGACCAAGATTTTTATATTCTTTAGATATTCATATTTATAATTAGATTATATTAAGGTTAAGGCACCTAATATCTCTCCAATTTATCTATCCTCCGACAGAAAGCAAAAAATTTTACATGTATTATTAGATAATTAGGTCATTTTTATCTGAGAATATATTACCAACTGTATTTACTGTAAAATATTTGTTTGCTATACCAAACAAACTCAATTACATTCAATTTACTAAGGATTTTTAATGACAAAACTCATGCTATTGCTGACGCTACTTTCTTTTTCAATCAAAGCAGAAGTATCCAATGAAGAACTTGAAAGACGAATCAATATTCTCACCGATGAGGTTACTTCCCTCAAAGCTTATCAAATGAATGTCTCCACTAACGAGCAGGCTTATGGCTTATCCCCTTCAGCTTCAAAGGTTTACTTTATCCCAAAAGGATTAAGTATCGGTGGTTATGGTGAAATTTTATACAACCATAAAAGAGGTAAGAATCAAGATGGAGATGATGTTGATATTGATCCAACCGCTGAAGCTTATCGCTATGTTATGTACTTAGGTTATAAGTTCAATGATAAATGGGTTCTTAATACTGAAATAGAACTAGAACATGTAAATGAAATCTATAATGAATTTATGTATGTAGATTATCTCAACGATCCGGCCATGAATTTTCGCTTTGGACTAATGCTTCTTCCTGTTGGTTTTATTAATGAGCAGCACGAGCCAGTTCTTTTTCCATCCGTGCAACGACCTGATACTGAAAGATTAGTTATCCCTTCAACATGGAGAGAAATTGGTGCTGGGGCCTTCGGAAAAGTTGGTAACCTAGACTACAAATTTTATGTGGTCAATGGTGGTGATGCGGATGATATTAAACCATCAAACTTTCGCGGAGCTCGTAAGAAAGGTGGTGAAGCTGGAAGCGATGATAACACTCGGGCCAGTACCGGAGCAGCTGTACTTAGAGTTGACTATAATACCAGTACTCAATCTCTCATTGGGTTTTCTGCTTATAAGGGCCAAGCTAGTTCTGTTAATGAAGAAAATCTTGAAACTTCACTGTATGACTTTCATGCTCAATATCAAAAAAGTGGTTGGAGATTTCGACTTCTCTATACGGAATTAAATTATGACAATGTGGATAAGTGGAATGACGAAAATAATTCTACATTAAGTGATGGCGTCACTGCTCAGTCTAATTTACAGAAAAAGATGCAAGCAGGATATCTTGAAGTTCTGTACAATGTTTGGAATGGAAAAAGTGCAGCTGCACTGGAGCCATTTTACCGTTACGAAAGAATTAATTTGAATGCCGATTTTAATGAAGACGACTATGGCTATAATGGAGCAACTGATTATTACACTCATCGAGTAGGGATTGCTTATAAACCCACAGTTAGGTTAACATTTAAAGCTGACTATGCAGAAATAAAAAATGAAGCTGAATCAGGTGTTGATGAGTTTAATTTAGGAATGGGTTTCAACTTTTAGTCATGATGAATTATATTAAAATATTATTTATAGGAATACTTATACTTTCATGGGGAGGCTTAGCCTCCTCCATTGAAGGTGAACTAGCAAAATTATATAAAGACTGCCTTCTGCCTAAGGAAAGAATATTTTTAACCAAAGAACAAAAAGAAAATATCGAAAAACTATCAGGAGTTAAGCTTTATTCCATGCTAAAAATTCGTTATAAGAATAAATGTAATAATTCTTCTATATACATTGATTCTCATATTGTTCGAACTCTCAATCAAACATTACTTTTAGAAGTTAAAAATCAAAGCATTCACAAAATGAAAACACTGCACTTTATGGAGCCCTTAGAGTACAAGTCCCCTATTAAATGGCTGAAATCTTTTTATACCCATAAATTAAATGACAAATTAAAACTTAACGTTGATATCGATGGCCTTAGTGGAGCGACTCTAACTGCAACAGCGGTTACAAATGCCGGAAGAAAGATACTTGCCATTGAGCAGGTCCTAAATGAAAAATAAAACTCTTTATCAAATTACTCATATCATTACCTTTCTAACCATAGTCCACGGTTTGATATATTATATTATAAAAGGTTATTTCCAGATAGAAACCGACTTTGGAATTCGTCCCCATCCTTACCAGTCGGTTGCACAATCAATTCATATACTCCTCAGTCCTCTATGGATTTTTATTTTTGGATTATTATTCAAGGATCATATTTTAGATAAGCTAAAAAATTCATCGCTAAAACGAATTACTGGAATAAACACAATTCTCTTTTCTGTTTTAATGATTTCTTCGGGATATCTGGTTCAAGTTATATATGAACCAAGCAGTAAAGATGTCATCCTTTACACTCACCTTTTTGCTAGCCTCTTTTTTTGCATAGCCTACTTAACTCATATAATTAATTCTAAATTTTAAGATCCATTAAGAATAAGCTCCCTTCTTTTTGATCTTTAGTCGTACAAAGAAGAGGAATTTCATAATTGCCTTTACCATTATTATAGCGTGAGCTTAAACGCTTACAGTTACTAGGTATTTTTACAGCATATTTTAATGGCGTTATAACTCGGTTATTTTTAAAATATGATACTTTCAAACTATTTTCCGTTAAAAATTGAGCATCCCATAAAATGGCAGGAAAGAAACTCGTTCTCTTTTTTAAGAAAACTGGTTCATATAATTCTGTCTGTTCTTGCAAGCCTAAGAAACTATAGTTTTTCCATTTGGCCTTATTTTCTAAATTTTGATTTATGTGATAAATATAATTTCCATCAAGCTCAAGCCTACTTACCAAATTATTATTCTCAAATGTCTTTAATTTAGTTCTCCCTTGAGTACTTGCTGTAAAACTTAACTCTTTAAGACCTTTTTCCCCAGAAGCTAATAACAAACTTTTCTTACCTTCTTGAATCTCAATATAACGATGCCCATAGTATCGTGGTTCTCCCAGTGAGAAACTTTGCCCTTTAGTAAATCGACTAATTCCTTCTAAGTCCATCGCAACAAATTCCGTTTCCAAGGCTAAATCAGGCAATATTTTTAAGAGGCTCATTTTGCGATAAAAACTATTTCCATGAATTAAATAAAAACATACAGCTTTTTCATTTAGACATTTTTCATTATTTCGAATTGGACCGACAACCTCAATTGGTTTTAGGTTATTTCTCAATCCAGTCAACTCTTTATGAAACTTATCCGTCAGTAAGGCATAAGTTACAAGAAAATCCTCTCCATCCTTATTCTCTAGCTTCAAATAAAAAATTTGATCAGAGGCATCAACTTTTATACGGTCAAATGGAGTATTCGCTTGCTGGTAATAGGGAACAAATGAATTTGCTTGAAAGAAAATAGGAAAAGAAATCATTCCCAATCCCTTCACCTCTTGTTGAACAAAACTCAAATCTTCAATCTTTCTTGGAATAGTAAAAATAAGATCCTCTAATTCCGTTTGGAACTCATTGGGAAAGGTGGACCTTGGTGGAACATACTTAAAAAAAGATTTTTTTGGAAAAAGCGGCTTTAATTCATGATTTAAATAAGTGTACTGCCAATATAACTCAGACTTTGATCGGTTTTTTTTATTCTCTTCAGTATGCAGGGAAAAAAAGAGGAAATCTTTTTTTCCGTCCCCATTCATATCCTCATAAATGACACTTGTTAGCTTCGACTTACTTAACACATCTTCAGATGAAGGCTTGTCTAAAAAGAATTTAAAACGGCTAAAGAATTTGTTTTTATTTTCCTCAAATAAATGTATCTCCAATCCCTTTTTATCCACCATCGTGGTTGAATAATAATAGTGAGGATCACCACTATTTCGCACAACAGGGACTAAATTATCTGTAGCCGATTTTTTAATTTTATCTAAATCATCAGTGTGAATTGATTTTTTTTCTAATTCGCT
>JAOHMI010000086.1 GCA_028101965.1 Bacteriovoracaceae bacterium
TTTATCTGGGCCTTGGTCATTGAATTGATAAAATTATTTGCAATATTTTTAATAAATCCTGGCATACGTGGAATAAAGTTAATTCCAGCTTGGGCCACAAAAAGAAGAGTTCTTAAACGTAGGACTCTTTTCTTATTATTGTAATCTAAAGCAAGCGCTTTTTTACGTGTAAATTGGTGGTTTGTAATGAAATGATGATAGATCCCATTTGTCTTTTTACCTTTTCTGTTTGAAAAAGTTCCTTCAAAAAATCCTAAATTAATATTTTTTGAATTTTTGAATTTAGAAATATTGGCCAATGCATTCCTTTCATAAGTAAACAATTGCAGCATTCCATAGCCGTCCCAGTTATTCTCAAGCTTTCTGCGTTCCATGCGGTTTTGCAAATCAATTCTTGATTCAAAAATAGAAGAAACAATATGATTAATTTCAGTAACCTTTAGATTTAAATCCTTCTCATGATAAAACATTAGCTCTAGTAGCATATTTTGCTGAAACATTCTCTCTTGTAGAATAAATTGATGAACCTTAGTAACTAAAAAACTAGCAAATCCTAAAATAGGAATATTGGAATACTTCTTGCGTAAAATTTTAATCACTTCATTTAATGCTTTATTTAGAATCTGCTTCTTCATAAAGAATCTTTTATCTTGAGCAGCGGCCAAGATGGTAAAGTTAAATGTGGCTAAAATCTTTTTAATTTTTTGTCCAAACTCTTTAATGGCAGGCTCGGATTGAACAGTATTGAAGTTTTTACCCCAATTAACTTTTCGTAAATTTAAAAGAGATCGCCTCACTCTTTTCTTATTCTTAATTTCCTTTTGATAATCAGGATGATGGTTTAATGAGTCGCCTTCATCAATCTGCAAAATATTATTCAATTCTTGAATATATTTCTCTTCTCCCATTAAACTTGCTGTTTTCTTCTGGTAATCGATTTCAATATTAATCGCTTCTTTAATTTTTGCGACAAAGTCTTTCAATTTAAACTTTTTTAATTGAAACTTTTTTTGGATATACAATAACTCACCCTTATTATCCTTAATCAATTTAAAATTTTGATCAAAAACTTTTTGGGCCGTCATTTCGGCCGAGAAAGAGAGGGAAAGAGTAAATAATGAAATAAAAATTATAGTCGAAAGCCTATTGAGAATTGCCATGCAAAACCTCCTTGTCGATTCTTGCTGGTACAGATATTAGAATAGGAACCATTCTATAAAATTGCCATCTAAGCGTCATTAACATGTTTAAAAATGTTAGGAATCCATTTGAAGTGATAAGACTTAAGCAAAAGATTAAATTACATATCCATTTTTAGCCAACTAGTTTCTTTCTCTCTGTCCTTCCAAGGGCTTGGACGGTGAGTCACTGGTTTACCTTGGTCATGATCCATATTCCAACGATCAAGAAAGAGTTCCTGTCGCTCAATTCGATAATGCTTAAGATCTTCATCTGTTTGCACTAATTGGCGCCTTAATTCATTTTGTAAAATAATTGACTCATGCTTTTTTTGTAGCATGGATTCAAGTGCACTCGCCTTCTGCTCTAAAATCTGATTGACTCTTTCATCATATTCCGCTGCCAATTTTACCTTTTGCTCTTCATAGGTATACAAAAAGTTATTAATGTCGTTGAGCTGACCGAGAAATCCATCTTTTTTCATAATTAATTGTTTACGATATTCAGAGGCTTCAATAACTCTTTTCCCCATATCTTTAGACCAAATTTTCAAGGTCGTCCCTCTTTTTAAATAGAAGTCTCTCTCCTTACATAAAGAAAATGAAGCGACATAAACAGAGAAATAGAAGTCCTCGACACTTCGAACGGTGCCACGGCAATATTGCTCTTTCTTAGTATAATTATTTATCTTAAAGTAAATTAGATCTCCTACACGGAGAAATTTTGAATTATTATTTTCTACTTTTAACTTTAAGACATTTCCACGATCGTCCTTATCCGTGATACGAACATAGAATTTTTCATAGTCTTGAAGATTATCTTTAAACCCATCCCTATTGGGAGATATGACTCCTTCATGAGGAAGATTTGGCTCAATGGTTGAGCTGCCCACAAAAGTGGGAATAAACAGTGAAAAAACTGTTAGAAAAATGAGATCCTTTTGACAAAAAACATACTTCATATTACTTATTATCTCTTTCGAGACAAATTAATTCAACAAAGTACTTTTAACGGATATGAGGTTTTATGAAATTCTTTATTGATACTGCAGATATTGAGGAAATTACTCAAGCACAAAGTTTAGGTTTAGTGGATGGTGTAACGACCAATCCTTCACTTATGGCGCAAACAGGTCGTGATCCAATTGCAGTCACAAAAGAGATCTGCAAACTAGTGACAGGCCCTGTTTCAGCAGAGGTTATATCAACTGATTTTGAAGGAATGTATTCTGAAGCCCAAGCATTGGCAGAAATTGGGCCAAACATTGTGGTCAAGCTTCCTTTAACGATTGATGGTTTAAAAACGTGTCAAAAGCTTTCAAATCAAGGAATAAAAACCAATGTGACGCTTTGTTTTTCAGCAAACCAAGCTCTTTTAGCAGCTAAAAGTGGGGCAACCTATATCAGCCCATTTGTTGGTCGATTAGATGATATTGGACAAACTGGAATGGATCTTATTGAGGAAATCAAAGTCGTCTATCAAAACTATAGTCTACCCACTGAAATCCTAGTGGCATCAATTAGACACCCTATTCACTTAAAAGAAGCGGCAATGATAGGTGCTGATGTCGCAACTATTCCATATTCCGTTATGACGAAATTGATCTCCCACCCGCTGACAACTATTGGACTCGAAAAATTTCTTGCTGACCATGCTAAGTCATCGAAATAATGAAAATTAAAGTTTTCTGAGATAATATACCCACTCATTTAGCTCAAGTATCGGAGCGGTTATTCCGATCAAAACTGTAAGTTACTAATGTAAATGAGGTACGTAGGTATAAAAGAATGCAGAACCGGTGGGTATTAATCTCTCAAAGCAAAGCGCTCATTGCACTATTATTTTTAATTCTTTTGTCAGGGTGTGCACCCAAGAGTGAGGAAGAAGAGGAAGAAGAAGACGATGTGGTAACAGCATCAAGCAGTACTTCAAGCACAAGTTGGCGCAACTCAAACTTACCATTAACATTGAAAACTGCCACGGCTTTTTCTGCCGCAGAAAGAACAGTGGCCGGGGATATGATGACCCAATGGGATGCAGCAGACTCGCGCGATTACTACGCTAGCGTTTCCACCACTAGTAATAAAACTTATTCAAATTTAAATGACTACGCTGATGGTGAGTTTGGGATTTATAAGATTACTGATTGGAATAGTTCATTACCTGGATCAGCTCTGGCCATCACCCAGATTTTTGGAGAAGTTATTGGTAGTCAAATAATTATCACTCACGCTGATATTTTAGTTAATTATGATAACTTCAGCTTCGATACATCTACCGGTGGTGCCGGCTATGATCTCTCGACGGTATTGCTTCATGAAATGGGACACTTTCTCGGTTTGGGGCACCAATCTCTTTCCATATCCGATAGTATAATGACTTCTGCCATTACTGCAGATAATGAGCAATTAACTCTCCTGTCTGTTGATATAAGTAGCATTCAATCTTTATATAATATTGCTCCATCCCTCACTGCAGAGGATAAATTTGATTCAGTCTATTCTGATTCAGGAGAAAAATTGAAGACAGGGACAAGAGTTCGGATTCATCATCAATTAAACGCAGACTATTCTTGTTCAGTTAAAATTATCAAATAGATAAATTAATTTCACATAACTTTATATTTTTGAATACTTTCCGATCAGGCAGATACTTAATGTATTCAAAGGAAATATCCATGTCGACCGATTATAATAAGAGGTTTATTCTTTTCTCAAAACCGTTTGTGGATGCCATTAAAGATACATTTAAAGTTATGATGGATACAGAAATCACGATCCACTCTCCTAAAATTAAAAATGAGAATAAAACCCATGGAGACATCGCTGCATTAATTGGGATGAATGGTCTTTATATTCAAGATGACGAAGAGCATGACTTTAAAGGGTTGCTCGTTATTGCTTGGTCTATGGAAACTTACTTAAAAATTTCTTCAAAAATGCTGATGGAAGAGTTTAGTGAATATTCTGAAGAAATATCTGACACCGGAGCTGAGATAAGTAATATCGTCATGGGAAATGCTAAAAAGATTCTCGCGACCAATAGCTATAAAATAGACATGGCCACACCAAGTACAATTAAAGGTCAAAACTTAGAAATAAAATATCCTCCAAAAACAAAAGTTATTGAAACGGTCATCTCCAGTGATCTAGGGGAATTTGTAATGGAAATTTGCTACCAAGAAATATAAAAAAATAAATAAAAAGCTATTTAAGGAGACCACTATGGCTTTTGATGTAAAACAAAAAATTTTGATTATAGACGATATGTCTACCATGAGAAAAATTATTAAAAACATGCTAACCAAAATGGGCTGCGATGATCTTCATGAAGCAGATGATGGAACTCCCGCTTGGGAGATGATTCAATCGGCCTATAAAGCAGACGCCCCCTTTGACTTCATCATCTCGGACTGGAATATGCCAGGTATGACAGGTCTTGATCTATTAAAAAATTTAAGGTCAAGTGCTGAATTTAACACTCTCCCTTTTTTAATGGTTACAGCAGAAGCTGAACAATCTAATGTCGTATTGGCCGTTAAATCTGGAGTTTCAAATTTTGTGGTCAAACCTTTTAACCAAGAGACACTTAAGATGAAAATTGAAAAAATTTTTAAATAAAGTTTAAATTAAGGACTACAATATGAGCATGCTTAAAGACCCAGAGATGAAAGACGTAATTGTCGACTTCTGTACCGAATCAGCTAGATTTTATGAAGAAATGGAAGATATTCTGGACGACTTAGAAGACAATCCAACAAATAATGAGTTATTAGAAAAATTTGGACAAACAATTGATCGAATTATGGGAGCAGCAAAATCAATCGATGCTGTGACCACTGGTAAGTATTGTGAGCTGGGAAAAATTATAAGCTATAAAGCCTCACAAATAGACGACGAAGATTTATGTAATATTATCGTAGCGGTACTTTTTGATACTGTTGATATTTTAAAAGAATTAAACGAATCCATTCTGACTAAAGGCGAAGAAACAATAAAATTTGTGAATCTTGGTGCCTTTGGTAAACGCCTCCACTGGCTAGCAGATAAATTAAAGCATATTGGGAGAGCCTCAGTTGCAATTGACGAAGGTGCGGCAAAAGCAAAACCAGCGGAAGCACCCACACCTGCTGCAGCGGCTTCATCAGATGCAGGAGATGCCCCTGATCTTGGAGATGATTTTGGAGACTTAGATGGCGATCTAGATGATGGCGATTTTGGAGATCTCGATGATCTAGAAGATGGAGGAGGAGACTCAGAGTTTCTGTCTGATCAGCAAGCAGATATTGATTCTCTCTTAGAAGATTTAGGGCTTTAAGAATAATAATGACACCTCTTTTATGATGATTCAAATATCATAAACAAGTAATTCTTACTTATACAGAACTTTACAAAATAGTCTTTAATCTGAATTCAATTGATTAAAATTTTAAACCCTCCTTATTGGAGAATTTATGAAATTAATATTTATTTATGCCTTTCTTTTCACATCCGCCTTTTCCATAACAACAATTAGAGATGGTTCTGACAATACCTTGTCTAACGGAATTTAATATAGTGTTTCTGCTCCAGCTTGTGAGTTAGCACTTGCAGTTAATAATGAAAATAATACTCTTTTTATTGATGTCGCGAATAAAAAATATGCAAACAATGGATGTGACACAAATGGTGAGCGGTATCTATGCCATCTAGTTTCTAAAGAATCTAAAAAAGGTACTGGAAACAAATACTCATACTATGATTGTGATTCCAAAAAGAAGGTAACTAAAAAAGAATCTCCAATAATAGTCATCATCAACTCAGAAGCATTTTTAATGGGAGTGGGTTATCTTTCGACCGTAAATTATGGAACAATGTATTTAAAAAACTAGTTTCCTTTACTTATCTCTCTGGCTATAGCACTGACTAAAAATTGATTATTATCATTTAAATCATTAAAAACTTCTGGGAACAGACTTCGAAAAGTTGTTTGGCTTTTCACTAAATCATCATTAGCTAAAAATGTTTCAGTAAAAATAAGATACTTAGAAAAAGGGTGAATGGAATCAGCTATCAGACGCCGAGGAAACCCCATGCCATTTGCTCGCTCCTCATGCTGCTCGATCAAGGTTAAACAAAAACCTGGCGCTGTGGGAAAATACTTCTTTAAAATAAAACTTGATAGGTAGGGATGTTTTTTAAATAAATCCTCTTCAGGTTGACTAGGAATTGTTAATAGACCCACATCTTTAAACATAAAAGAAAATAATATTCCAAACATCTCCTCTAAATCAAGAGACTTAGAGAATTTAAGTAAAAAGAAAAGAAATGAACATTGAATGGTTAGCAAGTTTGATTTCTTTAAGATAATTTTTTCTAATATGGTTATCGTATAAACCACAAATGGCTTCTGGTTCAGAGGGATAAAGTAAAGATTGGCGCGAAATTGATTAATTATATTACTAAAATCATTCATCTTACAGGCTAAGATCCATTCATCCAAAAATCGAAACTTACTTGAAATTAAATCAGAACCAATCTTTCTGCGATCCAATGACTCTTGGGCCAAAGAAATTTGCTCCTGGTTTTCTCCCAAAATAGAGTTAAATAAATCAGGAAAAGTTTTTTCCACCACAAGTAAGTCTTTGGAGTAAATTTGGAAAAACCCATGCTCTTCCTTATCCATGTTGGCAATAAGGGCCAGTTTGTCAACAGACACAACTTCATCTAGAGAAAAATACTGAATTCGACCTTCTCTTCTTATGTCATAATAATAAACGGGGCAAATTCTTTCAAAAATAATTTGCTGAACATTCTCTTCCCCTGCTTGATAAAAACTTATTCCTTTAACTAACAAAAGAAGCACCTCGTGGTTAAAAACAAAGCTTCCAACTTAACTTTCTCCTCCTGAGGAATCGCTTGAGCATAACCAAAAACTAAGGCCCCTACTAATTTCTTTTCTAAAAAATAAGGAAAATATAAGAATTTAGTTTGTGGATTCAAAGATTCTATTTCATAGGGTACATCCCAATGAATTGAATCACGT
>JAOHMI010000087.1 GCA_028101965.1 Bacteriovoracaceae bacterium
TTACGCCACAAAAGTTTGCCATTACTATTTATTTTGTTGAAACTAATTAATGTAATATGAATAACTTAAGCCTCATAATTTTTCTCTCCTTATTCACGATCACTACCTATGCGGCTAAGCCAATTGATCTGAGAATCTACCTTGGGGTCAATAATTCCAAAGCCACTGTTACTCAGGATGGAGAAGATTACAATCTTGAATCAAACTTTAACTCTTATTTTAACTTTTTTAGTGGATTGAATATAGACGAATTTTTAGCCTTTCAAGCAGGTTACAAACAATACTCTTACGCCTTCGAAGCCGACTCATCTACTGAGGTTGAAAATGCCTTGGGAGTTGCTTCTCAATTATACGGACAAATAAGATGGAAATTAAGCATCATCTCAATTATTCTTGGCTTCTCATCATACAGCTCTTTCTATCCTGATATTGACAGCTCTGAGGATGTCGAGCTTAAAAGTCTTAAAATGTTTAATTGGAAAGTTGGATCAAGTATTGCTCTCTTTGGTGATGAAAGTAATGGCCCTGTTGCTGGTGTCGAAATTATAAATAAACTTCTCGCTGATGATATTGAAAGCTTTCTCAGTATCAATACTTTTCTTGAATATGCAATTGGGAATCAAGCTTTCTCATACTTTTTGAGAGGGGATTATTATTATGAATCACTATCTACTGAAGATGCATCAATGAAGGATCACATTTTATTATTTAGTGTTGGAATTGGAATTTAGCTAAACTTTCAGTCATCTAAACTAATAGCTATTTGCGGCTTCTTTTCTGCTTCAACATTCCTTTTCGCTCGATAAAAATCTGTCTCTTCATCCACATTTCCCTCTGATAAGATCGCCTCAGATGCTACCTTTCTTTTTATTTTTGATTCTTTGCTTAAGTTATCTGTATTATTTGGACCTTGATATGAACTATACGTCTTTAACTTCTTATTTTGACCATATATAAATCGGCTTTTAGGGGGATTTCTCTTTTGTTTTAAATGGCTTATTTTCCCCTCCCTTCTTATCTTGTCGACAATTTTTGAGATTTTACCCGCCTTCCTTTTTAATAAGCACCCATAAGTCGCTTCACAACGATAAGCATGCTGATCTATTTCGCAGTTAAGATTAGCTGCAAAGACTTGAGATTCAGTTAAACGAATACAGTTCATGCTATTAGAAATAGGTATACTAAATTTATTAATTTCACATAGTTGATCACTGCTAACGATCTTATATTTAAGAATCTTTTTAACCTCTGAAACCTCACCACAGCTTCTATGGACAATTAAATCTGTGCCAAAAGCTTGAAAAGGCGCAATAAATAAGAACAGACTTCCATATAAGTAATTCCAGAATCGATTCTTAATGAACTTGAACATTTCTTTTTCCCTAATCTATTATTCCTTTTCAATATTGTTCTACTAAACTTTATATTGAAAAAGTTGATTAGCTCTCCACTGCATTTACTTAGAACAGGATCAAAATGCATTAGATATTGCCTCTCGAAACTATTTTATCGTGCACACAAAAACGTCAAAAGATAAATAATTTATCCAGTCAATAACTAACATTATTTTAAGTAGATACAAATTAATTATCATTTAATATAAAATCAAGGTTGCCATAAAAAAATGTCAATTAGACTTCATTATAATTAAACTTAAAAACCGCGCATACTAAATTGGCAGTTTAAAAGAAAGTCTCGTAACTCTTTTCTCAATCTTTTTAAATCAGCTCGAATAAAAACATTTTTCTCACTCTTTTTGCGATAGATTTTTTTCACTTTCTTATATTGTTTCATTAATCCATTATAGCTGGCATTAAGAAGACGAAACCCCTCTCGACTGGCCTCTTTCTTCTTTTCTTTCCGGCAAGATTTCATTTGAGATATCATTTCAGACACTTTTTTATATTCAAATGGGAGCACCATTTCATGCCAGTGTTCAGGTGTTGTATGAGATCGCCCCTTTTGCTGAACAAAACTTAGCCAATCACTATTATAAAACGTCGTTGAAAACTCATTGTATAAACTTCTTCCACCTTGAGTAAGAACTCGTGAATTAACTCCAACAATTTCATCAACTCCCTGACTATTCATGCAAATTAAAGGTCCACCTGAGTCCCCATGCCTTAATACATCTCCTTTGGTCAAAACGATATTTTCACGTGAATCAAATAAGCTCATCGTATGTTTACGAAATTGACTTGTCGGTGGCTTGATCACTTGGTTTATACCAAACCCATAGCTTCGACACATAATTAAGTTAGGATTTGTTGTCATAATTACATCAGGGTTAAGGTCTATCTTTTTTTGATAACTTTTTTTAATTGGTAAAAATGCGCTCAATCTTGCTGCTTCAGTAGTCTTCCATAAAGCAATATCATAATCGTTAGCATTTTTTCTCATTCTCAACTCATAAGCCATCATTGATCCAAACTCACGATCTGATTTGCTATGAACTTTTTGATGAAAATAAAATGGATGGGGAAAACCATCTTTTTTATCCAATAAAATGCTAATTAAGCCATTTTGAGAATCAGCAGAGGTACATTCAGCTCGAACATTCTCCAGCTTAACTTTTACTTGGAGTCTAAGTTTTGCTTTAATACATTCTGCATACCTAACCCAGTCCGATCCATTACAGCCGTTAGGTCTTACTCTGATAGTTCTACCATTAACAATTTTTTCTATTTCTTTTGGAACTAATACACTCTCACGACGAATAAACTGCTCTAAATTCCCTTGATAGCAATGAGCTGCAGTTAATATATAATTATTCGAAAGTAGAGTCCCAGAACAAAAAACCACATCCTTTTGCTCCTCAATAAATGTTTTACCAATCTGTCTATTGTTACGATCAATCGGAGTATTAAACTTTTTATATGCTCCCGCAACCAACTTACAAACACTCAAATCACTTGGGTAAGAGCTCTCTTGTGCATTAGATTGGGTTAGGCAAGACAATATTAATAAGGGAAGAATTCTCTGATACAAGATACTTTTTTTATAAATCATTTTTATTCCTCTATATGGCTTTAATCTTTATTCCGAAAAAGACTTTTTTCAAAAACCAAATTGAACAACAAATGGCAAACTTTTATGAAAAGAATGAAAATAATATCACTGCGGAGCGCGTAAAATTAATGAGTACTCAGATCAGAGTGATCTTAGAAACTTTAAGTAGTTAGACCGCATGTTTGAGTCAATTCCACCTAATTCAATATTGAAAAATGTTTTGTCATCCTCAATCCAATTATCTTTGACACTAAAAGATCTTTCTTCATTCTTTCCAAAAAGCTGAAGACAAATATCCTGAGGCAGATAAATTAAAGTTTCTTTTGAGAAGAAATGGTTCGATTTTAAAATTATTTTTTCTTCCGTAAGCTTGGTCAAACTAACATCAGCAAAAATTCGACATTCATTCATCATAGGAGGAACGGGAAAATATTCAACATTTTCAACAGAAAGAGGAGTAATGTATTCTTTTAGTTTTTTTATTAAACTAAACTCATCAATAGGCTTTTGAATATAATCATTTGCCCCCATTTCAAAAGCTTTTGAAATATCTCGTGAGCTTGAACGGCCAGAAAGGACAATCAGAGGAAGCTTATTTCCTCGTTTATTCCTAATAGCTTTTATTAATTGATAACCTTCACCATTATTTGCATCTAAGTTTAAATCGACCAAACATAACTTTGGTTCAAGATTTATTAATTCATGAATAAATTCTTTTGGATTCGATGTACAATGACAATCAAATTTATTTTTCTTCAAAAGAAGTTCAAGTAACTTATTAAAATCCACGTCATCATCAATAGATAAAATCATATGAATTAGCCCTTTCTCACTTTATGCTTTCTTTAAAGTAAAAGACCTTCATTGTTTAACCCTAATATTTTAAAAGTATTCACATATGTACCAACGCTTTTTACTTGAGACTTGTAAATTGATTCAAGATTAATATGACTACTTTCAATCTCATCAAAAAACTTTGATTCAATTTCCACACGATGCCGCTCTTTTATTTTCACAGACGAAACAACTCTTAAATGAAGTTCATTGAAATCAATAATTTTCCCTAAAGCACCAGCATTGAACTTGATCTCGCTCATTTCATCTAACTCAACTTCAAGACCTTTATAGTCTTTTACATGTCGGTAAACTTTCTGAACTAAATGAACTGCATTTAAAGGAAGAATTAAACTATCATTAGCCCCGGCCTTGATGCCCTTTTCTATTCTCACTCTCTCACTTTTTTCTCCAATTAATATGAGTGGTACTTCTTTATTCCCATTGTTGTATTTAATAATATCAAGGTAATTTACTTCTTGTTTATCTTTATCAAAAAGGCATAAAACAATGACTTGAAAAAAGCTACTATCATAAAGATGTGTGAACTTCGAAGGTTCAGCACAATCAATAACAGTCATTCCTTTATTCCCAAGAATTTTTCGAATTGTAGTCATTTGACTCATATTATTAGAAATTAATAAAGCCGTTCGATCTTTTAAATTCATTTTTTAATTTGTCTACCTCGTAAAGTTGGCAATATTGAAACAATATTCTTACTCTTACAATAATACCAAAGACACATTCTTTCTAAAAGTCTTGGACATTTTAGCTAGATTTAAGGAACTTAGAAAATAATGAGAATTACTTTACAATTATGATCATATTTATTGGCTAAAATCTATCATGATAATGAAGAAGTTTAGTATTTTAATTTATAGTCCAGATTATGATCAAAGTTCAGAGTTTTACTCTGAATCTAAAATGATAAACCTAAGCTGGATTAATCAACCTTCTCAATTATACAAAGAGCTCATATTAGAGGAATATGATTTAATCATTCTATTCAAAGTTCAAGGAAGCTTAGAAAAGAGATTATATGATGCGATTGAACAGATTAGACCAAATACGAAAAAGATATCATTAAAAAAATCAGTTACAGACTTTTCATCTATTTTAAAAGCGGTTAGTTGAGTAAATTCATTTTGTAAACTCAAACCCGTACTTATAGACAGAATCATCCAATTTATTAATCCAAATGATGGTAGCGGGAATATAATCTAAATTTCCAACTTTAATGTGAATATCGGCCCCTTCTGAAATAGTCTCATTAGCTACCAAGCAACAACCCGTATAACTTTCGTTAACAACTAATGCGAATAACACTTTTTCTTGAATTTGGTCCTTAAATTTTATTTGAGCGACAGAAGAGTCTTCTAAAGAAAACCGAATATGACTTCTTTTAGTAAATGATTTAGCTCCAGACGACATAACTTACTCCTCAGTTTTCTATCAAGACATAAATGCACCATTATTAATGTGCAAGTTTTGTCCTGTGATCGATCTTTGTTTTTTAGAAAAAAGAAAACTTACTAAAGCTGCTACCTCCTCAGGTAAAGCCATTTTGTGCATCATCTGTTCTCTTAAAACCTGATCCTTAATTTGATTATACTCAAGACCTTGATTTTCTGCAATTTCTTCTAAAGTATTTATGGCCATTCGGGTTTCGACCCATCCAGGAGAAACAGCATTCACAAGTATGTTATATTGGGCGAGCTCATTTGCCCATGACCTCATTAGCCCTATTTGGCCTGATTTAGAGGCTGAGTAAGCTGATATTTGGCTTACTCCTAGCCTATTTAATACCGAAGATATTAATACAATACTCCGATATCCTTCTGATGAGTTCTTCAATAGAGGTAAAAACTCGTTAACTAATATATAGGGACCTTTTAAGTTAGTCCTAATGACTTCTTCAAATATATCGTCTTCATTATAATTGTTCTTTTTTATGATCCCTGCATTAGCAATTATCCCTTCATATTCTTCTTCTTCTAATTTATTCTGATAAATTAGTTCTCTTATACGATGCGCGTCAGTTGTATCACTATCAAAAATCCATGATCTATTCTCGATTTTACATTCAGAAGCTGTTTGCAGTAACTTATCCTTATTTCGCCCTAATAAAACAAATTTGCGACCCTTGTTGCCGTGCGATAAATCCTTGACTATCGCCCTTCCTATTCCTGAACCGGCGCCACTTATTACAATTACCGACATGATGACTCCTTTAATTCCTAACTTTTTAGTGCTACTGATTATTTATGCTTTATCTTGTACTCACTACAATTGTACTATTCTTTCTGTATTTTTTTACAGAGAGAAAAATTATCATTTCCACCGGTTGCTTAATAATTTCCTGCACACTGGCCATTCAACTATATTTATCAGACCTTCCACTTGAAGCAAGATCGCTAGGAGCTCTATTACTAGTTATATTAGGAAGTGTTTTATACTTTAAACTTTCATTGTTACCCAATAAAATCGATTTCTTGTTTTCATCAACTAGATCGTCGAAATATAAATACTGCGAAGGAAATATAGATATACTATCTAGCTATTTAAATTATCAGTTAAAAAACTATGGAATAAAGCTGTGTAAATCCCAACTTCAAATAATTATCCCAAAGCAAAAAAATATTAATTACCCCATTACAATTGGCATTATTCCAAGTCATATTTATGTTCAATTTCTTCACGAAAGTATTTTCTTTGATTTTGATGAACAATATCCGACAGAGACCTTTACTCAATCCCTTGATTTTCTAAAGTTACTTCTCAATAAGTATATTGAGGTTGAAGTGACCTTAATGGGTAATAAGCTTTTTCAAAAGAAAGTGTTCTTAGTTAAAAGAAATAAAACTTATAACTCTCAACCTGCATCACGTAAGCTTCTAAACCAAAAAACATTTCTAAAGACAAATCTAATATTGAATTCATTTAGAAAAAGAAAGACTCTCTCCTATTACAATACTGCAATTACTTCTGTTCCTGATTTAAAACTAAGTAAAGATATTCTATAGTTTCAAATTATCTAAAATTTCAAATAGTTTCTCTGTTGTCTCAAAAACCAAGTTCCCTTTTGATCGATTAAACTGTTCAGACATCTTCTTTGCATTTGCCATTTCTTCAATCAATTTAATTTCTTCGGTATCAGTTTCAGTACTTATTGAGACTTCAGTTGGAACCTCTGAAGCCATCGTCTGAACTCTTAAATAATTTTTTTCTTTAGTTGATCCTAAGAAAAAGTGAAAAATAATTTTATTCTTAAGTTGAACTTTCAACTCACTAACAAACTTCATACCTGCCACTAAAGGGTCTTGAGCAGTAAATACATTT
>JAOHMI010000088.1 GCA_028101965.1 Bacteriovoracaceae bacterium
TCCTCAGCCAGAAATATAATCTTATGGAGTCAAAAAAGCTAAACCGAATTATCCTCCTTAAAGATGAAGGTTTTTATCCTTTAATAAAAAAGCACACTAAAGAATTCGAAAATAATGAGGGCGTCATTGGAAATATAATCGATAATTGGGAAAGGAATCAACCGGACGAGGAAGAAAATAAATTATTAGAAGAGCTCATAATAAAACTAAATGCATGTAAAAATGAAAAGTTTCAAGAAGAGCTTTTCCATCTTAAAGAGCTCAAGGACGATATCGCCCGGAGTATCAAAATATATAATGAGCCAGGTGGATATCACGGGGAATTAAATAACAATTTAACAGTAAAAGAGTTTAAACTGGCTTCTCGTTGCAAGGGAATTCCAAAAAAAATTCGTCAAGATTTTCTGCTCTTAACCTTTTTCTATGAAATCCCCTATCGAAATGGAAAAAAGAGCAAACCAAATGCCTTGTTTTTTTACTCAGTTGAATGGCTCGATAAAATAAGTTTAAAGGAACGAAATAAATTAGAGAAAATAGTGAAGGAATATGATCTCCATGATCTCTTTCACCAATTTCGTTTCTTAGAAAAGGAAAAAGCTGTTAAATACATGAATTTTTTTCCCAAGCTTTACTCTAAAGCTATTATCGACTGCCAATATGCTTTAAAAGATGAAAGCCTAGGTAGCAAGAGAAAGAAAAAATATCGAGTTTCTGATAAAGAAACATGTGAACTGATAACCAAAGAAAATTAATTTTATGAACCATATTGAATTACCCTTTAGTCCCGCATGTGAAAGAAATAAAGAAATTATTTTTGAAACTCTACAAAAGTTTCTTACTAGTGGTGTAATGCTTGAGATAGGTCATGGAACTGGTCAGCATGCCATCTACTTCTCAAAAAAGTTTCCTATGATTCAATGGCAACCAGCAGATGTCGGTGAGCATAATTGGATGATGGAACAAAGGATTAAACAAGAATACCCAAAAATTGCTAATCTTTTTAATCCGATACCAATACGAGTATCAAAGAAAAAAAAACTTTCAGAACAGTGCAAAGGAAAATTTCAAAACTGCTACACTGCCAATACACTACATATAATGAGCGAAGAAGAATCTTCTTTATTTTGCGAAGAAATCGGAGATCTTCTTCTCCATCAAGGATATTTATTTATCTATGGACCATTTAAATTTGAGGGAAAATTTACTTCCGAAAGTAACCATCAATTTGATCAATCATTAAAACAGAGAGATCCTCTAAGTGGTATAAGAAATTTTGAGCACATAAAGAGCCTACTCAAAAAAGAAGGTATTAGTTTTATAGAAAATGTTAATATGCCAGCAAACAACAATTTTCTCATATTCCAAAAAGACTAATGAAAGTAGATAAAATCATAAACCTTGAACTGTTGAGCAAGTTCTCTCCAGAGAGCCCATTTTATAGCTCCAATTTTTTTCAAGCCCTAATTCAAAGTAAAAGTATTGGAGATGGTTCTGGATGGCTCCCAATACAATTCTCAAGTGAAAATGAACTCTCTCTAGGCTTTATAAAGCATCACAGCTATGGAGAATATATATTTGATTGGGCTTGGGCCGATCTCTATCACCGGCTTAACATTAACTACTATCCTAAGTTAATCCACGCTATTCCTTTTACCCCGGTCAATGCTCCTAAAGTATTAAGCACAACTAATAAGTCATCAATTATTGAAAATATCAAAAAATATTACCTTGAGTCTCCAGAACTAAGTGGTCATCATTACTTGTTTACGAATAAGACGCTTTCTGAGCAATTACATACTCTCGGTTATTTTACGAAATACTCCATCCAATATCATTGGGCGAATCAAGACTACAAATCATTTGATGATTTTCTTTCTCAGCTCAAAAGTAGGAAAAGAAAGCAGATAAAAAAAGAAAGAAAGCATGTTGAGATGAATGATTTAAAAATTATATTCAAAAAATTTACTGATTTAGATATAAGTGAAATTTCAGCAATATCAAATTTATACATTAGCACGATCGAGAAAAAAAGCTCGTACGCTTATCTTAGAGATCAATTTTTTTCAAACTTGCTCTCACAAAAATGGGATGGAGGATTTGTAGTACTAGCTTACAAAAGTGAAGAAATTATTGCCATGTCTCTTTTCTTTAACTCACTAGATACCTTATATGGACGATATTGGGGAATCAAAAGTGAGTATGAACTTGAGTATAAATTCCTCCACTTCGAAATGTGTTATTACCAAGGGATAGATTATTGTATTGAAAACAAAATAAATTTGTTTGAAGCAGGCGCACAGGGTGAGCATAAACTTTTAAGAGGCTTTGACCCAAAAATAATCTATAGTTCACACTTACTAAGAAATGATCAGGTAGGAAACATTATTAAAAAGTATACTAAGCAAGAAAATGATCACACTTTGCAAAACCTAGAAGAACTAAAAAAGTTTACTCCCTACAAAGACTAATCATTATTTGAAGAAAAGCATTGGACCCAGTGGCGTTTAATGTACCCAACCCCCGAGTATTTGTATTTTGCTCTTAAGATATTTCTACGGTGACCAGGTGATTTAATCCAATTATTAAAAGTTCGATCAACGGTCGTTGCGATGGCAATATTCTCAGCGACTGCTCCAGTAAAGCCTTCACGCCGGATTCTTTGTTTATAGGTTTCATCTGGCGAATGATGTGAAAAAAATCCTCTTTCAACCATGTCTTCAGCGTGACTTTGAGCGCTTTCCTTACACTTTTGACCGTAATTCATCTCCTTCAAGCCTTTACTTTTACGAAACTCATTAACTTTTAAGAACATCTCGCATGCTAGCTGATTCATATCTCCACAATCTGTAGGACCCGCGTAAGTAATATTAATAAATGTAAATAATAAAACAGTTGCTAATAATTTCTTCATGCGAACATGATGAATTTATTTACTTAACTCGTCAAAAGAATGGGAATAAATGATACGCAGACAGAGGAGATGCGAAGTTCAATTAATTGTTAATTATTTTTTGCATAAAAATTCAAGGGCTGAGTTACAGATATTAACCCACCTTTTGCGTTGCGAGGGAACTTCAAATCCTGAAGTACAACCTTTTTCATACAACCTGAAGTATTATCGTTTATCTCATAATTAGCATGTGCATCCTTTGTCGTTCCTTCTGGAGTGATCTTGAAAGTCAAAACAACAACAAAGGAGTCTTTCTTTTTAAAATTTTGCTCTCCCACACATTTCTGAAAATTAGGCACATTACTAAAAAGAACATCTCTAATCGCTGTGTCAGTTGTTAGTTGGTCAACACCAAAGTTTGGATACTTCTTGTTCAAAGATGTACAGCTTAAAAAAACTAATACGAAGCTAACTAAAATGATTTTCAAAAAATATTCCTGTGATTATATACCTATACAATTCAAGAATAGAGCTTACATAGGTCTCCAACAAGAAAAATTAAAAAAATTTATATACTTAGAAGTGTTTAGGCTCAACTTCAGACAATATGACATGACTATTTATTCTTTAAGTAAGGCATCTAACCCAGAAGCCTGAGCTGACTCAGATGAATCTTTAGAGGCTTCTTCTGTAATATTGGAAGCCTGATTGATAATACTATCATCCTCTTCAGCATCATCCTTATGTTTAATTTGCACAGCATCTGGATCAGTACTATCAATTTTAATTTCGACAATTTCTTTATTTTCAACTTTTGCTAATGAGAAACTGTAATTTTCCCAAAAAATTATGTTTCCCTGCTCTGGGAAATTATTTCCAAGCTTATCTAAAATAAAACCGGCCAACGTCGAATAATTATCATTAAGCGGAATTTTAATATCATAATCAGAGGCTAGATCGCGAAGTGATATCGTAGCGTTGATCAAAATATGACTATCTTGATTGCTAGCTTTATTAACATCTAATCGCATATCTTCTTCGTCATCATGCTCATCATTAATTTCCCCAAAGATTTCTTCAATAATATCTTCAAGAGTTATTAGCCCAACAACAATCCCACTCTCATTTTTCACCAGAGCAAGATGTACTTTTTTCTTATTCATATGATCAAAAACTGCTTGAATTTTCATATGCTCATAAACAAAGAAAATCTCTTTTACTAGTTTCGATACGATAAAATCCTTTGCATCACCTCTCTCAACAAATGCCAAGTCTTTAACGTGAAGAAATCCAACACAATCATCAATATCATCATCGAACACAGGATATCGAGAATGGGCCACTTCTTTAACCAAGTCGATTACTTCACCGAAATCAGACTCTTTCTTTAAAGCATGAATTTTATTTCGAGGAACCATTATGTCTTTAACTTTAATCGTCGAAAACTCAAGAATAGAGTTTAAAAGATTAATTTGTTTTTTATCGATCGTTTGATCTTTTTCTGCCTCGGAAACCATAAATTCAATATCATCTTTAGTAACAATTCTCTCCATAAGTGAGGCATTTTTTCCTAAAACTAGTTTCAAAAATGTCATAAAAACTTTGACGAAAATAAATACCGGAGGGAAGTGATAGGTAAACTTAAGAATTCGGATTACAGCTGGAGCTAATTTCTCTGCGTAGTTCCGCATAAAAGTTTTAGGTATTATTTCTCCAAAGAAGAGAATCAAAAGTGTCGTGATAAAAACAGAATATGAGAGAGCATTGTTTTGAAAAACTTGGTCAGCAATTTTGGTAGCATAAGAAGCTACGAAAATATTTACAAAATTATTACCAACTAAAATTGTGGTGAGCATTTCAGAGGGTCTCTCCAATAAATACTCAATCATTTTTCCACGCTTGCCACCCTCTTCAATTAATTGTTTCATTCGCTTAACATTAATTGATAGTAAGATAGCCTCTGACCCAGAGAAAAAAGCAGATAGGATGAGACCGATGACAAAAACAACGAAATCAACCGCAGTTACAGATTCCATGGATTCCTTTTATGAAATTTACTTTGGAGTATTGAATAGGTATCTAAAACGGTCACTTTGATTAAGTTTTGTTTAAGATATTCAGCAGACGGAGGCTCTATTTTTTTCTCCTTGTTTACGCAGTGTTTAAATAGCACCTTCAGTAACCCCCATTATACACTAAAATGAATAAAAAATCTGCAAAATGGCAATAATTTGCTCTATTGAAGTTCAACATAACCACCTAATTTTATATGAAAAACGATTTTTCTACTACTAATCACTTCTAACTTCCAACAAGTTAACTGTTTTTTTCAATAAATTGAGACTGTAATTAGTCTTACTCAAAATGATCATATCCGAACAATAAAATTAGAAATAATGACAATTACCATAAAAGTCCTTAACAAGACCTATAAAAACACTAGAGGAGACTACATGAGACATTCAATTCTATTAGCACTATTTACTCTTTTCGCACTTTCCACAAATGCTTTTTCTAATGAGATCATTGGCTACAAATACGGTGGTAGTAAAATTAAAAAAGCAAATGATGTGGAACAACTAATCAAAGAATTCGACCGACTAAGAGCAGATGAAGAATATGAAATCTTAGACTCCGACCTCTGTGTCATTTATAGTAGCAACGAGAATGCAAAATACGATTCAAAACTTGATAAAATCTTAAAAAAGAATGGTTACACTATGGAGCTAGAAGGCATCTATGGAAGTTTTGGTGATCATATGTTTGAAATCTATGACTACAGAACTAATAAATACTTAGGTGCATTTTCTGGCGTCTATGCTTGTGAATAATAACCTTAAACTTGCTAACAACTTTATTCAATTAAATACAATTTTTATATGTTTCAACTCGTTACATACAGAAATAAAACTCTAAACCTAGAAGAATCAGTTTCTATATTTTATTAAAGCCTCTTAACCTTTCAAGGAGGCTTTATGCTAAAAATATTTTTAATTCTCACTACTCTTTTCTCATTAAACCTTTTTGCTGATATCAAAATTATTTGTGAAAGCGATGAAGGTAATACCGTTGAAATAACCAATACAGAATCTATAAATATTGATTCAATTAATATCAACGGATCTCAATATGATATCCTTAGCCCGACCTTAAAAAGCTTATCCTTTAATGTTGGTTTCGGGGTTCCTGCAGTTACAGTCTTTAAAAGTGACATAAGAGATCAAATTGCAACAATCATTTTTCACAACACTGACATAGATTCTAACAGAAGGGGGTTTGAGGGATTAGAGATGATGATACTTCTTGAAGGACAAAAGCCAATTGAAGCTGAATGCACATTAAGTAACTAATTAATCAGAATAAACAATCCGATCATTTCTCTCGTGATCAAAATCAGAGATTTGATCGAGATTGTTAACTCCACGATAAATAGTATTACAATGATAGCAAACAGCAATATTGCCTAGCCTTTTAAATAAAAATACATCCATCAAAAATAAAACGATTAAGCTAATTCCATAAGTGTAGATAGAAGCAATGGCCGCGATTACAAAAAGAATTACACCGATTTTTCGATTAAAATCTTTCTGCTGGTAAAGATCATTGTTATGGCAAACACTGCATGCTTCAAGATTTCCTTTTTCTTGATTTTCAGAAAAAGACAAATTTTCTAATACATGCTCACACACACCGCACTGTACATTAGCTGCTCCAGCTTTGGCGTAGCACTCTATAGAGGAGGAGCATTCTGGACAAGTGATTTGAACTTTCATTATATTTTTAATCCTAGTGAAAGATTTAAGTAACCTGATATTAACTCTCCTACAATAATAAAAAAGACCATAATGTAAAAGACGCCTGTGGCCGATTGAATTGAACGCATTTTAGCTAGCTTATAGCCAAAAATACTTAAAATAAATAATGCCACATATCCCCATAGAAATCTCATCGTTAGCATTAACCAGTTATACATATACCCAAATCCAATTTGAGCTCCTTCGAGGAAAAACTCTTGATGAGCATATGTTTGATAAATGGAAATAATTGTTTTAGCAAAAAGTGCAATCCACATAATTTTCAAAGATATCAAAAGAGGACGTTCCGATAATCGAGGGACAACCAAATAGTAATGCCCTAAGATCATCGTGTAATTAACAACCCCAATCATCAATACAGTCAGAATAAAATGA
>JAOHMI010000089.1 GCA_028101965.1 Bacteriovoracaceae bacterium
GTTCTTTAATTTCTCCGAGAACCATAACATCTTTATTCATTAAAAATCTATTTTTTGTGACCTCCGGAACAATGGTAAAGGCAAGTCCATTTTTTGTAATTACTTCTAATAAGTCAGCATCGTCCGCTTCTCCAACCAATCGAGGTGAGATTCCCAGTTGGCTAAAAAATAATTCAATCTCAAACTTTAGAGTTGTCTCATCGGTATATCCAAAATAAGGGATTTCAATCAAACTTTCAGGGAATGTTTTTTTTAATTTGCGAAACTTTTTGTGGGCCACCACATATGTTTTATTTGATCCTAATCGATAAGCTATCATATTACTGGCAAGTGAATCTTTGCTATTGGAAAAAACCATATCAATGTTTTCTTCTTCAAGTTCTGCCAGAAGTAAATGACGGTTCCCTTCTTTTATTTTTACAATAAATTCATTTTGATTAAGTATAGGAAGGATTTTATCGTATAAAAAATATTGTCCCATGTAGTGAGTGATACCAATATCAATGGTTTTTTTAGGTAGGGCTAATTTGTTTTTAATTCGAGAGTTGGCTTCTTTTGTAAGTTCAAATATTTTCTCTGCATACTCCAAGGCCATCATTCCCTCTTTTGTTAAATAAAGAGATCTATTGCGTCTTTCAAACAATTGGCAGTCAAAATGTTCTTCTAACAGTTTGATTTGATCACTTATTGTGGGCTGGGTGACAAATAGCTTTTCAGAGGCAACTCTCATTGAACCTTCTTTTGCTACAATGTAGAAATAATATAAGTGGTTGAAATTTATCCTCTCCATCATACAATCGTACTTCAATTGATAGGTTTTTCCTATCAAAAAATGAAAAAAAAACGATTTTTCTTAAATCTATATTTGAACGATAATCCTCTTAGATTCATTTGAAAGGAGAATTGAAATGGATGTAACACTTTTTAGAAAAACCATTATTTATTTCGCAGTATTTGCAATTCTAATTATGATGATGACTAACTTCTCTTATGGAAACGAGAATACATCAGTTTTGACTGGAGTTGAAACAGAGCTAATTTCGGATGAAGTTTTAGATGAAGTCAATATCACTCCTGAATTAAGTGATGGTGATGAAGAGACTGAACTAATCGATGATGAATCAATCGAAATATAAGTACTCCTTCACAGAGGAAGTCACAAAACTCCCTTTGTGAAATAATAAAGGACAAATTATGGATAATTTAAAACCAATGTATGAAGTAGACTTTCAAAAAGTTGATCACAGCCGAACAATTGAATATTACATTTTCGCCAGACTAGAGCGCTTAGAGGATCTCTTGCCAAATAAGTCCTATATTAAATTAAAATTTAAATTTATGGGCATTAGACGGATATCCGGGGCAATGGAGATTCGTACAAAAGATAGACTTTTTTCAGCTCATGCTATTTCAAGAGATGTTATTGATTGTTTTGATGATCTAGAAGCAATCATTATGGATCAAATCGATACATGGAAAAGAAACCGAATCTTTTCTTATGCCATTTAGAGGGGGAAGTGATGAAAAAAATAATTGGAGAGATTTTTCCTTTTGAATGGAATAGGCATGGTGAGATCTTAAAGTACTCTTTGCATGACATAAACGGTGAGGAGTTTTTAATTGAAAGTAGTCGAGTGAAAGTGAATTTTGAGAGGTTGATAAATCAGAAAATGATGGTTTTGGCCAAGTTTTCAAATAAAAATCATGGATCAATTGCGATCCACAGCTTAAAGAGGTTTCATTAAATAATCCTATTGCAGTGAGTAGATAAACGCTGCAATAGGAACCATCTCTAAAAAATAAAATTTTTTAGATGCATTTACTATAAAACAGCATAAAATTTTTGCATGAAAAATAAAATTGAACTTATAGAACCGGATAACTTTGAACAGGATAATCATTTTTATCCTAAAGCGCTCAACTCTCTACTTCATCCTATCGTTAGTCATTTTTTTAACTTAGGAAAAGAGTTGATTATTAAAAGGTATAGACACCTAAATCCTCAAGTAGATGAAAGTACACTTAGAGAAGTTTTATCATACGTTCCTAAGCATTTTTTTTGGGGAGGTTCAGACTTATTCTACGTGACGACTGAATCGGGTAATAGACGAATGGTGGTTTTAGAAACAAACTCCTGTCCATCTGGACAGAAATCGATGCCTCCACGAAGTGATTATGACGACTACCGAGGTTACCGTTTTTTAATTGAAAATACTTTTCTACCAATACTAAAAAAGAAAAAGAAGCTTCCCAAAGGAGCACTAGCAGTTATTTATGATAAAAATTATATGGAAACCTCTGGCTATGCTCAGACCCTAGCTGATCTGGCAAAGGAAAAAGTTTATTTAATTCCTCATTATCACAATGAAAAGCAATTTGTGAGATTTGAAAACGGTGTAATGATTCTTTCATTAGATACAGGTGAAGAAGTACCAATACGAGCAGCTATACGATATGTCACTCAAAAACCGTGGAACCGTCTTCCCGCTGTTACCAAAACCTTTATTTGTAATTCTACTCTGGTATGTCTCTCCGGAGGAAGAAATAAATTACTGGCAAATAAAGCCTATGAAATGTTTAATTCAGAGATAGGTGAGTCAGGTTTAAAAATTCAGACACCTGAGACAATTAAAGATGTTAGTAAATTAGAAATTCCTCTATGGGTGCAGCGCTTTGGCGGAAAGGCCGTGATTAAAAATCCCTATTCAAATGCAGGACAGGGAGTGTGGACAGTCACTAATGAAAAGGAACTTGCTCAATTTATGGAGGGTGAGTACCCATACAATCAGTTTATTATTCAGTCTTTAATAGGGCATTACGATTGGAGTTCAACTAGTCAGCATGGACGATTTTTTCATGTAGGAACTGTACCTAATAAAAAAGGCAATATTTACATCTCCGATTTAAGAATGATGGTTTGTGCTTCTAGTAATGGATTTCTTCCCTGTGCTCTCTACGCCAGAAGAGCAAGGGCCCCCTTAGAATCAGAGATCAAGGGAAGTAGCTGGGAAATTCTAGGAACTAATTTATCTGTTAAAATAGGCGAAAATCAATGGGATTCGGAAACATCTAGACTAATGCTTATGGATCGAAAAGACTTTAACTCATTAGGGATCGGTATTGATGATTTAGTAGAAGCTTATATTCAAACCATATTAACTGTTATTGCCATTGATAAGATGGCCAAAAATCTCATAAGTACAAAAGGAAACTTTAGAATGAAACTTTTTAAATCACTCGATAACGATGAAACATTAATCAATGAAATAATGGTGTAGAAAATGAATAATATAGTTACTATAAAAATGAAAGAAGACCTGGATCTTGATGAATTTGATCCTGGGGAAGTTCATCGTGTACTGGTTGATCTAACATATAATTCTCTTGGTGTGGCCTGGAGAGTCCCTTTAATTATTGTTAAAGGTATTAAAGAAGGCCCTGTTTTAGGTGTGAATGCCGCTCTTCATGGGGATGAACTTAACGGAATCTCAACTATTTTTAAATTAATAGAAAATATTGATCCGCAAAAGCTATCTGGCACTCTTGTGTTGATTCCTATCTCGAATGTTCCAGGATATCTAGCGAAAATGAGGCATTTTTCAGATAATGTTGATTTAAATAGAATCATGCCTGGGAAAACCAATGGGTCCACATCAAACTTATACGCTTACTCTTTTACATCAAAAATAATTTCTAAATTCGATTACCTTTTAGACCTTCATACAGCAAGCCATGGGAGAGTAAATAGTCTTTACATTCGTGCAGACTTGGAGAATGAAGACACCAGAACCCTTGCGTACTTACAAAACCCACAAATTATCGTGAAAAAATTTGATGAAGAGGGTACCTTGAGAGGCTGGGCAAATGATCAGGGAATTCCCTGTATCACGATTGAAATTGGTAATCCTTCAGCTTTTCAACATAGCCTTATTGATGAAACGCTCGAAGGTATAATTAATACGATGGTTCACTATGAAATGATTAAAGGTGAAGTTAAGGATATGGTGACCGCAGCAACTGTATGTGATCGATCTTATTGGATTTACTCTAAAAAAGGAGGGATCGTTGATGTACTTCCTTCACTTGCAGATAAGGTAAAAAAAGGTGAGTTGATCGCACATGTTTATGATGTTTTTGGACAAATTCAAGAAGAAGTCTTTGCCGATAAAAATGGAGTGGTGATTGGAAAAAATATAAATCCAAGCTGTGATGCTGGGTCAAGAATACTTCATTTAGGAGTTAACTTAATTGAGCCTGAACCGGAAGATATTCCCGGTCACGATGAATTTCAGGAAGGTTAAAAAGCAAGGAGTAGTAAACTCCTTGCCTCAGCAGCAATTTGTTAATTGTATTTTTGAGAGTAATCTCAAGATTAGTATAATAATTTAAAAAAATTTGAGGCATATTATTTAAGAATAAATAGCTCCATGATAAAAATTAGATTTCGGAGGAGTCTTCTTCGTCTATAAAACTCGTTTCCTCATCTTCGGACTCAGGAAGAACTACTTCTTCACTTTCATCCTCTATGCTTGTTTCATCGATACTAGCAACAGTTTTTGTCTCATCAGCATAAGAGTAATTTCCTAATGCTATAAGAATTGAAAAAAGGCTAAAAGCGATGACTGTTTTTTTTAACAATGAAATATCCATAAAAGTTCTCCTTGTCTATGAACCTTTTGTATTATCGTCCATTTTATGGTTTAGGAAAAATCGTTTTTTTACCAAAGTTCGATAGGAATAACCTATGGGTTTGTTTGTTTTAATTTAAGAAATAGATCTTATTTGAAAATGAGTTAAGAAATGAATAAGATATCAACATTATTTAACTAAAGGAAACGAGATGGAATCAAAAAGTAAGCGAAAAGCTAAGATACCGGTACTAGAATTAAAAAATGCTTCTAGCAAAGATATCCCTGAGATATTGCAACTTGCGAATAAAGTCTATGCTCCAATGCCAAGTTATAAAAAAGAACAAATTCGTGGACAAATTGCAAATTTCAGTGAGGGTTGCTTTGTTATTACCATGAAAAATAAAATTGTCGCTTACTCCGCAAGCTTACTTGTAGATGAATCCACTGCTCTAAACAAACATAATTGGAAACAAATTACCGCAGATGGCTTTGCTTCAACTCATAACCCAGACGGAGAATATTTATATGGTTACGAAACTTGCGTAGATCCAGAAGTAAGAGGAAAAAGATTAGGCCAGCGTATTTATAATGCGAGACAAAGTCTGGTTAAGTTTTACAAACTTAAAGGCATCATCTTTGGTGGGCGGGTTCCTAACTATTATAAGAAAGAAAAAAAAGTTAAGGATTTGAATGAGTATGTGACAAAAGTAATGAATAAGGAGTTTAAGGACCCGACACTAGGATTTCATTTGAGAAATGGTTTCCAGGTTATTGGACTTTTAGAAAATTATTTACCGAGCGACAAGCAGAGTTTAGGAAATGCAGTTCATTTAAAATGGGAAAACCCTGAATATGTTGCCATTAAAAAGAAACATGAGACACTTCTAAGACCGAATTCAGTTCGCGTGGTTTGTGTTCAATATCAACAGAGAAAAGTATCTAGCTTTGAAGAATTCGCGCAAATTGTTGAGTATTACGTTGACGTAGCAGGAGATTATAAAACCGACTTTCTCCTCTTTCCCGAGCTTTTTACCATGCAACTTCTCTCCATAGATAACGAAGAGGTTGCCCCCAATGTGGCCATTGAACATATGACAAAATATACCGCAAGAATAAAAGAACTTTTTCAAAAACTGGCAATAAAATATAACGTAAATATTATCGCAGGTTCACATCCCACAAGAGTTGAAGAAAAGGTGAGAAATATTTGTTATATTTGTTTGCGCGATGGAGGAATTCATGAGCAAGAAAAAATTCATCCAACACCTGATGAAAAGTTTTGGTGGAAAATTGAAGGTGGGGATGAGTTAAAAGTTATTGATACTGATTGTGGTCCTATTGGTGTCCTCATTTGTTATGACAGTGAGTTCCCAGAGTTAACTCGCTATTTAGTTAATCAAGGTATACAATTTTTATTTGTCCCTTTCTTAACAGATAATCGCCAAGGTTATTGCCGAGTTCGCTATTGTTGCCAAGCTCGTGCGGTTGAGAATCAAATCTATGTGGCCATGGCCGGTAATGTTGGTAACCTTCCCAGAGTTAAGAATCTAGATATTCAGTATGCCCAAAGTGCTATTTTCTCTCCTTGCGACTTTCCCTTTGCTAAAGATGGTATTGCCGCCGAGGCGACTCCAAATGTAGAAATGGTAACCATTGCTGATTTAAGAATTGATACACTTCTAGAGGCTAGGGCCCATGGAGCTGTCAGGAACTTAAAAGATCGCAGGCACGATCTCTACTCCGTTCGCTGGCACAAATAAATAATTATTACTTAATTGATCTTTTTAAAGTATTGGCAATTAACCCATCTTTTTTATAATCTTTCCGTGTAATTGCCCATAGTGAAAATTTCACTTTTTCTAATTCACCAAGTTTTTTCAAACTTTTATTTTTTAAACTTTGCTTAACAACACTTTGGGGTAGAAAGCCAATGACATTACCATTTTCAATTGTCACTCTAATTAACGATGAGTCTGTAAAAGATCCAACGATATTACTTTTAATTTTATTCTGCGAAAAAAAGTTTTCAATTTTTTCGGCCATCATACATGCTTCAGAGTAGTTGATAATTTTTTGCCCATTCAAAGAATTTGGAAACTTCCCCTTAATCCTATGTGAAGGTGAACACACACAAATAATAGGGTCAGTTGTTAAACGATGACCCATTAACTTCTTCGACCTTCCAGAGTAAGGTGAATCACATAGTATAACATCCAAACGGTTATTTTGAACATCTTTGATTAGGGCATCTAAATCTTTTTGATAAACTTCAATCTTAATATGTTTACTCAGAATAAGTGGTTTGAGAAAACTATATGTTTGATCCTTAGACAGCCAAGGAACTGTACCAATTTTAATGATTTTTATAAATTCCACTGTATCAGTTTTTAAAAACTGTATCATTTCTTCTGAATGTCTAAATATTTTTGTTGC
>JAOHMI010000009.1 GCA_028101965.1 Bacteriovoracaceae bacterium
ATTTGCTCACTAGCTCTTCGTTTGCTGCTTTTTCACTTTCAATTTTTTCCAATTTACTAAACAGAGTATCTTTTTCTCGAGAAAGAACTTTTACCTTACCTTCAATTTCTTGAGTATCATTACTTCCTTGCATTTGTTGAACTTTATCTTGAAGCGCTCGAATCGTTTTTTTCTGCATATTATTTGATTGCTTCAGCTCACCATTTTCTTCTTTTAGAATTTTTTGCTTGCGATTGACCGCTCCCTCTTTACTCTTTTTTAGCTCGTCGCTCATCTTATCCATTTTAGACTTGAGCCCTTGCATCTCTTTTTCTTTTTTGACTAAAGTATTCTTCATACTTTCTTTAGCTTTATCTAAAAGAAGCTTTGAAGTTTTTTCTTTTCGCTCTAGCTTTTTTATTTCAGCTTTAATTAAAGTATCTTTTTGCCCAAGAGTGAGTTCACTTTTTCTAAGTTCTCCTTCAAGTTTACGGATTTTATCAATACTTTCATTATCCTTAGTTAAAAGCTTAGTGATTTTTTTAGCATCATCCTCATGAAGAGTTTTACCTTTTTCAATATCATTAAGAAGATTTCTCCTCATCTCCTCCATTTCACGCTTTCTTATTTCATCAATCGCATTTGCATTACTCTCTTCTGATTGAGCGGCTAAACCATTATCTTGCAAAATAGACTGAGCCTGCTTGTCAGCTTGATCATTAATCTCATTCAACCTTTTATTACTGGCCTTTTCAGTTTCTAATTGAATCTTCATGGCCTTTAATTCTTTTTCTAAATCTTGTTTTTCTTGTTGGATATTATTTAACTTACCTAAGACTGCTCTTTGTTGAACAGAAGAAGCATTTTTTTGCATCTGCTCTAACATAGCTGGGTCAACATCATTATTAGTTTGACCTTGAAGACTTCTTTTAGCTTCTTCTTCTTGACTCTCTTGAGCACCTTTAATTAATTGAAGTCCATTCATCTCTTGAGCTTGCCCACCTGACCCCTTTATTAATTGAGAAGACTCATCAGTACCACCACCTTCTCCTGCTAATTTTAAACCATCAAACTCTTCATTCTGCAGTCCATTTGATCTTGCAACCAAACTCTCTTGTTCTATTTGATCAGTTTGATTTCTTCCATTTTGCTCGTCTTTATCTAGCTCCAAGGGGTTAAACCCATCAGATCGTAATTGATCGGCTGGCGATACTCTACCTCCTTCTGAATTGGGATCAATCCGCATTAAATCATTATCATCAAGTTGGGCTTGAGCAGGTTTACCTTCTCCATCTACTGACAATAAATTAAAGTCATTATTTTCCAATCCATCTTGCTCTACTCTTTGAGCATTTTCCTGCTGTTCAGCGGCTCCTGAGGTAGACTGCTGATTTTCACCATCAATAGAAAGCATATTGAAATCGCCTCCCATTAAATTGTCCTGAGCTGCATTTGGATTGACTTTCTGCTGATCCGCAGTCAACGGCTGAAAATTTCCTTGATTCAATTGCTGATTAGCCTTAACCTTTTGTTGTTCTTCAAGAGATAATAAATTAAAATCCCCCCCCATCAATTGATCTTGACCTCCGGCTTGTCCAGTTTGACCATTTGCTTTAGCTTGATTTTCGGCTACTTGGTTAAGCAAAGCTTGATTTTCAAATTGCTTTAACTTACCTAATGATTTCTCAACTACATTTCGCGCCTCACCTTCATCTAAGTTAAATTCATCACTCATTTGTCGAATAAGATCTTCCTTATGTTGATTTAACTCATGAGGATTAACACTACCCAATTGATCGAGCTCCTTAAGAGATGATTTTAGCATTCCCTTCATAGCCCCATTATTCTTCATTTGCTTAAAGCCTTTAGAGGATAAAAACAATTGATCAATCTTATTTAGGTTATTATCACCTTTATGATACTTGTAATATTTTTGCATCATCTTTTGCTGAGGAGTTCCCTTTACTGTTTGCGCTGACTCGGTTAAGTCATCAGTCATCCCATCCATTTGCTGAGCGGCTAATTGTTGTTCATCCTTCATTCCCTTTAAAAGAACATTTTCAAACCCACGTTGAAGAGCATTTGAGTCTTTAAGTTGTTTTAAAGATTCCGGAGCAATATTTTTTGCGAATTTTTTCAAATCCTTAACCGTCATCTCCTCCATCTTTTTCTGATCCGCTAATGCTGCCGCTTTTAAACTCTCTTTTATTAGAGAAGGGGCAAAAGTATCAGCGTATGAACGCATATACTTATCGAGTTTTTCTCTTCCCGTCACCTTCTCCAAAGATTCATCGATTAAGTCATTTAAGGCCAATTTCTTTTTTTGAAGATCATCTTCTTTGTGATTGAAGTTCTTCAAGCCTTCGTTAAATTCTTGTTGAAAGTCTTTAACAAACTCAGACATTTCATCAGAAGATGTTCCTTTAACCGACTGTCTAAATTCATCGATATCTTGATATTTAGAAGAAAGAACTTGTTTTTGTTCATCATCTAAACTTATCCCATTAAATTCTGTAAATGGATCCAATAATTCATCTCGTCCACCTGAAATCTTTTGACTACCATCATCATCATGAGAACTTCCCGAGATCCTTTGGTTTGGATCAACTCTTTCATCCCCTAAATCATTTAAAGATAATGGTTGAAAATTATCATCAAAAACACCGTTAGATATTTTTTGCAAAACTTCTTGTTCTTGCAGACCTTCACTAACCCTGTCTAACTGATTATTTGTTTGATCAATTATATCTTTTAGATTAATTAAGTTTCCATCTTGATCATAAACACCTTGAGAGAGAGAAACCATATTCCCGTCGCCATCATTATGATTCCCACCTGAGGCGACCCAATTTCCATCTTCATCAAGAAGTCCTCCTACAATATTAACAGTCTCCCCATCTTCATTAAAAACACCATCACCTAATGCTATTTTCTCACCATTCTCATCAAAAACATCTCCTAAGTTTTTCACGAAGGCATCATGATATTCCTCATCAAAAGGAGTAAAAACGGAAACCTCTTCTTCATTTCTAGCATCTTGAAGGGTTAAAGGAGAAAAATTATCATCAAAAGTATCATTAAGTTTTACCGATTCATCTTTTTCGCTGGGAAGATCCGATAATTTGATAAGACTTTCTTCATGCTCGAAAGTACCAGAGATTTTTTCTTGCCCATTCTTTCCTTCAGCAAAATCCCCTACTCGATTCATACCATCTTCAGGGTCAAAGTCAGAGAGCTTAAAGTTTGGATCCTGATCAATCAACTCTTGCCTGCGGTTAGGATCTTGCATCCAAGGATCATCTGCATACTGGTCTAATAAAACATTTTCCAAATTATTTAAGGCTAACTTAGCAATCTCTTCAGCATTGGGCTTTTTCTTATCATTAGAATCAAATTGCAGTCCCTCGAAATCCTCATTACTTAAAAAATCATCTAATTTATCAGAATAATTATTTTTCTCATTAGGATCCAATAACTTTTCGTTCATTAAGTCATCTTGTCCCAATAATGAGTTCATATCATCAACATCAAGCAGTTCATCTAAACCACCAGTTATCTCATCTAAAATCGAGTCGCGAAGAAAGGCTTCTTCGAAATTTGGGTTAACTTGATTAAGATTTTCTTTTTGAAAATCCATCTCTTCATTAAAGGCATCTTGCATATCTTTTTTATGATGCTGATTCGCCATATTTTTCAATTCATCCAATCCGGACGGGCTTAAATCTTTTAAAAACTCCATTTCAGGGTATTTTTCTAAAACATCTTGAAACTGGTCAAAGTCTAACCCTTGAAAGTTATTTGGATTGAGTAGCTGACTCTCTTGAAATTCATCCATTTGGTCAAGAAAATTATTTATTTCCTCCTGACGAGAGTTTAATAAAGGATCTTGGATTTCATTAGGCTGTAACAATTTATCAAAACCATTAGGAAGCACTTTATTTTCAAGAGTATCTCCCATTCCTAATAAGTTCTGCTCTCCCAAATCAAAATCTAAAAAATCTCCATTTTCAAATGCTCTGTCTGCGGCGATTGTCATTTCTTTCATATTTAGAATATTATTAATTAATATTCCTTTAGGTCCAGTTTCTTCATCAACCTGAGACCACAAAGCAGTTATACATAATTTTTGATTGGATTCCACATAACTTACCTCCATAAAGTCAGAAGATTTATAAAGAATTGTCATTAAATAAAAAAGTGGATCTTTCCCATTGATCGAACCAAAACTATCAAAAAGGTACTCTCCAGTAAAATTATTTACTTTTAAATGGGCTTTAAGAATAAAGCTTTCAGAGCTTTTCCCATACTGAAATTCAAATGGAGTTAATGCCAATCCTGCCTGTTTTAAGTAGGCAAAATAATAAATTACATGATCTAGAAATGTCCGAATGGATACATTATTAAATTGATGTCCAAAAGCGGCTAAACAAATCTTATCCACAAAAATACCAGATAATAAATGATTGCTTATTCCAGCGGTTTCATAGTCACTGAAATTCTCAGCAAAGACCTCATCAAGATAAATTGAATCTTCTTGTTTTAAAAATTTATTTAATATTATTTTACCGACAGTATTATTCAGTGAAGTGAAGTCTATCACTCCTCGTCCTTTAGCTTTAAAGAATTTGTTTAGTGCATAGGGAGGAGAAAAAGTAATGAATTGGCAAAGTTCATTTTTTAACTCAAATTGCAAAGTAACATGCTGGATATCTTCATCTGTCTCAATAAAGACAAAATCTACATCCTGATTTTTAAAATCTTCGTTTGTGTAGATTATATATTGATCGGCCTCTAATAAGGCGAGAATATCATCCTTATAATCATCACAGTAAATGAAGAGAGAGATCTTTTTATCTGTCACTAACCACTCGCATACTCTTTGTTGTAAATATTATGTTTAATTACATTTATATTTTTCATTAATTTATCGCATAGTTTTGTAAAGAGCTTTTCTTTACTCGAACCCAACTGCTCTAAACAATTTTCAAAAACATTAAAATTTTGATTGAATACAATTTCATCATAGGGAACTGTTTTATCCACTAATGAAAGTATCATCTCAAAGCTAGAAAAATTTGTTCTATTTAAAGAAAAAGGAAAACCATCTCCTGACGAACTTTCATGATGATATTGTACAAAATTCGCAATTTCGGGATATCTAAACTTACCGATCACTTTCTCCATTTGCTTATAACTATTAATCGGGTGATTTAAAAATGAATCTATTTCATTTTGAGGACGGCCAATTGACTTGAGGAAAGTAACTCCTCCTCCCACTTGACTTCGTTCTTCCTCACATGCTTTAAATAAGTGAAAGCTATAAGCATCCTCTACAATTCCAATATCTAAATAAAATGCGGTATTAAATATATCTTGAATAAAGTAATAATCGATTGACCCATTAAGCAATGAAATTACCACGGCCCAAGTGGAAAGAACCAGGGACCTTTGATAAAAATGGGTACTTAAACCATAATATTTCTCTAAACTATTTTGTGAAACTAAGTTAAATTCATCAAAACAAGCTGCTATAAAATCTAAACAATGAGTGCTAGTAGTCACTCTTCCAACTTTAAAAAATTCATCTAGTATCTTTTCTCGAGCCTTAACTGCCTCCACCGAACTATTAACATTTTTCAATTCACGCAATAAATTTTTAATTCGAGTCACATTACCTGAATTAACTAATTTCAAAATATAAAAAGATGTAATCCCTGCACTGGAATATTTACGAATGAACTCATCCTCGATTAAATCGCTTGCACGCAAAAGCAAAAAAGGATGTCCATTCACTCTTGAACGAACAAAAATATGCCCTGGGCTAACTGAAGCCGAGAATAGATCTTCCAATTTGATAGTTTCCAAATCTTCGATCTTAAATTCGATTCCCTTGATGTTAATAACTTCATTTTTGATTTCTTTACTCATCATCTTAATTTATCGACACTTAAGTGAAATAAATTAAATTGATCAAACTAAAATATAACAGTAGAATCAGGTATGAATTTCGGTACTGGACTAGATCACTTCGTTATTTTTATTTACTTTTCAATTATTATTCTAATCGCACTTAGAACAGGGAAAAAACAACAAGTTAAGTCTGGTCTTACCAGTTTACAATTGGAAGAAGAGCAATTTCTCGCCGGACGGAATATTGGACCATGGCAGTCTGTTTTTTCTATTATCGCCACAGAGGTTTCCACTCTGACATTTTTAGGTATCCCAGCATTTTGTTTCAACCAAAACTTTTCCATCCTTCACTTTTATTTTGGAGCCTTCTTAGGCCGATTTATTATAGCAAAATATCTTCTGCCAAAGATTTATCAAAAACATATCACTGTTTATTCCACCTTCGGAAAAGCGAGCGGCTCTGTCTCAGCGCAAAAATTAATTACCGTTATTTTTATCATAAATAAAGTGCTTGCCGTTGGGGTCCGTTTATTCTCAGGATCCATACTTATTAAAGAGTTTTTCGGACTCGATATTTATACATCGATTACACTCGTGACCGCATGCACTTTTGCCTATACTTTTATTGGGGGGCTTAAAGCTGTCATCATGACTGATGTCATGCAATTTTTTATATTCGTCTTCGGAGGATTTATTGCGCTTTACCTAATTCCAGATTACGGAAATTCAAATTTTTCTGAATACTTTAATTCTGCATTAGATCTAAACAAGCTTAGCCTTTTCCCCAAGAATGGAGTGAGTTCAATAATATTTGGTCTTATGGGTGGATTTTTATTTGATATTTCAACTCATGGGATTGACCAAGATTTTGCCCAGAGATTACTATCCACAAGGACAAGACAAGCAGCTCAAAAATCAATTTTTATTTCAGGAATATTTAGTATTCTAGTCAGCAGCCTATTTTTATTAGTTGGTGCTTTTCTTTATGTCTATTTCCAAGAGTATACTTACCCTGAAGGAGTCAAAGCTGACTATTTATTCGCTTGGTTTATTACCAACTATTTCCCCGCTGGTATTAAAGGATTTATGGTTGCTGCTGTTATGGCCACAACCATGTCTAGCTTGGATAGTGCTATTAATGCCATCATGTCCGTTGTTTTTTGTGATCTAAGACAAGAAATTGACATTAAAGATTATAAAAAACTATATGTGCGAGATATTATATTAACAACTTTCGCATTTTTAATAATAGCTTTCATCAGTTCGCAAAGTTCACAAATATTAATATTAGGATTAAAATTGGCCAGTTGGACCGGAGGAACCTTACTTGCAGTTGTAGGTTTAGGGCTTTTTTATGCAGATCGCTTGAGGTTTAATTTTAAATCAGTCTTTATAAGTTATGCTTTATCTCTAGGATTCATTTATTTATTCCATGTGCGTATGAATTCGCCTTGGGAGTTAAATGTTTATATCGGCTTTATCATTCCAATATTAATCCATTTCTTCTTTTTCAAAAAATCAAAAACTTAATTTAAATCTTCGAAACATTTAATTTTTTTAAGAATGAATAGAATTTCTCATCGACTATTTTATAGGGTATCCCATGTGGCTGACCAGGAATTATAATGAGTTTCGATTTTTTATTATTTCTTTGAATATTTTCGATAAACTTCTTTGCATACTCTGAATCATACTCATCATTTTCACCGTGAATATCCCAAGTCAAAGCTCGAATGTTAGAACTTAAACTAATCGGTGATCTCACTTTATAAGATTGGTTACTTTTGCTAGTTTCACGATCTATTTTCGACTTAATTCGATCATAAACATCTTCGTTACCTTCGTAGTATTTATCGTAATTATTATAAAAATTTCTTATGTCATAAAAATTACCAATAAGGAATAATCCTTTAAAAATATCATATTTTCCTGCCAAAATAGATGCGACAACGGCTCCTCGACTTTCCCCCAGTATGATAATTCGATTAGAATCGATATAGTCTTTTTCTTTAAAGTAATTGATAACATCCATCACGGCATTTTGTGTTTTGGGCCCACAATAATCTGGAGGTCCACTAGACAAGCCATAACCAGGTTGAGAAATCGAAACTGCAACCGCCTTATATTTTGAACTAACTTTTTTTAACATAGGATGCTTGTAATAATAGAAACCGCCGCCGTTTCTTTTTCTTAGATGTCCATGGATAAAAACAATCAAAGGTATTTTTTCTTTCGTTTTAAAAGGTTTTGTCCAATAGAATTCAATTTTACTTTTATCTTTTTTTATAATTTCAAAATGTGCTTTGATTTTTTTTGAATATTTTTTATCAAAGAGGTAAATATCTTGTTTATATGAACTTTGTTGAAATACTGAGCAAGATTGAATTAAAAAAATTATAAGTACACTAAATTGTTTCATCGATAAATTATTGCATTTTAGATTAATTATATCTAGCTTAACTTTACTCTATCAAAAACTGATTTTATATATCTGCTATTAAGTAAATAATAAAAGCTTAAACCAATAATCAATCCCTTTGATATGGAAAAAGTTAATGGAATCATTATCACTGTTAAAAATGCAGGAAGCGCATCTTCAAGTTTATCCCATTTGATTTTATTCAAGTTTTTAAACATAAAAATCCCCACCATGACGAGAATAGGAGTGGTAGCAAAGGAAGGGATAAGAGAAAGAAGGGGGAGGAGAAAAATAAAAGGTAAAAATAATAGCCCAGCAAGCACAGATGAGGCACCACCTCTTGCCCCTGCTTGAACGCCTACGGCAGATTCGATAAAAGAAGTAGTTGGACTAGTACCAAACAAACCAGAAAACATGGTTGCAATTGCATCAACTGTTAATGACTTATTTAAATTTCTTGGTTTTCCATCCTTATCTAATAAGTTTGCTGCTTGAGAAACACCTAAAAGAGTGGAGATAGTGTCAAACATATCAGTGAAAACAAAAGTAAAAATAATAGGTAAAAAGGCTAAATTTAATGATCCCCATAAATCAATATTAAAAAATAATGAGAAATCCGGAGATGAAAATACACCAGAGTAATAAACTAATTCCTTCACTCCATTATTGATAGAAGAAGCATCTCCATAAAATCGTCCTATCGGAATAGAGAAAACCGTCATTAATAAAATAGAAATCAATCCAGCCCCTATTATATTTCTTATGAATAAAATCGCAGTTAGAAGTAACCCAACAAAAAAAGTTATTGTTACTGCATCTAACTTTCCAAAAGTTATAAATGTAGCTGGGTGAGATTGAATAATTCCCGCATTCTTCAAACCGATAAAAGCAATGAACACTCCAATTCCGGCGGTAGTGGCCAATCGAATTGAAAGAGGTATTAAATCTACGATTTTTTCTCGAACTTTTAAAAGAGTTAATATTAAAAAGAGAACACCAGACCAAAAAACGATTCCTAGAGCCTGATCTATCGGTACCTGATGAGTTAGGACCACAGTAAAAGCAAAAAAGGCATTGAGTCCCATTCCCGGTGCCAATATAATTGGGTTTTTAGCATATAAGCCCATTAATATAGTAGAAAAGCTAGCCGTGATTATTGTGGAGGTACAGACTGCAGAAAAAGACATTCCAGCTTGAGACAATATAGCAGGGTTAACAATAATAATATAAAAACAGGCTAAAAAGGAGCTAACTCCTCCAATCAATTCATTTTTTTTCATGCCCTGCTATAGCACAGAGATATGGTGAAAGACACAAAGAATGTTATTTATTCTTATTATAGAAAAAACCTAAACGGTTAAAAAGTCTTTGGGAACGCCCTTAGGTATGGCCGCTAAAAGCGTCTTGGTGTATTCCTCTTGGGGATTATGATAAATATTTCGAGCAGTATTGTACTCGACAATTTTACCAGAATACATGACTCCAACATTATCAGAAATAAAGTTAACTACGGATAGATCATGACTAATAAAAATATAAGTCAATTTAAACTCATCTTGAAGATCTAATAATAAATTTAATACTTGAGCTTGAACTGAGACATCCAGAGCAGAAACAGATTCATCACAAATAATAAATTCAGGTTGAATAGCTAAGGCACGAGCAATTGAAATTCTTTGTCTTTGCCCTCCAGAGAATTCATGTGGGTAGCGATTTAAAGCTTGCTGATTTAACCCAACTTTCTCTAAAAGCCATTTGCATCGATCAACCCTCTCGTTCTTATTTGTTCCAATATTATGAATTTTCATAGGTTCTCTTAAGATATCGACTATGGTCATTCTTGGATTAAGAGAAGAGTAGGGATCTTGGAAAATAATTTGCATTTTCTTCCGCAATTCTCTCATTTCTTTTTTTGAATATAATGTGATGTCCTCACCCTTATAGAGAATATTACCACTTTTAAGTGGATTTAAGCGAAGAATACTTCTACCTAAAGTCGTTTTGCCACAACCGGACTCCCCGACGAGACCTAAAGTTTCACCTTTTTTAATTTTTATTGAAACGTCATCAACGGCTTTAACATTATCAATAACTCTTCCCCAAAAACCGCCCTTCACAGGAAAATAAGTTTTTAGATTTTTAATTTCTAAAAGAGTATCTTCCGAGTCTAGGTTTTTTTCAATCTTATCATCATAGACTTTAGGAGATTCAATTTCGACACCATCTTTAATGAAATCCTCAACCGTTAATAATCGGCAGGGATTTTTATCTAAGTTTGGCCGACATGCTAGTAAGCCTTTTGTGTAAGGATGACGTGGCTGAGAAAATATTTTTTTACAAGTATCGAACTCTACCAAATTAGATCGATACATAACGGCCACATCATCAGCAATATCTGCAATAACTGATAAGTCATGGGTAATGAAAAGCATAGACATATTATATTTTTGTTGTAAGTCAAACATAAGTTCGAGAACTTGTTTTTGAATTGTTACATCCAACGCTGTAGTTGGCTCATCTGCTATAAGAAGTTTGGGTTCACATGCCATGGCCATAGCAATCATGATTCTTTGCTTTTGCCCACCACTCATCTCGTGAGGATACGCATGGTACTTTTGAGAAGGTTTTGGAATTCCTACTTGATCCATTAAGAATAAAGTTTTCTCCATTGCTACTTTTTGAGACATCTTTTTATGAATTTGTAAAACTTCTGCAATTTGATCTCCAGCTTTGAAAACTGGATTAAGAGAAGTCATCGGCTCTTGAAATATCATTGAAATCTGATTTCCTCTAATTTTTCTCATTTTCTCTTCTGAAAACTGAACTAAATCCTGACCTTCAAAAAGAATTTGTCCTCCAGCTATTTTACCTGGAGGGCTGGGAATTAGTTTCATGATAGAAAAACTAGTTACAGATTTTCCTGAGCCAGATTCCCCTACTAAACCAACCGTTTTACCTTTTGGAATATCAAAGCTAATGTCATTTACAGCTCGAGTTATTCCTTCTGGAGTATGAAATTCAACACTAAGGTTCTTAACTTCTAATATATTTTCACTCATAAATTTTTACCTTACTTACCCTTGAGTTTAGGATCGAGAGCATCTCTTAATGCATCACCTAGAATATTAAAGGCAAGAACAATAAAGAACATTGCCATCGTTGCACCGGCTAATTGCCACCATACACCTCGAGCTAATTCTAATTTAGCATCATCAATCATGGTCCCCCAGCTTGGTTGACCTTGAACTCCTATCCCTAAGTAACTCAAAATAACTTCAGACTTAATAGCAATCTGAAACTGTAATGAAGTATTGATTATGATAATATGCGAAACGTTAGGAATAATGTGCTTAAATAGTTTTCTTCCATGTCCTCCACCAATGGCAGTGGCCGCTTGAACATAATCTCTATTTTTATGCTTCATTACTTCAGATCGAATTAATCGGCATAATGTTACCCAGCTAGTTAGTCCTAAAGCCAAGTACACACTTGTTAATCCCTTACCTAAGATAAAGGCGATTGACATTAATAACATAATATAAGGAATTGAAGAGAAGGTTGTATAAAACCATACAATCACTTCATCGATCCATCCACCAAAGTATCCTGCGACCGCCCCCAAAGTGAGTCCAATTGGAATTGCAATCATGGAGGAAACTAAACCAACAGACATAGCAATCTGAGTCCCATGAATAACCTTGGCCACTACGTCTCGTCCAAAAATATCCGTTCCAAGCCAGTAATCCATGCTAGGAGCAGCGTAACTTGGTCCAACCTCTTTGTTCCAATCAGCCGAAAAAATTCCTAAAGCGGATAATATCGCCACAAGAGAATAAAGTATAACAATGAAAAGAGAGAACAAAGCCGCTTTGTCTTGCTTTAAATTATTAAAAGCATCAAGCCAAAGAGATTTCGTCTTATGAGTACCATCTTGATTTGAATTTATCATAGAGTTCATTTTATCAGATAGATCCATTGAAGTCTCTGAAACATTACTCGACATTACTAATCTCCTTAAATCCGCATTCTCATCTAAACTATTTTAATTTTATTCTCGGATCAAATACCGTATATAAAATATCTGATAAGAGACTAAATAAAATATAAGCCACTGCTGAAAGCACGGCCATAGCTTTAATCACCGGAAAATCTGATGAATTTAGTGCATTCAAAGTAATCCCCCCTAAACCTGGAATAGAGAAAAAACTCTCAAGCAACAGAGCTCCTAAAATGAGAAAGGGTAATTGGATTACTACATAGGTAATAATTGGAATCATTGCATTTTTTAAAACATGTTTTAATAAAATAACAATTTCAGATAAACCTTTCGCTCGCGCGGTTCGCACATAATCTTGATAAATCTCATCTAATATAACTGTTCGATAAAAACGAACATCTGGACCAATAGAGAGTATTATCCATATAATTGAGGGCAGAAGAATGTAGGGTAGAAAGTTTGGGAACCCATATTCATAACCACTGATTTCAAATAAGCTTAACTTGTAAGCAAAAAACCATTGAAAGAAAAGTATGTAAGCTAAAGAAGAAATACTCATCCCCGCAATACAAGCAATCCGAACCACAGTATCAATTTTTCTTCCTCGATAATAAGCCACCACAACTGAAATTATTAAACCCAATATTGATGACAATATAAAACCTGGAAGTGAGACTGAAAGAGAAGGGATCGCTCCATCCATAATCATGGTGGATATTTCTTGTTTGGTATTCCAACTTCTTCCAAAATCAAATGTGAAAGCACTTTTTACTATATCAAAATATTGATAAAGCAAAGGTCTATCCAACCCGAGTGTTCGCCTTAACTCTTCCATTTGCTGAGCAGTTGCATGTTTTCCGAGCAGCATATGTGTTGGATCTCCTCCAACTAAATTAAATAAAACAAAGATTATAAAACAGACACCAAAAATGACTGGAATAATATAGAGCAATCTTTTAATAATGTAGTTCTTCATCTAAATTTTTTCCTCTCAAACTCAATTGAATGACCCACTACTTAATAGCGGGTCATTCAATCTATAATCTCAACTAGAAATTTTTTAGTAGCTTAGCTTTCTTTTCTAAATCAACATCCAAATAAGCTTCTCTTCCATAAGGGAAAACAGTAAATTTAAAATTATCCAACCAGTCGTGCTTTAGAAAAATTCTCTGTCGGTGAACACCAAAAAGCCATGGCATTTTATCTGCGATATAACCATTGAGCTCTTTATAAAGCTTAGTTCTTTCAGGTGAATCTTGCATAACAGTTGCTTTTTCAAAAAGAGCATTAAACAAAGAATCATTGAAGTTTGACCCATTCGCACCAGGAGCTGAGTTAGGTCCATAAAACAATTGCAGGAAGTTTTCTGCATCTGGATAATCACCTACCCAAGCAATACCCCACATTTGTGCTTGACGCTTTTTAATTTTAGTTGTGAGCTGCGGCCAAGTATTTCCATTAGTTTTAACGGTAATTCCGATTTTCTTCATATTTTTTGAAAAGAAGTCTGCCATCTGACGTCCTACTGTATCTGCCTTATACTCATAAGTGAGTACTGGTAAGCCTTTACCTTCAGGATATCCTGCTTCAGCTAATTTCTTTTTAGCCCCTTCAATATCGAAAACTTTAGATGGATTTTTGAAACTTGGATCATGACCTGCAATCCCTGGAGGGATAGGTCCATGAGCAAGCTGTGCAGTATTATTGTAAAATAATTTATTCGCCTCATCGTGATCGTATGCCATAGACATAGCTTGTTTCAACTTAGGATTATCTTTGAAAATTGGATCATCGTGATTGAAAGCGATATAAGTGGTATCTAAATCCGCTTCCATCATTAGATCAATTCCTTTTTTAGCATAATCTGAGTTTAAGCTTAGGTCCGGAAGAACAACTTGATCAAAATTATCTTTTGGAACTTCAACAAAATCATAATTCGCTTTTTGAAACCCTAGCCATCTTGTTTGAGCCTCAGTGGCAATTGATGTAATAATTTTATCGACTAATGGAAGTTGTTTCCCAGCATGTTTTAAAAAGCCTTTCTCTTTATCGCCAGGCTCTCCTTCAGAAGGATATAGTTTTTTTCGAAAATTTGGGTTTTTAGTAAAGACAAGTTTATTTTTAGTTTTAAACTCACCTGTAATAAAAGGACCAGTCCCAACCATATGATTAGTAAATTCTTTTCCGTATTTCTCCACTGCTTCTCTTGGTACAACATTTGTCGCTGTCATCGCGAGTGAATATAAAAATTGAGGAAACTTTTTAGTAAGCTTAAATTGAACAGTTGAATCATCGATTGCTTTTAACCCTTCAACTACTTCTTCAAAATTTGATTCTTTTGAAGAGTATTTTGTTCTCCACTCGTTCAGACCAACTAGCTTCCCATCAAGAAGCCACCAGTTATTGGAGATATTCTTAGCATCCGCCAGTCGCTTGATAGAAAAGACAACATCTTTTGCCACCATTTTTCGACCTTTTCCATCTTTAAAACAAGCATTGTCATGAAAAAAGACATCATCTCTTAACTTAAAAGTGTAAGTTAACCCATCTTCACTTACCTTTGGCATCTCACTCGCGAGATTTGGCACCAAAGTATAAGGTCTTTTTAAATAATGAAACTCAAGTAAGCTTTCATAGACCCTTGAGATCTCTTTAGAGCAATAAACATTTGAGCAGAGAATTGGATCAAGAGATAATAAATTAGCTGCTGAAACGTTGTAGATAACCTTCTCAGTTAGATCCTGCTTCTTAGTACAACCTATGAGAAATAAACTTGACAATAGAACAGATTGAATAAAAATTGACTTTAACCCAAACACCGTAAACTCCTTTAAAATTATCGATTAGTAGTTTAATGATTCTTAATTTTTTAAAACCACATATTTATTAACTAGATTCAAACTTTTTGACAAGAAGTGCAAATTGACACTTCTAAGAGACTTCATCTAAACATTCCCTTACAAACGCTTCTAAGATCATGCCATTTTGACTCTGAACCTTAACTTTATTTAACACTTTAGTCTGGAAATCTTCACTAGGCGAATAATAAATAGTTTGCCTTGTAAAATATTTATTTAAATCAAAGAAATGGACCATCAGCTTATTTTCATACTTTCCCTTTCTAACAGTTGCCAACAGCTCATTGCTCTCAGGGCCCTCTTCCCATGCAAAATTCACACGCTTGTTGCTAGATTTCTTCATATTTAAGGAAGTATGTAATTTTTTCCATAAAGATAAAACATTTATCAATCTAGATCTCTCATAGTTTAACTGGGCTTTAGTTATAGAAGAATTAAAGGACTGAAGAAGTATATTTATACCTCGACTTTTAACTAACCTCCCTTTGTTGTCATAAATTAACTCAATAATATATTCACCAAATATTGGGACATTAATTCCAACTAATGTTGAGTTTTGACTTGTTTTAATTTGTAAGTCAGCCACATACTTTTGACCATCAGTTTCCAATCGCATTTTTCCATCAATATTCAAACAAACTTTTTTCTTCAAACTGGAAATATTTAACTTCTTTCGATTTGTAGCACAGCTATAGGAAATTAATAAGATTAATAGAATGTTTAACTTTTGTAACACAAAACCTCTTTTTCTTCTTAAATAAAAAGTTTTATCCGAATGCGAATAAGTTACAATAATTTTAATGTTTTAATTTATTTTTGACTAGAGGCGGGTTCTCGTTTTTTATCAATAGAGTGATAAACTTTTCTTAGCTCATCTCTCTCGTGCTCAGCTTTTACATTCTTCAATGCATTTTCTAAGTATAATTTTGCATTTTTGTAGTCATTGATTTTTAAGTAGACCATTGCCAAATGTTTATTTATCGCAACATCTTGTGGAAGGTTCGCAAGGGCTAGTTGCAATTCAGATAATGCTTTTTGCATGTCTCCCATTTTATAGTAATACCAGCCAAGTGAATCTCTAATATAACCATCTTTGGGATTAAGCTCAACTGCCTTTTGAATATACTTGTAAGCCTGCTCAAAATCCTTATCTTGCTCTAATAGAGAATAACCTAAAAAGTTATAGGCATGAGCATTTTTAGGATCTGTTTCAATAATTTTCTCAATGATCTTAAAAGCTTTATTAAATTGTCTCAATTTCTCATATAGGCTGGCTAAGTAGTATCGATGATTATTTGTAAAATCCTTATTATCGGAAACATTCACCAAAGAATCGATCGCCTCATCAGTATCTCCACTCTCCTCTAGATGATTTGAGCGAATAACACTAAACTCCACAACAAGAAGTTTCTCTTCCTGAATTTTATTTTTAACAAATCGATGAAACTCGTCTTCATACTGAGAATGGATTGATTTTTTCTCTAATTTCTTAACTTGAGCCAGTGTTGATAACAATTGAGCAATCTGCAAACTACTATCTGGATAAAGAACGGAATCTGACCCGACCTTATTTAGAGCTTTAATCGCTAAATCCCATTCATTAATTTCTTGGTAAATTGCTCCTAAGTAATAATGAATTTTATCAGAATTAGGGACTGCCGCTAAAATCGATTGAAAAACCTTAATTGCTTTATGATACTCTTTTATATCTGTGTATAGTATACCCAGCTTTACTTTCAAATTAAGATTATCTTGTTCTAAGTCAATTAATCTTTCAGCGTATGGAATTACTTCTTTATATTTTTCAAGGATAAAATAATTCTCAACCACTCTTTCTAAAATCAAAACATCATCAGGATTTTTTTCTAAATGCTGTTCATAAGTTTTCATGGCTTTTTCATTTTTGCCAAGCTCTTCATAAATCAAACCAATAGCGAGAATGGCTTGACTTAAAGAACCATCTATTTTGGCAGCTTTTCTAAAAAAGACAATACTCTTTTTATACTTCTTTAGATCAATATAAATCTTCCCTATATAATATGAAAACATCCCATTCTTCTCATTTGAGAATTTCTCACATTTTTTTAATTCTCTAATTGCTTGCTGAGATTTTTTTAAAACGTGAAGATTCTTGGAATAAAAAATACAAGCATCTTCATGCTTAGGATCCTGTCGTAAGATTTCTTTATAAACCGCTTGTGCTCTTTGAACTTTTCCTGTGGTTGAATAAATCCCTGCTAATAACATACCTATCTGATCATCGATAGAACCTTTTTCGTATCTATTGTAGAGTTTCTCCAAAGTTACTTGAGCTTGATCTATTTTTCCTAACTGAATTAAAGCAACTGAGTATTTTCTCATCAAATACTCCTGCTCCCCACTGAGTTCAATTACTTTCTCCAAAAAGATACTACCAACCAAGTACTCTCCCTTAAGAAGTAGATCGGATGCCTTTAAATATAAATCTGTAGCAATAAATTCCTGTTCTTGAGGACTTTTTGTTTTAGCTACTTTAATTGTTTCACTTAAGTTCGTTTTCAGGTTTTCAAGATAAGTCTCCTGCTCCATAAGCTTTTGCTTAACTGAGTCAGAAACTTCCAATTGTTGACGATGATTTACTTCTTTCTCCTCAGCTTTCTTCTTAGCTGTAGAGCAAGATAAGATTACTAAGCCCACTGTAAAGGCGCATACACGAAGTAATATTTTTGATTTAAATAAAATCATTTCTTCCTTGATTGTTACCTTCTATTAATTAAATGAAGGTTATTTTCTTTATCGATCTTACTCCTAATACTCTTAATTAATTCTTCCATGAGGGGATATTTTTCCCCTCCAATGTTAGATAAAGTCACATTGCAATATGATTTGGCTAAAATTTCTTCATAGGCACTATAACTTAAAATTGGACTTAATTTTAGTTTCAAGATCATGCAATTACAATAATTTAGAGATAAGAGACCACTTAATTAACCTATTTTTTTACTCTGCTTCATTTTTTTTTTTAAAGTTGCCTTTTTTTTGACTAAGTGGGTTGACTTCTTTGAAATAAAACTAGTATTACATGGAGCATATTTGGTTGCTAATTAATAATCAGGGCCAAAATTAAAAAAATTTTTGGGAATATTAACTTTGTTCTTATCTTAAAAAAATCTTAGAGAGATTGGGCAAAAAGAATTTTAAAACAGGGGTATATTTTATGAAAGATGTGAGAATTATCAAACGTTATCAAAATAGGAAGCTTTATGACACGTTCCAAAGCTGCTATGTAACACTTGAAGAAATTGCTCAAATTATACGTGATGGTCACGAAATTAAAGTTATTGATAATAAGTCAAAAAATGACATTACTTACATGACTCAGATTCAGCTTCTTTTTGATCAAGAGAGAAAAACTCTTAAGCCTAGCGATTCAAATCTTCTAAAAAGAGTTGTTCGCTCAGAAGCGGGAACCCTATCTGGCTATATCAAAACTCTAGAAGCCAAATTAGGATTAGTTTTCCCTGAAGATAATATGGTTGAAGCAGCACCTGAAGCAGAAGAGTCAACTATTATTAAAAAAGAGGAAGAATTTAAGCCATTCATGAACAATACAGTTCCTGGTGCACTTGATAATACTACCTCATTAAATTAAAATGATTGTATGAAAAATACTACCTTAAGACCCAAACTAAAATTAAGTTTGGGTCAATTTTTGAGCTTTATTATTTTTATTAGCCTACCTATGATTTCTCATGCGGAGGACAAACAAGCCGTCTCCTCTGAAGAAGTTACAGGTTCAGCAGAAAGAGAAGTCAACAAACATTCCGTAGGAATTGGAGTTGGTGAAACTTTTTTGTTTGGTCGATATGAGAATTTTGGTGATAGCAAGATTACTGGCGATTTCTATTATTCTTATTCAGCAAGCTACAGCTTTGACCTTGTTCTAAATGCTCACTCATCATCTCACCAATTTAAGGATGATTCTGTTTGGTTAAGAGGCTATACGATGAGCATAAAAGGCCGTCCTTATGAATTCGACTCTTTTTCTCCATATTACCTAGCTGGTTTGGGTTTTTATACCCCTCAAATTGAAGATGATACTGAAAAATCCAGAGTCAAAACAACCTTTGGATTCAATCTTGGAACTGGAGTTGATCTTAGATTAAACAGATCTATGACCGTGGGAATATTAGGACATCTGCATAAGCCTTTTGATATTAGACAAGAAGAAATGGCCACAGTTAGTGGAAGTTACTTTAAACTTCTCATAACAACTTCTTATACATTCTAATCTCTTTCAAATTTTCTTCTTATTGACTAAATTCTATTAATTTTCTTCCCATTTTGGTATACTGCACTACCTATGAATAAAGTTCAAAAATTTCCACTATCGTCATTGTATATGTTTACCGGCAAAGGTGGCGTAGGCAAAACAGAAGTTTCCCGCCTTTTTTACAAGAAAATAAAAAAAGAAAACCCTAATAGAAAAGTATACTTAATTCAAGTTGATACCAGTTCAGATTTTGATGCAAAAAATAATAGAAGTTTTGAGAAACAAAAGAATGATCAAGAAATAATTACACTTCATTTAAAAGAATGTGCTACCGAATATATGGCAAGGAAAATTCATTCAAAAAGAATCGCCAGCTGGATTTCTTCAACAAATTTTTATAAAACGATTGTATCGATGCTTCCAGGTTTGAACTACCTTATCTATTTTGGAAAAATATTAAAAATTATTGATGAAGAAGAAGCTATTATTATTCTTGATAGCCCATCGAGTGGTCATCTTTTAGCGATGTTTCAATCTCTTGATAATTTTAAAAAAATTTTTAAAGTAGGTCCAATATATAATGATATTTGTCTTATGTTGGAAATCCTAAATCAAGAAAATTATTTAAAGCTAGCCATCGTAAGCCAGCTCGAAGAAATTATTTTAAACGAAACAATAGAGTTGCAATATAACTTATCTGAATACATTAAAGTTGATAAAATACTTTATTTTATCAATGGTTTATATTCTCAAATTCCAAATTTAAATAAATCAGATCTTCCAAATTACTTAGTGGAGAAAATATCCAGCGAAGAAAACCTTCTTAATCAAATGAAGGAAAATAAAATTTTTAAAAATAATATTCTCCCGATTCCCTACATAACGGAACTAGAAGATTATCAATTAGGAGAATTCAATGCACTCTAAAATTGAAATTTTCTGCGGTACAGGAGGGGTCGGAAAAACGACTTTATCAACAGCAAGAGCCATTTCTTTAACTAAGAAAGGAAACAATTGCCTGTTAATTACCATTGACCCCTCTCACAGACTAAAAGACTATCTTAAAATAAGTGAGATTAAACCTGGTCAGATTTACGATGTAGCAAATCCACAAATTAATAATACAGCTGACTCAAAATTATCAGCCATGCTGATGGATGTTGCTAGTACGACAAAAAGAATTGCTCAAAAATCAGGATCTGAAAAATTACTGAATTCAAAATTCATCAATATTTTAACCAGTCCCTTTGGTGGCTTAAATGAAATTTTTGCTTTGGTTGAATTATATATGCAATATGAAGAGAAAAAATACGATTATATTATTTTAGACACTCCTCCTGGTGGGCATTTCATAGACTTTCTTCAAAGCATAAATAAAATCAGACGCTTTTTTGACTCTAGTTTTATTGAAATTTTTAATCACCTCAATCAAGAATCAAAAAATATCTCTATTCTTAAAAAGGTGGTCGCCAGTGGTGCAAAGACTCTACTGTCCTATCTAAAGAAAGTGACAAGTGAGGAGTTTATTGATGACTTTCTAGAAGCGGTCTACTCTCTCCATGATGTAAAAGATATTTTCCTTAAAACCTTAAGCTGGGATGACCTTTTTGAAAATGATAATGTTACACGCTGGTTCCTCATTGGAAATTACTCACATGATAAAATTTCTGATATCTTGCATATGCAAGATTCATTGACGTCTTTCAAAAATAAAGAAAAGTATATTTGCTTAAATCGATCAAATTTTGAAGATTTGTCTACTTGGGAGCCATCATCCCAAGTTAATCAAGAATTGAAGCAAAGTTTACTTTCGAAGGAACTGAAGGTTAATAGTTCTTTAAGAGAGAATTCTATTAAATTTATCTCCTTTCTTGACATTCACTCAAATGATATTAGCTTGATTCTTGAAAACTTAAGTACTCAATGGAGTTTTCAGAAATTAGAAAACTAGAGAAAAAAAGATGAATGATTTTAAAATTAACACAAAAAAAGAATTAGAATGTTTTGTTGGTGAAAATTGGAATATCCTAAACGATTACCTTGATAAAGAGCAGAACAAATTTCCTTCTCTTATCTATGCCTCAGTCGATATAAGAGAAAGTAAACATAAATTTGCTCCGGTTGACTTTAATATGTACCCCGCAGGTTTTAATAATATATGCCAATTTGATAGACTATCCAGCGCTGATCATTTCACTAATTATTTTAAGTTCGAAAAACATGAGAACGTAAAAACGATTGGTGTTTGGGTAGAGTCTCATACTAAAAACCTATTCTACCTAGATCATCTGAACTCGCTCAAATATATTTTAGAAAAATCTGGCCACAAGGTCTTTTTTATCAGTCACGATGAAAATTTATTTCCAGCAGAGAATCACCAGATTGATTTAACTTCTCAATCTGGTGATCCAATTTCTATTCACCAGTTAAATATTAAAAATGGAATTGTATCAATTTCAGAATATGAAATAGATTTTATTATTTTAAACAACGACCAATCGAAAGAAATTAGTATTGATTGGGATAATTTATCAACACCTATTGCTCCGTCACCTAAAATCGGATGGTTCTCCAGAAAAAAAACCACACATTTTGAATTCTATCATCAAGTTGTCGAGAACTTCTGCCAAGAGTTTTCTATTAATCCAGACCTCCTTGAAGCAAAGTTTAAGTCTGTCACAAACATCGACTTTATAAAAAAAGAAGGGTTAGAGAAACTTGCTCAGGAAGTAGATTCCCTCAAAGCAAGCTTCAGCCAACAGGATGCACCAATCTACGTTAAAGCGGACTCAGGTACCTATGGAATGGGAATATCTGTCGTTAACTCTGGTCAAGAAATCATGGATATGAATCGTAAAAAACGAAATAAAATGGATGTGGGAAAAAACAACCTTAAATTTAATGCAGTTTTGATACAAGAAGGTATCGAAACGGTCTTAAAGTTTGATGAAGCCCCAGCAGAAGTGGCCATCTATATGGTTAATTCAGTTCCAACGGGTGGTTTTCTTCGCACAAACTCATCTAGGGATTCTAAAGGGAACCTAAATGCCAGAGGCATGGTTTATCAAAAATACTGCATCACAGAAATAAAAGAATTAGCCGATCATAAGCAAAAAGAAGCAGTCTATTCCATTATTGCACGCCTGTCTCATTTAGCGGGACAAATGGAAGCATCTAAGCTAAATTAGCCCCAAATTATTCAATAAGTTGCTCACTGATTTTTGAATTTAGTATTAAGACTAAATTAACCATACTAAGCAACTGATTAAAGGTGGGATCATGGAAAAATTCAACAACAATATTTTGAGTGCAATTGGAAACACTCCTATTGTTCGAATTAATAAAATGGCCAGTCAAGTGACAAGTCCAATTTATGCTAAATTAGAATATATGAATCCAGGTGGTTCAGTAAAAGACAGAATGGGTGTTTACATCTGTCAAAAAGCAGTGGAAGAAAAAAAAATAAATCCAGGTGGGACTTTCATTGAAGGAACTTCAGGAAATACTGGTGTTGGAATTGCCATGTATTGCTTGACCCATGATTATAATGCTTTATTTGTATTAGCAGATAAACAATCTAGAGATAAAATTAATAACCTCAAAGCCTTTGGAGCAAATGTTGTCATTTGCCCCACTGATGTTGAACCTGAGGATGAAAGGTCTTATTATTCTGTTTCAGCTAGATTAGCGAAAGAAGTCCCAAACTCATTCTATTTAAATCAATATAGCAATTTAAATAATCAGCTCTGTCATTATGAACAAACTGGTCCTGAAATTTGGCAACAAACAGAGGGAGACTTTGATACCTTTATCGCGACAGTTGGAACAGGTGGGACCATTAGTGGTATCGCCAAGTACTTAAAGGAAAAAAAACCGAATATCAAAATAGTTGGAGTAGATGCAAAAGGTTCTATTTTAGCTCACTATCATAAAACGGGGGAAATTATTCCTGCTCATAGTTATGTTATTGAAGGTTTCGGAGAAGATTTTATACCTGAAAATGTAGACTTTTCTCTAATAGATGATTTTATCATTTTAGAAGATGAAGAATGTATTGTAGCTACCAGAGAATTACTTCAGTATGAAGGAATCTATTCTGGAGGAAGTTCAGGTGGGGCTATTCTCGGTGCGATAAAGTACGCACAAAAGCTTAGCACACCGGAAAGAATATTAACTCTCTTGCCTGATTCTGGAAACCGATATGCTTCGAAAATTTATAACGATGATTGGATAAAAGAAAAAAATTATTCTCTCCCTAAAAAAGAGTCTAACCTTGATGAGATATTAAACTCAATTTGCAAAGATGGAGTATTTTATGAGTAAAAATTTAGGAAAACTTCACAAAGCAACTAATGCAATCCATGCGGGTAACGAACCGGAAAAGGTCACGGGAGCAATTATTCCTCCTATCTTCCAAACCTCAACATTCGTTCAAACTTCTCCTGGAAAGCATCAAGGTTATGAGTATACTCGATCTCACAACCCCACAAGAACTGCCCTTGAAGAATGTCTCGCTAGTTTAGAGAATGCAAAATACAGTATGGTAACTTCTTCTGGAATGAGTGCTATTATGCTTATTCTCCACACACTAAAAAAAGATGCTAAGATTCTTTGCGGAGATGATGTTTATGGTGGAACCTACCGTCTTCTAACAAAAGTCTTTAACAAATACCACCAGACTACATTTATTGACTTTACTCAAACAAAAGATCTCGAAAAAGCATTTAAAGTAAATAAGCCTGATTTAGTTTGGATCGAGACTCCAACCAACCCATTACTCAAGCTTACTGACATAAAAAAACTCTCTAAGCTGTGCAAAAAAAACAAAGTTATTTTAGTTGTGGATAATACTTTCATGAGTTCTTTTTTCCAAAACCCACTCGACTTAGGTGCCGATATAGTCATTCATTCTATGACAAAATATCTTAATGGACACTCTGACGTGGTTGGTGGTTGTTTAATGTTAAATGATAAAAAAATCTATGATCAACTTTGGTTTTTGCAAAACTCCATCGGGCCAAGCCAATCCCCTTTTGACAGCTGGTTAGTCCTTCGAGGATTAAAAACTTTGGCCATCAGAATGGAAAGACATGCTGAAAATGCTTCTAAGATTGCTAAGTTTCTCGAAAAACATCCACAAGTGGAAAAAGTTATTTATCCGGGACTAAAATCACATCCTCAGCATAAACTTGCCAAATCTCAGATGCATGGTTTTGGAGGTATGATTACATTCTTTGTTAAGGGTGATCTTGCAAAATCGCGAAAATTTCTCAAAAAACTTAAACTATTTAAGCTTGCAGAATCTCTTGGTGGAGTTGAATCACTAGTTGATCACCCAGCCATCATGACTCATGCAAGTATTCCCGTAAAAGAAAGAGAGAAGCTAGGAATTACCAATAATCTTATAAGACTTTCTGTCGGAATTGAAGATCTTGATGATTTATTAAATGATTTAAAAAATGCTCTCGTATAAATATTAGCAAAAAAGTTTTGCTCCAAATGAGACTTTAAAGACTATTTGGCAATCATTGAACAATTTTAAATATATGTAATTTCTTTTTACCCTATAAAAATTTCTCATATAATTTTCAGTTCTTAACAAGTTTGTTACTTCCACATTGTTAACCAATAACCTAACCAAAGATGGAATTATGCTAAACTTAACAATTCTCCCTCGCTTCAATGATACAGATGCTTTAGGACATATTAATAATGCGTCTATTGCCACGTGGTTTGAAGAAGCCAGAAGGCCAATATTTAAAAAATTTATTCCAGATTTAAATCCTAAGAAATGGAATTTAATTATTGCCAAGGTTGAAATTGAATACCTAAGTCAAAGTTATTATCAAGCTGATGTTATCGTCCAAACTGAATTTGAGAAAATTGGTAATAGCTCTATGACTATTTTTCAAAAAGCAATTCAGAATGGAAAAGAGATTGCGAGTGGTCGATGTGTGATGGTTTACTATGATTATGATAAAAAAGCACCAATTTCAATTCCTAATGATTTGAAGCAAGAGTTACAAAAGATTGCTTAGTATTCCTTGCGATAGTTCTGCTTAATTGACTTTAATTCATTGATTAGACTATTAGTTGAGGCTGGATGCCTAGTCTGTTTATTTATTTCTTGATTTAATGAATTCTCAAATTCACTATTTATTTCTTGTATTACTTTATTAGTTTCTTTTTTTACCACAACTTTTTTAGCTTTCTTTTCTTCTGTCTTTTTGCCGCTCATTACTTCGGATAGACTAATATAATTATGCTTAGCCGGAGCTTTTTTCTTCCGAACTCTTCTTTTTTTCGCTTTCGGTTTTTTTATAACTTGCTTTGAATAGTAATTCATCAACTGGCTACTCTTGTCAGTAGAGGGTCGGACTAACTTATCGTCTTTTCGATAAATAATGATATTGGAGTTCTTGGGTAAGCTAGCGATTTGCCTTCCGCCATTACTTCTTTTCGTATCATCAATTTTATTTTTGATATACTTAACTATTGTACTACTATTTGGCTTTACCCCTGGAAAAGAACGAATAACATTCTCGAAACTTTTGTATCCTATTCTCAATGACCTTCGTGGAACACCATCAGTCGTCTTTGGATCAATCAAAGAAAATTTTCCCATTGGTACTATTTGGCTCAAATCAGGCTCAAGAAGACTTGAGAACTCAACTTCTTCATCCAAAACAACAACTTGTGATTTTCCACTTTCATTATCAAAGGTGTAAATAAACTCTCCTCGATCAAAGTTTACAAAAGAATTAATGGATTGAACTTTATAACGATGATCATTTTTCTCAGCTTTTACCCAAATTTTACCATTAATGATTTCTACATAATTTTTAGTAAAACTAACATGGGTTCCCCCTGAAATATAATGAGTGTTTTTATATCGATCTTTGAGTATAACAACACCATCAACTTCAACCATAACCTGGCTAAAGTCTTTGATAACGACCCCCGGCTTTAATGTATATGAACTTCCATTTTGAAATAGGAAAGCTTGACCTTCCATATGTGAAACGACCGCTATATCTTTAGTAAAAGCGGTCCCTCCTAAAAGAAAAAATAAACTCAGTAAAAGATTACTGAACTTTTTTATTAATATCATCATAGTATCGACTAATTATTTTCCATTCATCCGTATTACGATATTTTTTTCTAAACTCTTCTACAGTCAGTTTAAATTTTCCCGTTTTTCCTTGATAAAGATAACTTAACCCTCTCCAAAGCTTAGCCCCTCTGTAAAAAGATGATTTAGGATGCTTTTCGATCAAATAAGAAAAATGATCTTCTGCCCAGTGGTAATATTTTTTACTTTCAAAGGCGGCCATACCTGCTTCAAAAATGACTTTATCATTTATCTTTTCATACTTAGGAAATCGCTTAAATAATTCATGGTAAAACTGAGCAGACTTAATATAATTTTTATTAAATAACTCTTTGTTACCAATTGAAAGTAACTTGCTTGGTCCCCAATTATAAATCCCATATTGAACTAAATCATCTGGGTCAACAACAGCAAGAGAAGCAACTTTTCGCTGCCTATTCTTAACTTTTAAACTTAAATAATTTTTATGAGCTTCTAAGGATTGAACTTGAGACTTAAGTTGACTTAGATGTGCCCTGAGCTCTCGATTCTCTTTTGCTAAGTTTAAAGCTGAAGACTCGAAATTATGCACGACCTCCGCCCGATCCTTAAAATCTTGCCAAACTCCAAACTGCCCGAGCAGGACAAACATAAAAGTCATACAAGAAATAAATAATAAAGCAGTTTTCATAACTGATTTCCTTTTCCTCTTTTAATCTAATCGGAATATAAACAAATTAGTTTAACCAATAAACAAATCTGAATTATATGAAATTAACTAGTTGAAAAAAGGTTTGTCTAAGGTGAAAATTTTTCCAAAATTGAATGAAATACTAAAGAATTTTATAATCTAAGAAACCCTACCGATAAGGTGGGTAGACTAATCAAAGGAAAGTAATGCAAAAGAGTCGGTTATTAATATTTATTTGCTTCGTTATCAGCATTTTTGCCTTCTCTCAGGGTAGAGCCCCTGCGGTGGAACCAGTTTATTCTCTAGAGGCTGAGATTCAGCCACCAAGTCAACTGACTAATACATCAATGATGAGGGTTGATTTCTTCAACCCACCGACTGAATCAATTGTTCATATTAGCTCTGAAACAAATTCAAGTGCAGTAACTTTTACTGTTATCGTTTCATTTCTACTCTTACCTCTATTTCTAGTTGTATTACTCGGAACTACCCACCCAAAGAAGGTAGTAGTTTTATCATCGACAGAAGAGACTGGATATCAACCCTCAGGACAAAGCTTTCCCAATAAAGTTCTGCCAAAAAATGTTGCAAGCCTAGAAGAGTTTCGTGACAAAAAAACAAACTCAGATCAAATTGAAGAATCTAAAAATAATGATCAGGATAAATCAGATAAGGTCGCTTAAAGTCGATACCATTTAAGTTGCTCTTCATTGAAGAAATATATTTTTGCAATTTTGTTAAAAAGAATTGAAACTTCCACATTACCATCACGATTATAATCAAAAATATTAATATCAAAATGCCGGTACCAGTACTGATCACTTACCTTTTCTTTTTCATGTTGAAAGTGAGTTCCCTCTGAGAAAATGAATTTCTTTAGATTATCTTTTTTATAACTAATAAAATACATTTTAGAAGTCGCTTCAAAAACGGCAGCTTCAGTTTTTCCCTCAAAAAATAAAATAACTAATGCTGAATATAAAGAATTAATGTTAACTTTTTTTATTCGAAAGATATTCGACTTTACTCCCCTGGCCAGTAGTAATTGCTTAAAGAGAGAATTCCCAAACTCATCTTTGATAATAATATAATCGAGATTATCAATTTTTGCTGTTTGTACATACTCAGTTTTCCCATTTCCATCTAAATCCACTGAATAATGGTCTGAATAAGATTCCCATCTAGGTTCTTTTTGAGTGGTCACCTTTGGAGTTAATAGTTTGCGAATATCCCTTTCGTCTTGAGCCTGGATTAAATTCGCGATGCAGTATAATAGTATTAAATATTTTTTCATGATAACTTTATTTTATCTTGAAATCAGATTTTTTGAGAAATAAAATAAACCTAAGTATAATACTAAACTTAGATTAGGGTTCAATTCATGCATATTTCCATCCTTTCATTAGAAAGTGCTAATAAAATTTATTTATATTCATGCGGAAAAGATGATCAAGAGGTAAAAAAAGAAAGTTTTGAGAAAGAAAACATCCATGAACTAAATTTTCAACTGATTATTTATCATTCAGACCTTGATATCGATTCAGAGCTGATTGATTTAAAATTTGAGCAAAAGTATTGCCCATGCTCCTCTAACGAACAAGCCAATGTTACTTTTGATCAATTAGATAATTTTCAAGTAAATGATTTCTTTCAACTATTTGAAAAATATCACCAAAGATTTAACTTAACTAACAATATTAAAAATATCGAAGAAATTCATCCTTTTATCCAAACACTAAAAGATCATTGGAAAAATGACCGACATTTATTCTTTACTGAGTTATGGTATGGGTTAAAATCTAATTTAAATTGTGCTGAGTTAAACATTATTTTTAACGATGTATTACAGCGCGAAGATGGTGAGAATCAGCAAAAAGCAAAACTAACCAAATCTTATATCAGTGGAAAACGCGCTCCCGAAATTCTTCCAGGTGGTGAGCGAGAAGACTATTTGATGACCGAGTACGAAGCTGAATTTGAATCGCCTATTAATATTGAACATTTTATTCCAGAAAAAGGTGAGCTAGTCTGCGCTGCTTTGATTAACCATTCCCCTATTATTATTATGTCATCAGTCTACAGCTTCAACCAATTACAAAAAGCAATTATCGTTGCAATTTTCACTGGCCTTCAAGACTAAAAGTTAATACATCAACAGCACGTTTACGCACCTTTACGAATTAGTATTAATATTGTTTTTTAATTGATGAAATATTAAACATGGAAGTGTAATTTAGCCAATCATTCTTGTTCTGTTAATAAATTCTCTTAAACTATAAATTAAATACAGCTTTTAGTTAGGAGAATACTTAATGAAATTAGTTATGCTTTTTTTAATAATTTCGAGCCAATATAGTTATGGAGGACTTTGCGAATCAGGGAAGTTTGAAATTATATGCAAAGGAAAAATACTACCGACTTATAAGAATGCTGCCACTTTAAGCACCTTTCTAGAATTAGAAATAGAAGTACGTTCTTGGAACAACCAAACTTGGCTTGGTGGACCCAAAGGTAAACATTTCCCTCTTTGTATAACATCAAAAAACAAAATAAAAAATGTTCCAAAAGAAAAAAAAGACGATACTAAAATATGTGATTACTTAGAGCGACAGAACTATTCTAATATAAGACCATAGCAAATTAATTCTGTTTGATCATCAATCTAAGGCTAGATCGTTTTTATTCGTTTTCGAAGAGTTTGAACAGAGTCCCAGTTATAATCTCTTGCATATTCTAGAAATGAAATTTTCTTCATCGACCAAAACCAGTTAATTGTTCCCCTGCCAATAAATGGAAATGAGTATGAAAAACGGTTTGCCCCCCAAATTTATTAACATTTGTCACCACTCTATAACCATCATCAGTAAAATTATATTCCGCAACAACCTTTTTAATCGCTTCAAATATTGTATTAAAGTCTGAAACATCATTTATATTCTGGCCATGCTCTTTAGGAATAAATAAAAAGTGATATTTAGCCATAGGTGCAATATCCTTAAAGGCATAAACTTTATCGTCTTCATAAATTTTTTCAGAAGGAATTTCCCCTTTTAAAATTTTACAAAATAAACAATCATCCATATTTTATTCCTTTACTCTTTCAATTTTTAAACCTGCTTTTTTTAACTTCTTTTCCATTTCCTCGTAGCCCCGATCTAAATGATAGACTCTGTTGATCATTGTTTCTCCCTCTGCCACCATCGCTCCTAGAACAAGCCCAGCACTAGCTCTTAAGTCGGTACACATAACTGGTGCGGCCTTAAGTTTGGCGGGTCCAGCAATACTTGCAGACTGACTTGTAGCTTCAATTACTGCACCTAAACGGGTATATTCAGGTACGTGCATAAAACGGTTTTCAAAGATAGTTTCAAATATTTTAGACTTTCCTTTAATTTGGGTTAGCAGAATCATTATTTGCGCTTGCAAGTCCGTAGGGAAACCCGGAAAAGGCAATGTAGTTAAATTAACTGGATTTAATGAGCTTAAAATATTATTGGGTAAAATTTCAATCTCGTTATCTTTTAATATAAAGTTAACGCCAATTTGCTCTAAGACATTATAAAACGCTTTTAAATGATCGTGATTCACATTTTTTACGGTTATATGACTTTCAGTAATGATCCCAGCAATAGCGTAAGTACCGGCGACAATTCGATCAAAAATAACATCATGATTAAAGACTGTTTCTGAAGGTGATTCTTTAGAAGCATCAAACCCCTTTATACTTATAAAAGCAGTTCCTGCCCCACTAACTTTTGCTCCTAACTTTTCTAAAAAATTTGCAAGATCAACAATCTCAGGCTCTTTTGCAGCATTATTAATAATAGTGGTTTGGTTTCGACCTGCAGCAAAAATCATTAAATTCTCCGTTGCTCCAACTGACGGAAATTCCAATTCAACTCTTTGCTCTTCATTAGAGTTTATATCTGATGTTTGGGCATAGACATAACCCTCTTTTATATTGGTTTGAATACCAAGTGCTTCGAAACTTTTTATATGTATATCCACAGGTCTTTGCCCAATTGCACAACCACCAGGTAATGAGACTTCAGCTCGTCCTTTGCGGGCTAACAAACCACCTAAAACAATAAAGCTTGCCCTCATTTTTCGTACTAAATTGTAATCGGCACGAAAACTGTTTAACCCACTATTATCAATGCTTAATGAATTATTCTCAAATTGAGTTAGTGCTCCCATAGACTCAAGTAATGAGATCATTGAATTAATATCCTTTAATCGAGGGATATTATTTAAGACGACTTTCCCATTATACAAAAGAGATGCGGCCATAATTGGCAAAGCAGAATTTTTACTTCCCTCAACTTCTATTGTTCCACTAAGTTTAGTCGGGCCTGAAACTTTAAATGAATCCATCTTTTATCCTTTTTTAAATTCTAAATATCGAGTTCTTCCTGCTAAATCTTTCTTTAACTTCAAACTAACATTCAAAGATTTAGATTCATCTAATATATTTGCCAAGAATTCTAAGTGATTTGAATCCCCTTCCATCAGAAATATTCCTCCATCGAAGAGGCAATTATATGCTTGAGTAAAAAAAAGATCAAACCAGTCCATATATATCTCGTCACCTAAGTATAAAGCAATATGCGGTTCATAAGTATGTACATTTTTATGAACTGTCGTATCTCTTTGAGACTCTTTGATATATGGAGGGTTAGACAAAATTAGATTAAATTTTTGTTCCTGATAGGATGACAAACGATCGCTTTGAGAGAACTCAATATTATGCTTTTTATTTTTTAGATGACCGATTAAAAAGTTATTATACTTTGCAATTTTTAAAGCGTTGACATCTAAATCAACAGCAATTCCCTTTAGATTTTTATCAGATTCAATTTGTATTGCATTAATAATACACCCTGAACCTGTGCACACATCAGCAATGCTAACTTCATTTAAAGAGCAATTTTTTATGAACTCTAACGCCTCAAAAACTAAAATTTCAGTTTCAAACCGAGGTATCAATACAGACTCATCTATATACATCTCATGATTATAAAAATAATGAGACTTTAATAAATAAGAAAAAGGTATGCCTGCTAAGAGACATTCCTTTAAATTCGCAATCGATTCATCGTTAATAAAAAAACCTAAATTATGTTTTTTTTGGTATTGATTTATAAAGTCTTGATAATTTTGAGTGTTTAAACCTGGATAGTTTTCTGACAAGACCTTTATATTTTGTAAAAAGAATTGATCCATAGGAAGCCGTCTTTCTATTCTTCCTGACCTTTTAAGAGTTGTGCCTGATTAAAAGCAATCAGGGCATCAACAACCGGGCTAATTTCACCTTCAATTATTTTATCTAAAGAGTATAAGGTTAAGCCTATTCGATGATCAGTTAACCTTCCTTGAGGGAAATTATAAGTACGAATTCTTTCGGAACGGTCCCCTGTCCCAACTTGACTTTTTCTTGCCGCAGCTTCTTCTGCTTTAGCCTCTTGAACCATCTTATCGAAGATTCGGGCCTTTAGAATTTTCAAAGCCTTATCTTTATTTTTAATTTGGCTTTTCTCATCTTGAATTGCGACAACTGTATTTGTTGGTAAGTGAGTCACCCTTACTGCTGAATCTGTTGTGTTAACATGCTGCCCACCTGAACCACTCGCTCGATAAACATCCACTCTCACATCGTTCATATTTAAATTAAACTCAACCTCATCTGCTTCTGGCATAACAGCAACTGTTACCGTAGAAGTATGCACACGTCCTTGAGTCTCAGTTGTGGGAACACGCTGCACCCGATGAACACCAGATTCATATTTTAGTTTTGAGTAAACTTTTTCGCCAGTTACTGAAAGAATCACTTCTTTGACTCCCTCATCTCCTTCAGAACAACTTATAATTTCTTGAGAAAAACCGGCTGATGAGAAATAATTTCGATACATCCTCCACAAGTCACTAACAAAAATACTTGCTTCATCGCCACCAGCTCCGGCTCGTATTTCAAGCATGATATTTTTGTTATCTAATGGATCTTTAGGGAGAAGCAAGACTTTCAGCTCATCTTCTAATCCTGGAATTACTTTTTCAAATTCACTTATCTCTTCTTTCGCCATTTCGATTAAATCAGGATCTTTTTCCGTTTTTAAAATTTCTTGAGATTGAGAAATATTATCTTTAATTTTTTTATATTCGATATAAGCAAGTGCGACTTCCTCTATATTGGAACGCTCCTTATTAATAGCGGTAAGTTGATCTGGATTTTCATAGAGAGAGGGATCCCCTAATTTCTCCGTTAACTGATCATATTTTTTTACAACTTCTTCAAGTTTATCAAACACATTTTTCCTATAAGAAGACTAAGCCTCTAAAAAATCCTTCAAAGTTGAATTGGTTGATTCCATTTCTTGGATATCTTTTATATCCACTTCTTCTAGATTCAATATCTTCTCATTTGCTTCTTTCAAATTGTATTTCTCTTCCAAGAATAATACCGCTTTTATCGAAGCAAGAGCAACCTCTAATTGCTCAGCCTCTGGCTCATTTGTCGTCAGCTTTTGTAACATCATCCCCGGGAAGGAAATTATTTTAGAAATCATTGATCCTTGCTTTCTTCCGGCAAACTTTATTAGTTCATAACTTATTCCCGCAATTGGGAACATAAAGAATATTTTATATACAATGGCCACGGCATGTTTCAAGATAGGAGGAAGTCCAACACCAACTGGAATAATAACAAAGAGTCCTGAAAAAAGAACTATTGAAATAAAGAGTAAAAAGAAAACAAAAGTTGTCCCACAACGTGGGTGCAAAGTACTAAATTTCTTAGCATTTTCAACGATCAGCTCTTCACCGGCTTCGAAGGTAGCAATAGATTTATGTTCAGCCCCATGATATTGAAAAACTCTCTTAACATCTGGCAGAAAACCTATAATGAAAATGTATAGAATAAAAATAAGAGCTTTAATCATTCCATCCACAAAATGAAAACTAAAGGATTCTAAATCCCAACTCAATTCAAATACATGGTTGATTAGATAGGTTATGGCATGTGGTAAGAAAACAAAAAGTCCCATTCCAAATAGAAAACTCACCCCTATCGTTAAGTAAGTCTCCCAGGATACTTTTTCCTTTTCCTTGATTTTCTTCATCGCTTCTTCTTCAGTCTTCCCCTGCTTCATTGCTTTTTCTAGAAGCTCATCCTTCATGGCAACATTCGCTGAGTAATTTAAAGAAACAATTCCGTTAAGCATGGTTTCGACTAGAGTTAAAACTCCCCGAAAAAAAGGCATCTTAAAGATTTTTAGCTTTTTGGTAAAACCATACCACTGATCTCGGCGAAGACGGATGCTTCCATCTGCTTGTCTAAGTGCGACGACAAATGCATTTGGAGATCTCATCATGACCCCTTCAATGACAGCTTGCCCACCAATAGAGGTATATTGTTTTAATAAAAATAATATAGAATTCTTAAGTACTCTTTTTAGCATCATACTTATCCTTAATTCTTGAAAGTGTAATTATCCATTCATTGATTCAAGGAAACCTAAATTGGTTTTAGAATCTTTAATTTTCCCTAAAACAAATTCCATTGAATCAATCGTATTCATAGGATGCAGAACTCTCCGCAGAACATAGATTCTTTGCAAATCAATATCTTCCATTAAGAGATCTTCTTTTCTTGTAGCTGAACGATTGATATCCAAACAAGGAAAGATTCGTTTTTCCATTAACTTCCGATCAAGTTGAATTTCTGAGTTACCAGTTCCCTTAAATTCTTCAAAAATAACTTCATCCATTCGAGAACCTGTATCAACAAGCGCTGTGGCGATAATAGTCAAAGATCCACCATTTTCAATATTTCGAGCTGCACCAAAAAATCGCTTTGGCTTGTGCAGAGCATTTGAATCAACCCCACCAGAAAGAATCTTTCCTGAAGGTGGTATAACTGTGTTGTAAGCTCGAGCCAATCTTGTAATCGAATCCAAAAGAATTACTACATCTTGTCCAGCTTCAACTAATCTTTTAGCTTTTTCAATAACCATCTCTGCAACTTGAACATGTCTTGAAGCAGGCTCATCAAAGGTTGAAGAAACAACTTCAGCCTTAACATTTCTTCTCATATCCGTAACTTCTTCAGGTCGCTCATCAATAAGAAGAACTATTAAGGTCGCATCTTTATGATTTGCAGAAATTGAATTGGCAATATCTTGCAGAAGAACAGTTTTTCCAGCTTTTGGAGGAGCAACAATCAAAGTTCGTTGCCCAAATCCTTGTGGCACAAATAAATCAATGATCCGCGTGGAATAATTTGCAGGTAATGATTCTAAATTAATTTTTTGTTCTGGGTATAATGGAGTTAAGTTATCAAATAGTACTGTCTGACGATGCTTCTCAGGAGTAGTGAAGTTTATAGATTCAACTTTCAATAAAGCAAAGTAGCGCTCACCCTCTTTAGGAGGTCTTATTTCACCGTTGACCGTATCACCTGTCCTCAAACCAAACTTTCTAATTTGTGAAGGAGAAACATAAATATCATCGGCTCCAGGAAGATAGTTATAGCCAGGACTTCTCAAAAACCCAAAACCATCTGGTAGGATTTCAAGCACGCCTTCACCGTAAATGCTTTCATCTTGCTTTACGTGGTTTTTAAGAAGGGCAAAGATGACTTCATGTTTTTTCATCCCGGCCACATTTTCAATTTTCTGGCTGTTTGCCAATTTAGTTAACTCGCTGATTGCTTTTGCTCTCAAATCATTTAAATGCATGATTTCTCCAGTTTTTGGTTAAAAGTGATAATTTTTATTTTATTAAAGAAAGGTAAAATTTAGGTTTTTTGGATAAGGTTTTTTCTCACTTTTTAATTATTATTTATTTTAAATTACTTATTATAAAAGCTCTGCGTGATTTTTTTATAGAAATCAAGATTTGTCTGAGGGTTAAAATTCTATCGCCTCGTGACAAATACTCTGACTTTTTTGTCTGTCTAATCGTTTCTATATTAACTTAGATAATATTCTTGTCAATATCTGTACTGATATATTTCTCAAGTTTTCAATTTTCTTGATAAAAAAATAAATTTAATTTATCTTACAAGCATGAAGACGGCTTCAAATACCCAAAACATTAAAATTCTTGGCATTGATTATGGTGAAAAATATACAGGGCTAGCTTTTTACTGCTCAAACCAAACACCTTTTCCTATCGGTCTCGGACGAATTAGAAACCAGGGAACCGATCATTTGATACAAAGCTTAATGCAAGTTATTTCAGATGAATTAATTGAGTTAATTGTTGTTGGAATCTCCTACTACCCAGATGGAAATGAATCGACCATGACTAAAAAGACTAAACAATTCATCAAAATCTTAGAAGAAAAAGTTGAGCAAAAAGTATCGACAATAGATGAATCATATTCAACTTTTGAAGCTAAAAAAAGAATGGAAAACTCTCCACTATATAATTTTAAAGTGGACTATAATAAAATAGATGAAATTAGTGCAACTATTATTCTCGAAGACTTCATCGCTAATCCAGTGTGTAAATAAAGTAATAAAAAATATTGTTGTTGATTCTTTGAATAGTTTTATATACTTAAACCATTATGGTTAAAAAAACGATTTTCTACATACTAGTAGTCTCTCCTCTATTAGCTGCTTCTCTTGTTACTGCAACAGTTTATTTATTTCTTACGAGTCCTTATGAAGGTCCCGAAAAACAATTCGTTATTTCACCTGGTGAAAGTTTTTCTAAAATTAATTATAGGCTCGAAAAAGAAAGTGTAATTTTCTCTGCTAAACTTTTTTATTACCTAGCTAAGTATAAAAAAAATATCGGCCGACTTAAAGCCGGCTCTTTTACCATCAAATCGGGTATGGACAGCTTTGATGTGATGGAAACTTTAGTTAATAGCTCTCCGCATCTTATCAAGGTTACTATTCCTGAAGGAAAAAACCTTTATGAAATAGGATCATTACTAGAGCAAAAAAACATTCTGAAAAAAGATCTTTTTATCAAAGAAGCCAAAAAAACTAATTATTTGGATATTTTTGAAATTCCGCACAATCTAAATCTAGAGGGCCATCTATTTCCAGATACCTACAAATTCGCCAAAGGTGTTGGGGCTTCCCAAGTCGTTTCGGCCCTTGTAAACAATTTCAAAAACAAAACAAAAGATTTAAACCTCTCTGCCCATCCCTCATTAAGCCCATTTCAACTAATCACCTTAGCTTCGATTGTAGAAAAGGAAACCGGTGCGGCATTCGAAAGACCAATTATTGCAGGTGTCTTTCACAATCGTTTAAAAAAGAAAATGAGACTTCAGTCAGACCCCACAACAATCTATGGGATATGGGATAGCTATAAAGGCAATCTTAAAAAGAAACATTTACTTGAAAAAACCCCTTATAATACTTACAAGATTCCATCCTTACCCATTGGCCCAATTGCCAATCCATCTCTACAGGCAATCAAAGCAGTCCTTTCTCCGCAAAAACATAATTACCTCTACTTTGTTTCTAAAAACGATGGGACCCACATCTTTACTCGCAACTACCAAGAGCATTTAAAAGCAGTTGAGAAGTGGCAAAAAACTCGTAGAAATCGTAAAGGAAAAAGCTGGAGAGACCTTAAACAGAAGGCTAAATAATTTTTCTAGAAAAAGTATTATAATTTCCTTTAATTGCTCAATATTTGGACAATAAACGAAAATAATGAACTTCTTTCCACCTTTCTGGTAAAAACAAAAGACATCATTTAAAATTTCTTATGCAAAATTTCCTACCATTCATTCTCTTTTCTCTTTTTACTTCACTAAATTCTTATGGTTCTGCGTATGAGTTATTGGATGGAAATACATGGTCCTTTAAAGAGGAAATTATGCATAAAGCTTTCACTGTTAGTAAAAAGTTTAGGATTAAAAATCTGTCTGATTCTCTTGTTGTTATCTCTGACAACAGTAATTATTGCTTGAGGGCTAACTGTTGCGATGTTAGATTGATTACGAAAGAACCTATTCGACCACAAAAGATAGGTCATGTGGAAATTAAATGCTTAATTGAAAGTGAAGATTACTTTATTCAGACCAAAAGAATATTAATTGGAAATCAACCTCAAAGTTTTACTATTAAAGGTGAGGTTAGCAATTATTACATTACAGCTATTCAGAAAAGGTTCTCAACGATTCTCTCCGACAATAATTTAAATAAACTTTGCATGAATGTCTCATTTTATACTGAAGAGTGGACTGATCAAGGTCATGCTTTTCTTTCAGTTCAAGATGAAATTAAAGACAACATCTATTCTTTCGGTTTTTGGCCGAGTTATGGGATGTCAGGAGAAGTTTCTTTTTCAGATCACATAAATTATTCCGGGAAAAAATTTTATTACTCTCATTGTGTTCCCATCGACTATGAAAAAAAGGTAAAAATTCTTTTTCAATTGGAAGAAATTATAAAGAGGGGGCAGCTTTGGGATGCAGTTGATTATAATTGCGTAAACTTCGTTCATGAAGTTTTCAAAGAATCAGTAGATATTGATTCTCATTCAAGAGCCTATTCAACAGTACTCTTAGCAAGAACTCCTCAAGCTATGGCAAACACCATATTAAAGTTAAATAATAACTCTAAGTAAGATCATTGAATTTAGAGACTAAAGCATCGAGTGGGTATGACCCAATCACTTCTATTGCGATAAGCAGAAGGATTGACGTTTACATTCACCTTAGTATAACCTCGCTTGACTTTTTTCAATGAAAACTTAACCCTCACCTTCTGGTCTGATTTATTCATGGTGGAAACTGGCCTGAGATGTTTTCCATATTTAACTAAAAATTCATACTTTGGAAGAAGGTAATTCCTGATCAAACCATCTTTGAGCTTATAGATCCAAGTATTTTTTTCAAAAAAACAATCGGGATAAATATGAGAAAGAATTTTTGGTTCATTTGTATCCTCACCCTCCCCAATATCTAATGTCCTATTTGCTTTGGTGGGACCGAGGTCATTTTTTACCTTAAAGTGAATATTCCACTTCCAATATTTCTCGATTGACCACACTTCTTTTTGGGCCTGGTTTATATTTTCTCGATGAACTCCACGTTTATATTTCAGACTTATTCTTTTTTTAAGTAACTCTTTTTCACTTAAAAGAGGGTTACACTCTTTAGTATGGTTAACATCCTGCTGGGTTTTAATATCGAAGTCTTTAAATCGATAAGTTAAGCACCCCATACTCTGGACATAGTAAAGATTATCCAAAATCACCCCTGGGGCTAACTCTTTTTTCAAGAAATTTTCAAATTTCTTATAATCAAATTCATTTCTTAATATACCGAGAAGTTTTTTCCTTCTAGGATTAAAAAATAAACTTCCCGATGAGAGTTCATTTAAATTGCAACCCGACGCCATATGAACGGGTGATTGTGGGTGACTTCCAAAGGGGTTGGCATAAGTATTAAAATAGACTTTACATTCACCCTTTTGAATCTTGCCTTGGTAATCATCCAACTGCTTAAATGAGTAAACATCATATTTATATTCATAACTATCTTTCGAATCCTTAAAGGCCGCTTTTTTATTGATTCGAATGGGTTTTCTCCAGCTCTCAACCTTTCGGATTAATGATATTAAGCTTAAACCGTTCTTTACCAATGATGGATCTTTTTGATCGCTATAATAATCTGACCTTAGTATTTTATTGCACAGAAACTTTGTTGCTTGCTTTTGCTCTCCATTTACTTTTTTATTAGGGAAAAAGAAATATAAATTATTAGAGCAACCCACATTGTAATAGCGTAAAGGTTCCGGGATACAAGCTGTGGGAATTAATAACTTATCTTCAGTAACAAGTACGGCAGAACAAGTCCGATACTTTTCTTCATATATCGAAACAACCTTTGCCATATTGTACAAACAATTCTTTGAGCTAGCACATTGAACATCTTGTTTCTTTAAAAACTCAACTCGGTTTTGCAAAGGTGAACGACGAGACCCTTGAGGAACATCGTCATCACTTTTCTTTTTTTCATTTGCCGGTTTCCCACAAGCGGTCACTAATACAATCACCCCAAAGAGTGAGAAAACGGATTGTCTTATGTCCATAGACTTTAATTCTAGCTGTATAAAAGAACATAGGACTATAGAATGTAAGGTTTAATTATATTTATCAGAGCTATTATTGCCTGGAAAAGAGCCTCCTTTCACTAATGTAAGTTTTTTTTAGTTGATATAATTGGTTGAAATTATAGAATTTTATCTTACCTCGCTAAGGATTTCTTGACCAAAATTCAAAATATATTTTGGAATATGAGAAAGAATAGATAGAATATAATATCTGCCTTCTTCCAAGGACTAGGAAGGCGCTCGTTTCAAGGAGGAATGGGTATGAACAAAAAAAAGATCGACTATTTCAAAGAAAAACTACTTACCGCAAAGCAAGAAATCCTTAATGGAGGAATCCTTGCCAACACAGATGATATGAAAATTGACTCTGAAGACTTATCCGATGAAGCAGATCTTGCTGCAAATACCATTAACCAGCAAGTCTCATTCAGTATTCGAGAGAGAGAGCTTTCAAAGTTAAGAAGAATCGAAGCGGCCCTTAATCGTATTGATCATGGAACATTTGGTATTTGCGAAGAGAGTGGAGAGACCATTGAAGAAAAGCGTCTTGAGAATCAACCATGGACCGAGTTTTGTCTAGAGATAGCAGAAGAAAGAGAAAGAGAAGCAAACCAAAGATTTAGAAAAAGCTTCTAAAACTTAGACACTTATTACGAGAAACGTATAGGAATCAGACACTTTCCATGCAAAGTTTAGGTTTGTGTCAACTTTTTTTACACACAAACCAAACTGCTTCTTTCCAACTCATTGAAAACTTTATATTTCTGACCTGAGAATGTGGCATTATCCTTGCTCCTAAGTTACATACCTCAAGAGTTAGGCGTAGACCTCTATGCTGAGTTCTTGGTATATTAACTTGACCTGGCTACTACGCCGTGGATGATTAAGGCTTTTATGACTGCTGACAAAAAAAATTTCATTTTCATCTTCAGCTTCAATTTCTTTCTCTCTGTTTCATTGATCTATTTCACTATAGATCCTTCACAACTTAACTCAGAGAATACGAATGACGCTTCTCCTGCACGATCAAATGCAAGCCAAGAAAATAGTGAGAAAATTGTAAAACAATTAAAGCCTGTTACCAAGCCAGGTTTACCAACGACTAAGCAGTTGGTAAAAATGTCAGCTCTTCCTGTTTCTCCTTATGCGAAAAAATATTCTAAAGAAATCTTTGAGCAAAAATTCTCTAATTGGGGGATTGATCCTAAATTAAAATCTTCTATTAACTTAGTCAAAGCATGGCAAATTTATAAAAAGAAAAAAGATATCGTAGTTGCTGTTATTGACACAGGTATTGCACCTAACCACTCTTACTTAAAGAAAAATATTTTTGTTAAAAATAAAAAAGTCTCAAAATCTAACTTTGGAGTAGACTTCTCTCAATCGAAGCCATCCCTCACTCCTATTGATACTCACGGACATGGAACTCATGTCTCAGGAATTATTAAAAGTATTTTTCCTGAAGTAAAGATACTTTCACTTAAATACTACAACCCAAAAGCTTCCGGACTAGTAAACCTAAACTCCACCATCCAGGCACTAAAGTATGCTGTAGATCAAGGAGTTGATGTGATTAATTATTCTGGTGGTGGGCCAGAACCTTCATCAGAGGAATATCAAATACTGAGAAAGGCATTACAAAAGAAAATTTTAGTTATAGCTGCTGCGGGGAATGAAAATTCAAATATTGATAGCCCTTCAAAAGCTTACTACCCTGCTTCATATGGACTTCCCAATATTATTACTGTCGCCGCTTATAATAAGAATCTTAATTTGATTGCCTCTTCAAACTGGGGAGCTCGTAGTGTTGATGTGGCCGCTCCAGGAAATAAGATTGGTTCTTCTATCCATACTGGTGGAAAAGCTGCCATGACCGGAACGAGCCAAGCGACTGCCTTTGTCACAGGGATTGCTGCTCTTATGCTTTCAAATGATCCTAAGCTTAATCCTCTAGAGATTAAAAATATTTTGGTTTCATCTTCAATTGATACTAAGAATTTGTATAAAACGGTTAAGAAGTTTGACCCAGTTAAGAAAGTCTACAAACTTGCACCTGAAAAAGCATTAGCAGGTGGTAAAGTTGATGCTTATTTAGCGCTTAAACAAGCGAGCTCATCAATTAAAAAACCAAATTTACCGAATGTTAAACCAACCAGTCCTAAGGCCAAACGAGATGTGGCCCAGAAAAAAACAAAGTTAAAAAAATAAACCCACAACAACTAGTCACTAAATTACAAACCCATTTTAGATTTTGAATAAAATTAAATTATAGAACGATATAAGGGATCTGAATAAACTTGAGCCCTGTTAAGAGAAAATCGAAAGACCATCCTAGATTCACTAAGTGCATTTTCTTGATTATTTTGAATACTAAAAGAAAGCCCCATTGAACTAAGCTCTTTTTCAAGTTTGGTTAAATAGCTTAACAAGCTAGTATTTTCATTTTCGATTGTATGCTGCTCTGAAAGGTTTCTATAGTCAAAGTCAATATCCCTAAATATAAAATCTAAGCTTACCCTTTTCTTCCCTTTCTTTGCTTCAATACTAATTCCCTTCTCTAATCCATCTTGAAACTCTGAAAAAGCAAGAATCGCCAGGAGAATTTTTTCTAAATATTTACTTAAAATAAACTCGCTTAACTCTACCCTTAAATCTGCTTCGGTCTCAAGCTGTCCAAGATGGAATAAAATATTTTTTTGAATAAATATATTTTTATTCTCTTCGAGTTTTCTCCTTAAAGCTTCCATAAGATTAGACTCTTCACTTCCAATCTTATTTGTCTTCAATATTGGTTTATCTAAAGTCTGAGGATCTTTTTGTTTATTTAGAAACTTTGTATTTACTTTATCTAAAGCAACAAGATAAATTGCTTTAAAAAGATCCCCCCCAACAGAGAATTCACTGCTGATTAGTTCAAATTTTTTACTACCAATGATTAACTTTCGTTTAAACTCACTATCGACATAGGACTCTTTTAAAATCCATTCATAAATGTCATTTTCATCATCAATTTCTTCAATTGAATAAAACTCTTGAGAACATTCAATAATAATATCGTTTTTTAAGATTAAATGTATATAATCATGATTCGATTCAAAAATGACTTTATATTTTTCTTCTTCTGAAAGAGTCGCATGCTCTAAAGATTCAATATATTTTTTCAACCTAATTAGTGAGTGATGGATAAATTGATTAGATCTTTTTCCTTTTAATAAAATAATTACCGTACTCAAACTAATAAAAATAAAAAAAAGTTCAAAAAAATAAACTCTAATCGTATCAAGAGATAAGAAGAACCAATTCGACTCATTAGTAACATCGGCTTGAGAGTAAGCCATTTGGCAGGATAAAAAATATAAAACTCCAGCAATTTTATTCATTCTTTTACTTTAAAGTGCCTTGTTAATTTATATTTTTTTATTCGATCAGATTGTTCAATCAATTTTGCTTTTAATCCTTCTGATAAAAATATTTGAACATCCTCTTGTGTAAAATATTCCTTCATCTCTAAAATTATTTCGATTTCAGCACTTTTCGAAGATCGAGAAATAAAACTAATCATGATTGATTCAATTTTTGCTGAATGTCCTAGTTTGTTTTTAAGCAGAATTAATTTTTCAATAATTTCATCAGCTACAAAATAAAATAATTTTTTCCATAAAGCATAGCGATTAAATGCCATTTGATAATAAAACAAAATTGGGACTTTCAATTTTTGCTTGAATAGGCTTTCTTTAGATACAATCAACTTATCTATTTGATCCTCATTTACTTGAAGATCGCTTTGGCTTTGCTTTAAATAATTTGGCTGACTTTTTCTCTCGGTTTCTCGATGTTGCATTCTCTCTCCACCTAAATATTATACTTTTGATCGAAAAAAGATGATTTTGAGGGAAAATTTTGAATAAAATAGAATGTGATATTTCGGTAACTTATATCATTCAGCAAAATTAATTTTTGATTATCGTCCACCAATAGGGACACGACAGACAAAGCTAACCCCAAGTGGGCTAATTTGCTTAACAATATCCTTCGCGCTCCCAAAACGATAATTTAACATTAAGCTATAATTAAACTTGTGAAGCTCTCCAAAATTTACGCCAATCTTAGCTCGCGTATTACCTAAAGCATAATTACTAACTGTCAGGGTTCCATTGTTATCTTCAATTAAATCTTCGTCTCCAGCCCCAATGTGCATCAATTGCTCGACTCCTAGAACGAAATATTTGGAAGACTTCCTCTTTCCATTTTTATAATTGGGATCTGGATTAAGCTTAATAAAGAACGTAAACTTTGGTGTCAATGTAAAAGGGCCAGAAATATGATGAGTTGCATTTAATTCTTCCCCATCTGAGGTTACTCCATAGGTATGACCATTCCACATCCCAAGGTGATAGGATGTCCCAAATCCTAATTCAAAGGCTAAATTTCCATTTTTTCTTCTATGAAGCAAGCTGAATCCAATAAAGGATATTTCAGAACTTCTCATATCAATGATTTCACCTCTTGAGTTCATCACCTGAATAACAGGATTCAAATAGCCTTCTACATTTATATTGAAACGCCAAATTTCATCGTCCCAATTTGCACACTGCTGAGCTCTTAACTCTCTAGAAATAGAAAAAATAGCTAATAAGATTAATAAGAGACTTCTTATCTTCAATCCTGACTCCTGAACGATATACAAAGGGATGTAATTTAACTAACTTCAAAAAGTTTAATGGTTCAGCAAAAAATTTAAATAAGTTTGATCCGAAATGTAGCTTTTTCAAAGATGGTAGTCTTTTTTCTCACACTATCCAACACTAACCTCAAAGTCTCAGCATAAAACCATAAAATAATTACTTTAATCCTAGGACAAATATCAACTTAGCCTAGTGTTTAAATAACCCAAAAGCCCACGCTTTTAATTTTTTTCAATTCAAAAAGTCGATAGGACTTAAATGTAGGACGTTCACTATGATGAATAAACGGTATCAGTGTCTTCTCATTTCTCTATTATTTTTTTCTTCTCTACAGTTTACCTGGTCTCAAGTAGATAAAGACAATGAAAGAATATATGGGCACCACGAGAAGATCTGTGGTTCACATCTAGACAAGACAAAATTGAGAAAGCTAATTGATGCTGAAATACTCCAAAAAAATAAAAACCGCTTTGATCAATGGCTTCAAGATATTGGCTCTCCCAAACGCTGGAGCTCTGAGAAATTACTGAATGCAAAAAACAGATCTAATAGCATACGGCAAATACCAATTACTTTTCATCTCATTGCTTCAGAAGAAGATGGTACCATGGGAAAACTTCTAAATAAGGCACGAATCGCTTCTGCACTTCATGACCTTAATGAGCGTTACTCAGATGCTAGCATCAACTTCTGCTTGGCCACGAAGTATAAAACAAATACTAATCAAATAAAAAACCTTTCAACCCTTAGTCATTACAATAAACAGCTTAAAGTCTTCTCCTACCCAAGTCTTTTTAACCAATATGCAAGGCTTGAAAATAATTTGACCACATATCAGGAAGTAAATACTCACATTAAAGAAGCAACTGCTATTGATAATTTGCACATTTTAAATATTTGGGTCACGGACCGAGATATGCTTGGTTCAAATATTATGAACCATGCGAGCTTCCCCGACTTTAGACAAGTCACAAATGGCCTTCCAGGCTTAGTTGGTTATGATGACAATATTACATTAAATCAAAGTCCTTATTTCTCACCCTTTATTTGGGCAGAAAAACACTCTCATGATGGTATTTTAATTCATACTTCAAACTTTGGATCTCTCAGTGAAAGATCAAGGCAATATTTAGAGGATCAAAATTTTGATACTAGTGACTTTAATTTATTTTCTAGTTCCGGAATTTCTTCTCGCCATAATGAAGGAGCTATTTTAGCTCATGAAGCTGGTCACTATTTCTCTTTATTTCATACTTGGGGTGACTCCCTTGGATGTGTTGATGGTTTTCACGGAGACTTTGTTTTTGGAACACCTCTTCAATGGGGCCCTACGAGCGCTTCTTGCCTCCCCAGCCAACAAAGTCTAACCATCGAGCAAATTCAACATCCCCCTCGAGTTTGCCCAAATTCAACGGCTCCTCCCTTAAACTCATTTGAAGAGCAAGAAGCAAAATTAACTCTCGTGCAAAACCTTATGAGTTACGCTGATGATAATTGTAAGCGCAGTCAGAATTTTGTTAATGAACAAATTGACCGAATGCAAACCTCTCTCGATCTAGCTCCTAACCGAAAATTTCTGGGTATTGATGAAGACAATATGTCGAGTGATTTAGAAAATAGTATATTTTGTGAAAATGATTTAGTAGATCTAGATGATCTTTCAAAACAATTAAATTTAGAAGCTGTTTTGTATCCTGTTCCTGTTACAAAAAACACAAAGTTAAATCTCAATATTGGTGACCTTTCGGATTCTTTAGTATTAGACGCTTATCAAATATTTAGCCTAGACGGAAAGCTAATTAGTGGACAGTCAAATTTAAACCAAAACTTTAATCAAGCCTTTCAATTCACTGCTCCTGATTATGTTGGGCAATATTTCGTGCAATTTACCTTTATTGATATAAAGTCTGGTGAACCGGTTAGCTTGACCAAACCTTTCGTTACTAAGTAATCTCAATTAGTTGGGTTAGAGAAACTTAAACCCTCAAGTTTTTTTCTATTTGTCCGATTAAACCAGTATGAGATTGACTCTAATTTTACTATCTTTTCTTTTCTGCTCAGCTCTTTTGGCCAAAGATACAGAAGCTCTGATGTTTGCCAGATACGCATGTGAGAAGAAACGACACCCGGTTGGCTGTCTCACCTTCGGTCGACTCCTAAAACTGCATGGTAAAAACGAAGAGGCTCAAAAAGCTTTTAAAAAGTCCTGCACCTTGCGAGAAAAAAGAGCTTGTACAATTATTGAAACCGGCGAAGATGTGGCCAATATTAATTCAATGATTCAAAAATTAAACTCTGATTTCGCTTCTAATTAAAATTAGCCTCTTATCGCATTTTATTTGCGGCTTTAAATCTAGTGCCTTATGCACTAATACAGGAATATCCGTACGTGAATTTTACGACTGTATCCCCTCATGCTAAGTAATCACAAACCAAATGTAAGGAACGAATTTATGAAAACATTTTTTGCATTGTACTTAACCATTTCTTTTGGTTTTGCTGCAGAGAAAACTGTCGATGAGGAACTTCAATACTATAAAAATGAACTTAATAATATTAAGACCCTCAATTCGACTTACTTAAAAAAAGCTGAGCTTCTGGATGAATTAAACTCCCAAACAAATACACTTAAAGAAAACTTTAATCAATACGCTGATAAGAAAAAAGATTTTGAAACTAGAGTTGATACATACAATCAGCAACAAACCTGTTTTGAAAAAACTGGAAAGATTAACTGTGACTTTCAAACACTTACAGAGCAAGAAGGGCAAAAAGAAGTAAATAAGAAAAATTTCAAACAAGCCTTTAATCAAATTATTCTCAACAACAAAGATAAATTTAATGACTGTTACCAATCTCAAGTGGCCGAAGACTCTAAGTTAAAAGGTAATGTGGAGTTTCGTTTTACTTTTCTTCCCACTGGAGGGCTTGAGCACATTGGTATTGTGGAAAATATGAATAAGCAAAACCGAAAACTCATTCGCTGTGTTTATACAATCCTTAATCGTATCCAGTATCCTCAAACAGGTCATGAGAATAATATTACGATCTCAAAGGTTTTTAAGTTTTCTAAGAAATCTTCCACTTACTAGTTAAAAGCAATTTATCAGTATTGTCTTACTTCGATCTTTGAACAATAACCTTTTTTTTTGGATTATTGAGAGATGCTAAATGGTGCCTTCGAATTTCTTATTTTTAAGCAAACACATCTTCCACCTTCCTCAGATCCTGAATATGGCAACTAACAGCTCCGTGATCATTATCCACAAAACCAATCATCTCAAAAGCCCCGCCTAGAAAAAGAACATCTGCAAAGGCTTCATAGAATCCAGGAAAAAAAACCGTTTCATAAATCGATGTCTCATCGGAGAAACTCACAAACATCATCTCTTCATTATTCTTGGTGCGAACTCTTTTACTCGTCACTTTAATCCCAAAGAGCTGAACATGCTTTCCAGCAAAATGGGGAATATTTATTCCTTGTACTCGATTCTTCTTTTGTAAAAATTTTTTAAATAAAACCCAGTAGGGATAAGTCACTTGTCCTTGCAAATAGGTATTCTCCCACTCCAAGTAGCGCATACGCTCATAGGTATTTAATTGGTAGTTACGAAATTCATTTTTCTCTTCCTCTGCGATTATTCCTTTTTTAGCGGCAAAGAAATAATAAGCTTCCCACATAATCTTAATCGTATCTTGATGAGAGATGAGAGAATGAAAAACTCGCGATTTAATCAGAATCTTTACTTCTTCAAAAGAAATGCACACTCGAGATAGGAAATCTGAAAAATTTTTAAACCGGCTATTCTTTCTTTCCTCTAAGATGGCTTGAACCGCCTTGTTGGTTAAATGCTTCACCTGAGAAAAGCCGGTGCGGATGGAGCCTTCACTTCCCTTAAAATCATAGTCTGATTGATTAATACAAGGAGGAAGGATAGTCAGATTCATACGGCGGCATTCATCCAAATACGCCTGAGTAGAGTAAAACCCTCCCCTATGGGAAATCACTGCGGCCATAAACTCTGCAGGGTGATGAGCTTTTAAATAAAGAGATTTATAACTAACTAAAGCATAACTAGCACTATGAGGTTTACAAAAGGAGTAGCCCGCAAAACTTAAAATCATCTCCCATAGTTCCTGCAAGTTTTGTTGTGAAATCCCTTTTTCTAGAGCTTTTATAAAAAAACGATCCTTCAAGTGTCTTAACTTTTTCTCCTTATGTTTTTTACCTAAAATTTTTCTTAAAACATTTCCCTCATAACTGGAGAAATCCGCGAGCTTCATGGCCACTTGAGTAACCTGCTCTTGATAAATCATAATTCCGTAGGTTTCTTCTAGCACTTCATGCACTAGAGGATGCAAAGGAGTATAAGCTTCTCCATGCAGCCTGCGAGTAAAGGTATTGGCAAAGCGATTCGCTGCTGGACGAATAATTGAACTAGCAATCACCACATGCTCATACTCTCCCGACTGCATTTTCTGTAAAAACTGACGAGTCCCTGGGGATTCAATATAAAATACTCCTATGGTTTCACCTTCTAACAACAACTGTTGTGCCTTCTGATCCTGCAAAGGATTTAGCAAAGAGTAAGTTAAAGAGGTAATCTCTCCATGAGGCTGAGTTTTCTTTACAGTTGGAAGAGTAGGGTGGGACTTGATAACCTGAAGAGTATCTCTAATCACGGCCAGTGAACGATTTCCTAGAAGATCAATTTTCACCAATCCCGCCTCTTCTGTTTGGTCTTTTTCCCACTGAATAAAAGGAACTCCTTCAGGGGAGAGCTGAACCGGAACGTACTCATCAATTGGCCGCGGAGTTATGACCATTCCTCCACAGTGAAGAGACAGGTGTCTCATCACCCCTTTAATCTTCTTAGCAATCTCAATAATTTTATCCCACCGCTTATCGAGCTCCATTCGATTAAGTCTTTTCGTCACATAACTAATTTGGTCTTCGGGGACTCCCTCTACTTTGGCCACCTCTCTAATGGCAGACTTCCATTGAAAGAAGTTTTGATTACAAACCATGGCCGCATGACCTGCGTATTTGTGCAGAACATAGTCCATCACTTTCGACCTTTCATCATAAGGAAAATCAATATCGATATCTGGCGGATCTTCTCTTCCTGGGTTTAAGAAGCGATCAAAAAAGAGATTATGTTTAATTGGATCCACGTGGGTGATAAATAATAGGTAACTAACAATGCTGGCGGCTCCTGATCCCCGGCCACAAGTAATTGGGCATTGGCGAACAATATCCTCCACCACCAAAAAATAAGAAGCAAAGCCTTTTTCAAATATAATACTTAGCTCATACTCGATTCTCTCATAAATCTTTTCTTGCAAATCATTTTCGATCTCGGGATACCGATAATAAACGTTACGATAAACTTGCTCCTTCAACTGTTTCTTCTGCTCCTCTCCACTTAAACCATTGAACTGAGGAAAAACAATTTTTCTTTGAAAGAAGTCAATTTTCTGCAAACGCTTTTTTAAACGCGCTGTATTCAACCATAAGGGCCAGTAATGCCCTAGATGACTTTGAAGTTCACTTAGGCTCGCAAAGTGTTGAAAGCCACTTCCCTGAAGAATCACTTGATCAAGGCTTTGATTCGATTCGATAGCTTTGAGATAGCGATAAAAAATAGCATCTTCTTCTTTTTCATAACGAAGCCTTGAAGTTACCACGGCAGGAATTTTATTTTTTTCACACCAATTGAAATCAGCAGCCGAGAAAAGTAAGGGGCTCGCTTCAAAATATGTATTTTGAATAATTAAATCTTGCCCTTGGAATACTTCAAAAAAATCTTTTTTATCCGTAATGAAAAGAGCATGTCCGGCCAATAATTCATTAAAACTATTTAAGAATTCTCTTTCTTCGGCAAAAGTCATTTGCGTTATTTTACTCACCAAGCAGCAAGTATTTTGATAACCTTCAAGAGAGGTAGGAAAGACAATCACTCGCCAATTTTCGTAAACAAGTTCAACTCCAATAAAAAGCTGCAGCCCTAATTCCGCCGCTGCATTTTGGAAATGAATTAAACTATAAAAACCATTGGTTTCTGTGACGGCCACCGAGTTCATTCCATCACTCTTCACCATTTCACAGATTTCGAAAGGGCTGAGAAGTCCTCCCATTGGTGAAAAGGAGGAATGTACATGAAAGTAACAAAAATCGGATTCAGCAATTAACTTCACAATCGACTACCCCACCTTATTTAAAGCCTCGTCTTCTCTTCCACAAAAAAGACCTTTTCCCCCAAACTCTCCTTTGACTTTCTCCACTAAGTTTAAAACGTGCATCGATTTTTGCTGTTCTAAATCTGTCAGGAAGGATAACTGTTTTCCTAAGGTTTTCTCTATAATGAACTCTACCTTTAAGGTCACCAAAGCAGTTCTTCGGCGTAGGCTTTGAGTAAATTTTTCTCGAAACAAGTTAAGCAAATCATCTAGAGAGGTATAAGAATCATTTAAGAAGATTAGCTCTTCTGCTGTTTTAAAGTCTTCATAACGATAAAAAATTTGACCTATTCCTAATTCAAAGTTTACTTTCTGCCACTTTAAAAAGCAGTCCTCAACTAAAATCTGTAAACGATGACAGAGGAAGTTTAAACTATTACTAGGTTTTTCTAAAAAATATTCTGACGAGATCCTATTACTATAATCAACTCTTTTCACCGGGTCGAAATCAATCCCTCGAGACTGAAGATGAGCTGACCTCCACTCTTTTCCAAACAAGACCTTCAAGCCCACAGCGGATAGTTGTCTCAAGTCCTGAATCGAGTGAATATTTAAGTCTCTCAAAAAATTAGTTTCGTCAGAGCTCTTAATTCCTTTATTTAAAATCATTTGATTAATCACAGGTAATAAATAAACAGGTAGGGGGTTGAGAAACCTTTCTTCCCCCCCCTCTTGTACCACCATAGAAAGTGGCTTTTGTTTTACACTTTCCAAACTCATGCAATTTTGCAAATTGGAGCTTGCAATTTGGGAGACAAGCTTATTCCGGCCAGCTCCCAAAAATGCAAAGAAGGAAAGATTATGACGAAGCTCCTTCAGTAAAGCTTCAGCAGACTGCTGAAAAGATCCAAAAAGTTTTTGTGTGCCACTCATGTCTAAATGAAACTTACCAGGAGAAGCGATTTCAAAGCAGGGAGTCCATTTACTTAAAAATTTTTGCTCTAGTCCTCTTTGTATCTTTTGATACAAATCAACCTTAGGGTGAATCACCTTAAGTTCTCGGCATCGCTTTTTTGCAACGGAAAGGGGCATCATCTCCTTTATCCCCAATTCTTTGGCCGAACGAGAGGCTTCCCAAATTAATGATCTATCACTAAAGGTAGGTGCAACCACCACCGGATAATCTTTTATTTCTAGATCTAAGGACCTTTCTATGGAAATAAAAAATTCATCAATTACTAAATGGAAAACAAACTCGCTCATACCCTCCCTCTTTTTTCACAAAGATCACTTCACTGTTAAAATTCACATTTCTTAAAACTTTTTGTTTCTCTTCAAGCATGCAGGAAAGTCAGGTCATACCAATTATCTAAACTAGCGGCTGTCTATTAATAGCAGTTCACATAATAATTTAATAAAGCTCAAAGGCCTTATACGTTCATTAATTTATATAAATGGCTTGTGTAAACTTGATGAGTCATTCAAGTAAATTCAAACTTAGTACTGATTCGCCTTCGATAAGGCAGAAAGAAGTAAATACTTTCGTAAACTCTCCTCGCGTATTCTCCTTAGCGGTTCCCCACTGACCTCTCGCCCTGTCAGCAGCAATTCACTTTTAAGAAAGTAGCGACTTAATGAATTCACGAATGTTTTTTGCTCCATAATTCCCCCTGTAAAGAAGTACGTATCTTTTCCGTACAAAGAATAATTTATCCGTATTCTTTCCGTAAGTAAAGGGAGGTATTACTTATATTTTAAAGAAAAACTTACTAGCAAAATAAAATCAGACAATTAGGTCGTATAACTAAGTAAAAGAGTAGTTTTAAGGCTCAAAAAAATAGTGTATGAACACTGCCTATTATGAAATTGAAAAAACACATACAAACACTTTTACCTCTCCTTCTCATTGGACTTAACTTCGGCTGTGGAAAGGGGCACTTTCTCAATTCCAAGAATGAAGACAAAGCGGAAGAGAAAAAAAAGGTCAAAAGTAATAATTTGGTTATCCTGGATTGGATTGAAAAAGATCTCAACGCAAAAGAAGTTTACTTAACACAAGATGAACTAGATTCCTTCCTCCAATTCTCTGAACAAGAAAATCTAGAAAGCTTTGAACTCCAAACTATTAAAAATAATCTCAAGCAGTACATTCAAGAAGCAAAACTTCTCCATAAAAACTTTCCACGAAAAAAATATCGCTGGAAAGAAAGAGAAGAAATACTAAGTAAAATAAAAATTGCTGAAAAGTATCTAGAGAATATAGAGATAATGCTTCAAGAAAACGAAGAAAACCAACTAAACACCAAGAATAAATCTGAAACTCAAGTTTGTGATCAAGGCTCAGCTTTAGATTTTGAAACAATTGAAAAATACAAGAAACGATTTTCTGAAATGAAAAGAAAAGTTTTTCTAACTCACAAAATCGACCTAGGAGTAATTGATAGCGGTAGCCGAAAAAACCGATATTCAGACAAAAACATAAAAAAACTCAGTTTAATAGAATTGAAAAAAACTTTAGATGTACTAGAAAGATTCTATTATGAGGCACTCTCATTTCTTCGACCAAAATATCAAGATCAATTTCCTCGTGAAACGAGAATTCTCAGTACAATTTCACGAACGATTGAAATCATCCGAGAGTTAATTGAAAATAAAGAAAAAAATCGAAACCGTTAAATAGGGAGAAAAGGAACGAGGTATTTGTGACAAATCTCCTCTAAATTTTTCTTATCACAATCATCAAATGAATCGAACAAAATAGAATCAATATCTAAAACTCCCAACTTGTTTCCCTGCTCAGAAATAAGAGGAACCACCACTTCTGAATTAGTCTTTGAATCACAGGCAATATGATTAGAGAAATTATGAACGTTATTCACGATATAAGTCCTTCCATCTTTTAAAGAGCTCCCACACACTCCTTTGCCCAATGGAATCTCTAAGCACCCTAAAGTTCCTTGATAAGGGCCAACAACCAAAGCGCCAAGTTTGTCATCCCATAAGTAAAACCCCACCCAATAAAACCATGGAAAGGATTGCTTGAGTACGCAAGCAATCGTACTCAAACGCATTAAACCGGAGTTTCTAGAGGAAAATATAGCGTCTAAGTCTTGTTTAACTTTTTGATAAATTTCTTCTTTTCTTAATTGACTTTGCATAGGCTTTCCAAAAACTAAAAAAAATAAAATGTAAATAATATCCTCAATATAGAAGCGTCCTAAATAAAAACAAGGCTAAGTGTTAAAATTTTAAGTAAATTCTATCTGACAAATTGAAAGTATTAAGGAAAGCATGCTAATTGTGAAGCTCGTTATAAGGAACGTTGAGGGGGCTCAAAAAACTGGTATGAATATACCAAGAACAATTAAAAAAAAGCCAGAATTTTTTCTGGCTTTTTTTATGTCATAGAAATCAAATTATTTACTTATGAGTTTATCAATTAGCTCACTGGTGCTGCTTGCTCTTGAGCATGTTGTTGAATAGTTTCTCTCGCTTTAATCATAGAAAAACCAGTCGCAGCTAAAAGAAAAGACATGAGAGGTGAAATAAGATTAAAGTAGCAATAAGGTAAGTAAGCAAAGGTCGAAACTCCTAGAACTGAAGCAAAATATGCAGCACAGGTATTCCAAGGAACTAAAACAGAAGTTACCGTGGCACTATCCTCGACAGCTCGAGATAAATTCACTGGATCTAACCCAAGTTTTTTATACGCATTCTTAAACATTTTAGAAGTCACCACAATGGCCAAAAACTGATCAGAAGCCGTCACATTGAAAACAAGTGCTGAACCAATTGTTGCTCCAACCAGAGAAGCTGTTCCACGAACCATTTTTAAAACAGTGTCAGCAAGTTTCCCTAGCATTCCGGTTCCTTCCATCACACCACCAAAACTCATGGCCATAATAATAAGCCAGATCGTATTGAGCATTCCTGACATTCCGCCACGATTAAAAAGCTTATCCACCATGGGATTACCGCTTTCAAAAGAAAACCCGCTAAAAGAGGCATTTAAAATAACTTTATAAGCACCAATCAGAGTGAACTCTCCGCCCATCAAGTTGAGAAGAAGCTTCTGTTGAAAGATCACCACAAAAAGCGCTCCAAGGATAGTTCCAACCACTAAGGCAGGAAGTGCTGGAACTTTTTTCATCACCATCAACAAAACAAGCCCAGGCAAGATAAACAATACTGGGCCGATATAAAAGTTCTCTTTGATTGTACTAGAAAGAAGAGAAACTGATTCAGCATCAAAGTTTTCCCCCCCATAGTTAAGTCCTATCACAAAGAAAATAACCAAAGTAATCGTGTAAGTAGGAAAAGTGCTAAACATCATATGACGAATATGACTGAACAGATCGGAGCCGGCCGTGGCCGGAGCTAAATTAGTCGTATCAGAGAGTGGACTCATCTTATCCCCAAAATAGCTTCCAGAAATAACAGAACCCGCTACCATTTCAACTGGAATTCCGATAGCGGTCCCTACACCGATAAGAGCGATCCCTACGGTTCCTCCTGTAGACCAACTAGAACCAGTGGCCAATGAAACCACACTACAAATAAGGCAGCTTACCACCAAAAAAATACTGGGATTAATCATTTCCATTCCATAGAAAACCATGGTGGGAACAATTCCAGATAAGATCCAAACTCCGATCAAAGCCCCAACAGTAAGGAGAATCAAATTAGCCTGCATGGCCAAGCCAATGGAATCCACGATCTTTTTCTCAATTTGCTTATAGCTTAATTTCAGGTGGAATATACCAAGAAATGCCGCAATAACTGAAGAGAGGAGCAAAGCAATCTGATTAGGGCCGTAACTGGCATCATCTGCAAATACCTTAACATTAATAGCGAGAAGGGTAATAAGAGACAAAAGCGGGATCAGGGAAACAATCAGGGAGGGAGTTTTCTTGCTCATACAGGTCCTTTGATGAAGTGCCTAAGCATGGTAACGCATGATATTCAGACTTCAAGAAAATATTAAGTAGTGAGAATAATTGACATAATTTATTATTCTTGAGATAAGGGCATGTACCCTAAATCAAAGAAAAGTCCAAAAATGATTAAAACGATATCATGCTTTTTATGCTTATTCGCCTTTAGTGCCTTTACTAAAGGAACACCCGGAGCAACTTTGTTGCAAATCGAGCCAGCGAAAACAAAGAGTGAGCAAAATACTAAACCTGACCTGGATCAAATCCAAGAAACCATTGATCCCATCCAGATGAAAATGATTCATGACTTCGTGAAAAAGAATAATAACTGCCAATTAGAATTAGGCAATTCCTGTACGCGCACTCCTTCTAACCGCTCTGTTCAATAAAGCTAAATATTAAATAACCCCTTACCCTTTGATTAAGCTGAATCTGCTTATAAATAGATTCAATGACTAAGAATTCTCCTAGATTCAATATTCTTAACTGAGAACGACTGTTTAGTTAACACCAGAATGACTAATAATTAGACACAACCAATTTATAAAGCATCCTTTTATTAAAGACTTAATCCTCTCCAGTATGAACTCTCCGTTGGCACACAACTTGAATACTAATGGGTATGTATTTTTATATTTAGGAGAGAAGACCATGAACACTTTTATTTACGGCTTATTGATGCTGTCACTGCTAGGAACCTTGCAAATAGGTTCAGTCAGAGCTGATACAGACGATACCATCAAGAGTTTAAAAGATTTTCGAGAAGACAATGATGAGGACATTAAAAGTCACAAAGAAAAAATAGAAGAATTAGAAGATGAAATCGAAAAAATGCGAAAAGAAGCTGAAGTTCAATTAAAGAAGATAGAAGAGTTCGGAGACCTGCCGATTAAAGATAGTGCAAATGCTGATACCGGAACTAAAACAAAAAAGTACGAAAAGAAAATATCTGATGATTTACCAAAAGAAAAAGATCTAGACGATAAAAAAGAAATCGAAGATTATGCTGACAAAGTCAAAGCAGATCTTGATGAAATGAAAATTACGCATTGTCAGAATAAACAAGATGCTACAAACAATATTACCGCTCATAAGGATGCCCCATGTTTAGCTAAATTCAATGCGAGTCAAACAGCAGCGAAAGCCGTTCAAAAAATGATGGAAAAAGTTCCATCAGGTGGAAAAAAAGAAAACTACCTTATTGGTTTATATGATCTTCTCGAAACTGAGAAAGAAAAGTTAGAAACCACTGAAAAACTAGCTGAAGCAATCGATAATTCAATTGATGGTCAAAATGACCTTGCCGAGTTAGAAGACAAAAACGAATTGCTGGAAGACCAAAACTGCGATCTAGAAGAAGATAAAAATCATTTTGCTTATATGGCTGAAGGTAGTATGGGCAATGTAAATAATCTCGTCGCAACGACTAGCCAAGCTCTAGATACAGTAAACAATGCTCTTGCTGTAGTAGGACAAGCAAATCAAAATACTTATGAATTAATGAATTGGAACTACTACTCTCCCTTTGCAGGATTCAAAGGTCACGGTTATATCCCCGGGTATGGACAACATGATGTACACCGGCAACAGCAAATGCCGATTGGGCTCCAAAACTTTGGCCCATCAATGAATATTTTCCAAACTCCTTATTTACCCCAGTATGAGCCAACTGAATCATATGATGATCGAAATTATCAACAAATGGTTTGGGACGTCTAGCACGGGGCATACTTCTCCTCCTCCTTATTTTAAATAAAGGGCGCTATAAAGTGCCCTTTATTTGGTTAAAAACCGAGTTGTGAAGTCAGTTTAATTCTTTATGAACTAGGCAAAATTTTCTTAACCTTTCTCACAAAATTCCGATGAATCATGTAAGTGAGGTTCCTAATGAACGAGAAACTGAAGAATATAAACCACTCCAAGATTATTATCAAAGTTTGCCATGTCTGCTATAGGTTGAATGAATCTTATAAAGAACCTCTCAAATGCCAGCACTGCCATAAAAGTTTTCTTCCTTTAAATTATTTTTATAAGGTGCATGATCAAAGTATCAGACATGAGGAGCTCTTTGCAGAAGGTCATGAATTGCATGAAGAAGACCTAGTTAAAGGCATTTACGTCCTTTGGTAGAGCGTGTTAGATTTCTCTTCACATAATTCTTAAACTTCACTCTTGTCAGCACTTTTCCAATCCGAGTAAGATTGGCCATGAATGTAACACAAGCCACAGAACATCAACTTGACCCTAAAATCTCTCAAATTCTGGAAAAAAGAGGCATAACTGCACAAGAGGCTGAAAGTTTCTTCTCTTGGAACCTAAGAGAAATTCCAGCGCTCAATCAATTGATTGATTTGCCTAAGGCGGCCGCTAGAGTTATTGAGGCCATTCAGAAGCAGCAATTAATTGGAATCTATGGTGACTATGATGTGGATGGAACCACCAGCTGTGCTCTCCTCCATCACTTTTTTAAGCGATTAGGAATTGAAGTTAAGGTGTATCAACCTAGCCGCTTCGTGGAGGGATACGGAATCCATCCCTCGTCCATTGAAACGGCCGCAAAGGATAAAGTTTCTGTTTTAATGACAGTGGACTGTGGCATAACTAATTTTGAAGCAGGTGAAGCGGCAAAAGAAAAAGGGATTGATCTCATTATTACGGATCATCACCAAGACAACCCAGAAAAAAGACCTGATGCATATGCAATTGTAAATCCTAACCGATCAGATGAACCAAAGGATAATCCTTTAAAAGTTTTAGCGGGAGTTGGAGTAGCTTTTTGTTTATGCTTAGAGATCAAACAACAACTAATGGACCAAGGACAAGAGACTCCAAGTCTTTATCCTCTACTAGAGTTTGTGGCCATAGGAACAATCGCTGATTTGGCCAAACTTAATCATGTTAACCGAGTTTTATGTCGTCATGGTTTGAAACAAATGAAAGAGTCAGCCTTTGAAGGGGTCAAAGTTTTTACAACTCCAGATGATCGCGCCTTAGATCTCATTCCTGCAGATCGAATTTCCTTTGGAATAGGGCCTGTTATTAATTCAAAAGGAAGATTAGATCATCCAGAAAAAGCCTTTCAATTGCTGGCCAGTGAGCAGCACCCACAAGCCTTTGAATTATTCAATGCTTTGCAAATGAGTAATCAAGAGCGAAAGCAAATCCAAAAAGAAGTTTTTCTGCAAGCAAGACAAGCGGTGCTTGAAGAAATGAAAGATCCCCACTATATCTCCCTTGCCTATCAAGAAGATTGGCATGAAGGGGTGATTGGGATTGTGGCTTCCCAATTGGTAGAAGCTTTTAAAACTAGTGCCATTGTCTTTACCAATAGTGAAGAAGAAGGTGTCATCAAAGCTTCTGCAAGAGCAGCAGGACAAGTTAATATGTTCGAGATACTCACTGAGTGCCAAGATCTCTTTTTAAAATTTGGTGGACACAAAGCCGCTGCCGGCTTATCTATGAAAAAAGAGAACCTTCCTTATTTAAAAGAAAGACTAAATACCATTATTAGTGAGCAATACAGTGAACTACAGAGAATAAATATTGATGTACCAGAACTTGAGTTAAAATTTGATGATTTAAATCCGGAGTTTGCCAAGCAATTAGAGCGAATGCAACCATTCGGAATGGGCAACCCCCTTCCTCTTTTTCGTTCACGCCATTTAAAATTAAATAATTTCACCTTACTTAAAGATGTGCATGTGAGATGGGAGTTCGTAAATAAATATCCCAGTGATAACTTTTATGCCCAAAAAATTAACGGAATAAGTTTTAATTATATTGATAAATGGGAAACCCTGCACCCTAAAGAAATATTTGAAAAACAACAATCAGAGGACATGACCGTTGACTTTTATTTA
>JAOHMI010000090.1 GCA_028101965.1 Bacteriovoracaceae bacterium
GTTAGTAAGTTATTTTAAAATGAAGCACCAACGTATAAATGGAGAAGTGTGAGTGTCCCATTTGCAGCAAAGTCAGATTTATCCCCATCATATCCAAGAATAGCAACTCGCTCACCAAAGCCAATCCAATCACAACCAATAGTAAAGTTATCCCACTGCCACTGATTTCCAATGGTGGCCCCTAAAACTAAATCTTGGTAGGTGGCTTTTCCATCTTCAACTCGTTCAATCACACGATCGTTGAAAGTATCATAAGTAGTTTTTCTTTGGTCAATGGTAGTTTGATTTCGATAACTCAAACTGGGTCTAAAATAAAAGCTATTGCTAACATAGTATTGATAATAAACTTGAAAGGCATTTCCACTATATAATGATTCTTCGTCAGTATACTCATAAGAATTCCCGTTCTCATCATCTTCGTCATCATCACTAGAGCTACTATCTTCGCTGTATTTAAAATATGATAAACCAATTACATTTCGATCATCAAGAAAGTAACCTCCACTCAATCCAGTTACCGGCAAGTTTAAAACAGCTCCGGTATTTAAAGTAACCTGTGCTTTTTTACCGAATCGATTTGCGTGTGACTCTCCAAAGAATGAACCTTCACTTACTTCTTCTTCTACTTTTGTTTCTGTTTTAACCGTCGCCTCCTGAGAGTAAATTACTGGAGTTAAAATAATAACAAAGCTAAGAATTGCACCATAAATTGACGTCATAAGAATCTCCCGTATGAGGACGTAACAAAGAAAAATTGGTACCAAGCAAAAGATTTATTGTGAAATTCAATGAAATTTTTATAAGGCATTTTTCGGGACTAAATAGGCTTTTATTGATCAGACCATTTGAACTTCACTTCATCGCTCCCTTAAACCAACGTTGGAAGACATTGACTACCTGCGCATCAACTTTTGAGGAAACCACTTCGACGATGGTTCGTTTGTACTTTAGTGAGCAAAGAATAATCATAATTATCAGAACTAAAGTAACCACTAGGTTTTGCCAACTGGAAAGCTCCCACTGAAAGGGTGGGCTAAAGTAAAAAAATTTTTCCTTTAAAGGCCATAAATAAGCAATCCCCCATTCTTTTCCGCTACCAAGCAAATCTCCTAGAATATGTAAATTGAATGAAATAAAAATAGAAAGTTAGCAGCAATTGGAGTGGAAACTCATCAAGACTAAAATATCTTCTGTATTTAATTTCCCTACCAGTTCAAGTTCTGTGCGCTTAAGATTTCCCGACTGAATTTTCTCCAGGACCAAAGTTGCAATGGTGCTAGAGTCTGTATAATACAAATCCATGTTTTCTGTGGCCAATTCACTGACTAGTTGATTTATAATGCTCTTTTTCTGCTCGACTTCTAGTTTTTCCATAGAAAATTCTAACATAATTTAGATTTATTCCAAATGATTAATCAACTTGTAAATAAAACCTAGCATTTCGCCCGTATAAATGATCATAAATAGGGCCATCATTTTTTTCATTGTAAGTTTTAGTCACAACACAATCAAAGAAATCCCCTGGCTTAATTCGAGCTCCATGAGGACATGGTTTGCCATTGGTGTGTAGCTGATGATCAATAAGGTCTTTATTGTGAATACGCAGGATATCTCCTAATTTAAGTTTAAGAGTCGTTTCAGCCCGGTTCCAACTCAACTTATTTGTTCCTAGATTAATATAATAATCCACAATCCCAGAATTTAAATAATCATCATTAATATTACTTTCATAGGATTGAGAGTAAAGACTCATGTTAAAAAGAGCGATAAAGAACAGCACTAATTTCATCAAAGATCCTTTATTTGAATTATATTTATAATATATGATGATCGAGAAAATTAACTAGGTCAAAATTAAAAATGACCTTTAAGTATTTTTTTTCTCTCCGTCTCTGAGAATTTTTCAATTGCGTAGCGAAGAGTTGTTCGGTGAATTGATGAATATTTTTTTCTTAAAAATAATTTTAATCGTTTCTGGTCTTTCTTACCACATTCTCGAAGCACCCAACCAACGGCTTTATGAATCAAATCATGCTTATCCGTCAAAAGAATATGTGCTAACTTATAACTATCATCTAGTTCATTACGTTTAATAAAATAAAAAGTGCTTATTATTGAAATGCGCCGAATCCATAAGTTTTTATGTTGCGCCCATTTATATAAAATTGAACGATCATTTTCAAATAAATGCGATCCAATAATCTTATGGCAAGTAACATCAACTAAGTCCCAGTTATTGATATAAGGAAAAGATTTTATATATTTTTTGTATAATCGATATTTTTCACTTGAGTCTTTTGTCTTAGAGTATTGATTGACCAGAATTATTAAACCAGTTAAACGGGCTTCATGAAATGGTGAGGCAATTAGATTGTCTAGTTTCTTCCCTTCTAAATCGTGATTTCTTTTAGCAAACTCTCTAAGTACTGGAACGCGAATTCCTAAAAAAATATCCCCTTCACCATACTCACCTTTTCCGGTTTTAAAGAATTTCTGAGAATGAAGTGCGATTTCTTTATTGCCTAACTTTTTTAGTTCCTTGAGAACAGTCACCTTTGCTTAACCCAAAATAAACCGCGAAAATCCCCTACTTTATATCCAGTCGCTTGATCTTTCGGGTAAAGTTTTTTGAGTCGTTTAGAAACACTTCCCTTGGGACTTCCATGACAATTAAGACAGACTGCTTTAATGTAAATAGGCTCCACATAAACTTTTTTCTTATTGTCTAAAGTGTAAACCTGAGGTGCCTTTTGATCTTTTGCTTTTGTTTCGGCAAACTCTGCTAAAATCTTCACCATCCATTTCTTAGGTTCATTTTGATAGTTTCGAATCTTGTTTGATGTTCGGCCAAATTCATATTTTGGACTTTTATCGTGCTCAATCAAATGAGGAGCTTTAAGATGGCAGGAATCAATGGCATTATAAGGACCTTTTTGCATTCCAACTTTAAGTTCCTTCATAAAAGCTTTTTTAATTGGCCCTAACAACTCCATTGCTTCTTGTTGAAAGTTATCCTGAGCTTGCAAGCCAGAAAATGTTATCATACCGGTTAGGATAAAAAAATAAATGTAATGCATAAACTATTCTCCAATCTGATGACCGCAGCTAAAACAAAATGCCGCATTATTTTCATGCATCTTTTCTCCACAACTGGAACATTCTAAGTCATTTCTTCCTTCAGAAATTTTTTGATGAACAATCTCCGATGTCACTAAGCCTGTGGGAACAGCGATGATGCCATAACCTAATATCATTAATAGAGAGGAAATTAACTGACCTAGAGCAGTTTTAGGCACCACATCTCCAAATCCCACGGTAGTTACAGTAACGATAGCCCAGTAAATAGATTTTGGGATACTGGTAAAACCATTTTCTTTGCCTTCTACTAAATACATGATTGCCCCCATAATAAAGGCTAAAGTCGTTATAACTCCTAAAAAAACTATAATTTTAGGTTTACTGGCATTGAGCGCATTACTTAAGCTAGAGCTAGCAATCATGTAACGGTTAAGTTTTAAAATTCTAAAAATTCTTAATAAGCGAAATGTTCGGATAATTTCTAGACTGCGTAAGCCAGGAGAAATCATGGCCAAATATGAAGGAAGAATAGACAAGATATCCACGATTCCATAAAAGCTAAAGATGTATTTAGCCTTTTTATTGGTTGAAATAAGCCGTAATACTAATTCGATGGTAAAAAGAATAGTAAATAACCATTCAGCAACTTCAAAGTACATGTCATATTGCAATTTTAAGGATTCAACACTTTCAAGCATCACCACTAAAACACTAGCTAGCACACTAAGGATAAGTGCAATATCCCAGGCTTTTCCCAAAGGGGTATCGGCTTCAAAAATAATGATATAAAGCTTTTCCTTAAACTGATTCATCTGTCATAGCTGTAGTTTGAGTTTTCTCTTCAGTGATCAAGGAGATCTCCTTAATCAATACTGGAGTAATGGGTACATTGCCGTGTCCTCCAACGGTTTTTGTTTTAACAACTTTAATCTTATCAACAATATCCAATCCCTTTGTCACTTTTCCGAAAACACAGTATCCCCATTTATTTGGTCCCTGATAATCAAGAAATTTATTATCCTTAACATTAATAAAAAACTGAGAAGTAGCGGAGTGAGGTTGATTGGTTCTGGCCATGGCGATGGTTCCTCGTGTGTTACTTATTCGATTACTGGCTTCATTCTTAATGGGATCCATGGTTGGCAATTCAGACATATCTGGCTTCATTCCTCCACCTTGAATCATAAAATCACTAATGACACGATGGAAGATGAGACCATTGAAAAATTTTTTTTCTACATACTTTAAAAAATTCGCAACGGTCCCCGGAGATTTTTCTTCAAAAAGCTCAATTGTAATATCTCCGTGACTAGTTTTTAATAGCACCTGCTTTTTGGCCATAACAGTAAATGAAAAGAATAAAATATTCAAAAGAATTAATTGTTTCATAGATTCTCCCCTAGTAGAATGCGGTTTAAATAGGATACAAAAAGAGTTATGAAAACGAAAGAGCTGATTAAAATTTGGTCACATGTGGCCGCCCATAGTTTTGGAGGGCCTGCTGGACAAATTGCAGTTATTCATAAACTGGTCGTCGAGGACAAAAAATTAATCTCAGAAGAGCGTTTTTTACATGCGTTAAATTTTTGTATGCTACTACCTGGCCCCGAAGCACAGCAATTGGCAACTTATATGGGATGGTTGATGAGCCGCTGGAAAGGTGGTCTTATTGCTGGTGGTCTTTTTATTCTTCCTGGCTTTTTATCCATTTTAATCTTGTCCTATATGTATGTTTTATTTAATGACCTCAAAATCGTGCAGGGTTTATTTTATGGAATTAAACCGGCCATCATCTCTATCGTATTAGCTGCTCTGTACCGTATTTCACAAAAATCCTTAAAGGATAAATTCTATTGGATTGTGGCCATAACCGCATTTCTCTTATTATTTTTTATGAATTTGAGCTTCCCCTATGTGGTGATTGGTTCAGGTCTGATTGGTATTTTGTATGGAAAATATTTTGATCATGGAAACTCAAGTCTTGAAACAAAAGCTAGTATGCCAAGCCATATTACGACGCTTAAAACTTTAATTATTTGGCTATCAATTTGGTCAATCCCCCTCATCATCACCACCATCATTCTTGGAAGTGAGTCTAGTTTTCATCAAATAAATTTATTTTTCAGTAAAATGTCCTTAGTAACTTTTGGCGGAGCCTATGCGGCTCTAAGTTACGTTGCTCAACAAGCAGTGGATGTCTATGGCTGGTTACAGGGCGGAGAAATGCTGGATGGACTCGCTCTCGCTGAAACAACCCCTGGACCATTAATTCAAGTGGTACAATATGTCGGCTTTATGGGGGCTTACCGATTTCCAGGAGAATTTAATCCTCTCTTTAGTGCCTTTATAGGATCTCTACTCACCACATGGATGACATTTGCTCCTTGTTTTTTGTTTATTTTCACTTTTGCTCCTTATATTGAATTTATTCGTGGGCACAAGGAATTCTCCCATGCTCTCTCTGCAATCACAGCTTCTGTTGTTGGAGTAATTTTTAATTTGTCTCTATGGTTTGTGATGAACTCACTCTTTTTGGATTCAGTAAAACTAAAATCAAATATTTTTGACTTTAGCTATCCTCTAATTTCATCAATTGATTATTTTGCCATGGGGATTTGCCTGGTAGCGCTCATTATGCAATTTAAATTTAAAAGAGGTTTGTTTGAAATTTTAGGTGTCTGCACTGGCCTGGGAATCTTAGTTAAGTTTATTTGATCATCCCTGTACAATTTCTTTTATTGATTAAAATATTGAAAATGCCTTAATGCTCCATTTCTGGTTCCCCGCCGATAGAAACTGGAATAGTAAATGTAATCATTAATTTGATCCATTAAAAAACGATGATTCATTCTTTCAAGATGATTAACAAAACTATTGGCCACTTTCTTATCTCTCTTACTACTTCCCTTCTTTCTTTCAACATCTCCCATTTCATGCACAATTTTTTTTATTTTAAAATATTCTTCATCTATTGAAGTTTCTTTTTTTAAGGGTGGCATAAAGTATGAAGAAAATATCTGCCCGGCCTCAACTCTCATTAGCGGATGAGGATGAGTTGATAAAGTGTTAACTAATTTAGAATTGGGACGTGGAGATCGATCTTGCATACTTTTAAAAAAGCTGGATATTCCCATAGGAGAATAGCCACTTTGATAAAGGTATTGACTACCAAAGAGGTCAGCTTCCGCTTCCGCTTCTCGACTTTTTCCCAGAAGTTTTGATTGAATAAGCAGACCACCTGTTGCACGTATTGCATCAGCAATAATATAGTTCCAGTTATTTCTTCGCGAAATTGTATAAAGAGAAGCATCAACGAGAAAACTTGAAGCAATCCACGAATAAGTTCTTAGCATTCTGCTTATCCCGTGCCTGGCCACAACATGGGCCCACTCGTGCGCCAAAACCCCCATTAAAGAGTCAATATTTGGAGATTGTTTTATGAGACCAGTAAAAACATAGATATCTCCACCTGGCAGAGCAAAAGCATTCACAATATCTGCATGAATGACTCGCACTCGCGGAGTAAAACTATTATTATAAAATGAATCAGAGTTTTTCCAAATGAGATTCATTTTCTTCTGTAAAAAATCCACAAGAGGTCCCCCCTCTAAAACAATATCTCGATTCGCTCTGACAAATGAACGGGAAAAACTCTCCCCTAAAAATCTATCAACCGCAGGAGATACAGTATTTAAGGGAAATCCTGAACCTAGGTTGCGAGCGCCTATAGAATAAATTGAATAGTCTTCAAGTTCTTTTCCTTCACAATCGGTTAAAGAATTTAATCCATCTAAAGT
>JAOHMI010000091.1 GCA_028101965.1 Bacteriovoracaceae bacterium
GATGGCTCAAGATGAAAAAGTTATGACTAAAAATGAAGAACTTAATGTTATAGAGTCAATAGTTGAAAAATTAGTCGAGCAAGGAAACTTCTATCAATGGAGAGATGCTGAACTTGATGCGGGTTATTTTAGCTTAGAGGAGCTAGGTCGCTCATATGTTCGAACTTTTTCCTTTGTTGAAAGAAGTTGGAATGATGATATTTTGGTAAAAGTGGATTATCAATCAATGGGGTGGCCAGCTCATGTGGTTGATTTTCAACCTTCGGATGATGTTCCAGGTTGGTATGAGACCAGTTGGTATATGCCAAGAGGAAATCATGGATTTCATATCTCTTTTTATATCAATCCTAAAAAGCCAAAGATGCTACAAGTAAGATCAAATAATGGATATGGATGCAGGTCCTCTGCAATTTATACTGACTTTACTCAAACCAAAGAAGAGTAAATTTAATTTGCCTCATGAGTGAGCTCCTCATCAGGCTTAGTTATTGTTAAGGTGACAACTTTGGTGTCTTTTGATTGAGAGCTTGATTCCTGGGTGAGTACAGGTTTAGATATGACAATCACAAAAGTTGTAAGGATGAGTGTTAGAACTTTTGATGTAAAACTTCTGAAGAACTTTGTTTGAATGATAAGCTTATTTAGATCGATCACCTTGATTACTGATTGAAAACCAATTCCAATCCAAATTAAATTCACAATCATTGAAGCATAGGCTTGGCAATTGTATGTGTACAGAACCAGCAAAATTGCTCCGACAATATTTATTAATTGAAAGGGTCGAGAATCTGCTTTCACTCTTTCCGTTGAAACCATATAGTAGGCGATAAGCACTAAAATTGCTCCTGCCCATCCACATAGTTCAAACTTATTCATGCTCACGCTCCACTTTTCTGAAAAGTTATTGACTTATTATCGGGTGAGTATACACTTAGGTAAAATCGTTTTGCTTCCCTTTTTGGTTAGGATAAAGTTAATCAAGGAATTCGAGGAACTATGGAAAGATTGAACTTTAGTCATCTTTTTTACTTCTATGTTGTGGCGAAAGAAGGCTCAATTAAAAGTGCAGCAGAAAAACTCTTCGTCTCCCAGCCCACAATTAGTGACCAAATTAAGCTTCTTGAGCAGTATTTGCAGTGTAAGTTATTTGAAAGACAACATCGCCAGTTGAGCCTTACCAAAGAAGGTGAGTTAGCTTTGGATTATGGAGAGCGTATTTTTTCCATGTCGAAGGAACTGACTAGCAGGCTTCGGCACAATATTAAAATACCTAAAACTAGTTTCGATATTGGTATGACTCCTTATATGTCACAATATTTTCTTTATGATTTCGTCATGCCTTTGTTTGAACAAAAAGACTACACCATAAATATGCACCAAGAACCTCGGCATATTTTGTTGGCAGAACTGGAAGAAGAAAATATCGATATGATTTTTACTGATGAGAAAGATAGCTTACCTGCTTGGACCGATTATCGCCGAATAGGAATTAATCGGACTTTTGTAGTCGGACACAAAAAGTTTCGAAAGTACAAAAAGAACTTTCCTGAGAGTTTAAATGAAATACCCTTTTTTAGTTACAGTAACGATTCAACTTTAAAGCACGATATTGAAATGTATTTTTCTCAAAATGCAATAACACCTCGAGTGATTGGACAGGCAGAAGATATCGATTTGTATCAATTGGTAACCGAGCAAGGGTTAGCGTTTACGATTGTTCCAGAAGTGGCCAAAAATAGGTTATGTCTGAATAAGGATGTGATTGTTTTAGGAGAACTTAAAGAGTTTCAAACTTCCATCTGGGCCGTCTTAAAAAAAGGTGATCGTGGACTTGGATATAAATTGATGAAAGGGAAGTTATAGAATTCTTCAATTATTCAAAACTCTAGTTCGTCGTTATTACTTCTTAACCGGGTGACTATAATGGTGAAAATTCAATTTTCAAGTATTTATAAATTATAACTTTATATAATTTCGATAACTTAAAAACTATCACCACCATTGTCACCCGGTTAGAAAGCATTTTATCAATTCAACTAAATAAATAATACTTGATAAGAACAACTTGTTTCTTCGTATAACCTATTGAAAAAAGAGATGTTTTTCTCAATAGTGGACTGACTAGGTAAAGTATATTACTGATCCACCGAGAGGGATTTTATGAGTTCGTTAAAAGAAGAAAAAGCAAATATTCACGAGTTAGATTCAGCTTATATTCAAGGAATGAGTCTAGACTTTAAACCAGCGCCATTATTTAAGAGAATTCTGGCAGTGGCCGTGGATTTAGGGATTATTACTAGTGTAATGTATGCAGCTTTTTTAATTTTATTTATGCTTGTTGGTTTGATTATGGGTGTGGATTTTGCAACAGGTGGAGGTTTAAAAACTGTATTTGGAAATGAATTAGGTGCAGTTATAATAATTATTGTTGTCGTTTTACTAGTAATGGCATCTTTGTTAGCTACCCACGGATATTTTATTTATTTTGAACATAAGAAATCCTACACATTAGGAAAGAAATTATTTGGTTTAAAAGTCATATCCACTGATGGACACGCACTTTCCTTGGCTCAATGTATAAAGCGTGAAATTTTTCGTTATGTTGATATGAGCTTACTTTTCCCTGGAGTTATTTCCATTATTTTAACTGAAAAAAACCTGCGCTTAGGCGACATTTTTTCTAATACCATGGTGGTACACTCGGAAGAGGAAGAGCAAGCGGAAAACTTTTTGTATATTGATAAAAGTGATTTTGAATACTTAATGGAGAAGTTAAAACCCAGTCCGCTAGATGTGGATCGATCAATGAAATTCTTAAAGGAAGCGCATGCTTATTACATCATAAAGGATGATAAAGTTAATTTTAATAAGTTAATGTGGGTCAGCTTATTTCGAACAAAAATATCCAATGAAACAAATATGAATATAGAAGATGAGTCGTTACTACTTTTCTTCTCAGAATATATACATCAACTTTCTAATAAACAATCCAAACAAAAGGACAGGTAATCACAATGGGAAATAACGCTGAAGATTTATCAGGGCAAGAAGATAAGCAATTTAAAATTTCGCAAAAAAATGAAGGACAAGAAGAGTATGCTGTACCTCCATTTTGGAGAAGATTTTGTGCCGCCACGTTGGATGGTATGATATTTGGAATAATAAATGCACCAATTGCATATGCGCCAATAATTTATTTAGTTGTTACACAGGGACAATCTGGTTTAACTCAACAAAACAGTGGAGATCCAAATTTACTATTTATACAATTAGGATCACAAGTACTAAGCGTTGTAACCGCTGTTATGTTTTACGGATGGTTTTATAAAAAGAAAGGGGCCACTCCTGGAAAAGCTCTTATGGGATTAAAAGTTCTTCATATGGAAACAGGTATTCATATCGGATTTGGACGAACATTTGTTAGAGAGGTCTTTGGTAAAATCTTTGGTGCTATTTTCTTAGGACTAGGGTTTATCTGGGGACTTTTTCAAAAAGAGAAAAGATGTTGGCATGACTATTTTGCTTCAACTCGAGTTGTTTATATTAAAAAGAAAAAATAATAATGGAACAAAAATTTCAAAAGGTCATCGATCAGTCTTATGATGAAATCCGAGAACTTAGTCAATGGGTTCAAAGAAGTAATCAAAAAAAGAATTCGATCGATGACGATTTGGAATCTTTCACACTTTTTGATCGCTTTTTATCCAATTTTTATTATTTAAGAGAAAAGCTGGGTTCAAAAAATCCAGAGGTTAAACGCCTTTATTCTAAAGTTCAATATTTTACCATTCAATTACTATCCTCCCAAAGAGATAAACGAGGTTTAAAGTCTTCAAAGGGAATGGTGGAAATATATAAGAATGTATGGTCTGAAAATATTTATCGTTTCTATTTAGTTCTTGCCGTTTTTCTAGTATCTTCGTTGATGGGTTTTCAGGTGGGTGTCTTTGGAGAAGAATATGTTATTCTCATTTTACCGCAGGAGTTTATGGAGTTAATCCAAGATAGATATAGCTGGTTTGAAGAAATTCGCAAAAACCCCATGGGGAACTGCATCAGCATCGGAATGAATAACATAATGGTTTCGATTAAAGTATTTCTATTAGGAGCTCTATTTGGAATTGGTGGATTAGGTATTGTTTTTTATAATGGAATTTTAATTGGAGCCGTCTTTGGATACTGCTATCAGAATAATATGGATCACTTATTAGCGGAATTTGTCTCATGCCATGGTTTTCTTGAGCTTTCTCTTATTATTGCATCTGGATTTGCTTCAATTCACTATTCAAAAGCCATTTTTCAAAAACCATTTTCGGAAATGGGTCAGAGAATAAGAAAACCCTTGGAAGAGAGTATCATAATATTAATGGTAGTTATTTTTGGATTAAGTATTGCCGCTTTTTTAGAGGCATTTATTTCACCATTTGATTATTTTCTAGCTGAACAAAAACTCATAATTGGCATAGGTGCTGCAACAATTTTTTGGGTATTGACTCTTACAAATTTAAAAAAAATAAACATTAAACATTAAACATTAAACGAAATACGAAATAAATTATAAATTTTCGTATTGGCCGACATCCAGTAGTCTGTAGGAACATTCACAAAACTTCCACCAAGAGAATTTATTTCAAGACTAAATTTTCTTAAGTTTTTTTCCATCCAATAATCATAAATTAAATTTGAATAGTCGCTTAAGCTATTGATAGGATTATTTAAAACATTTTTTTCTAAGTTGTAATGACTATTTTGCAAATTGATAAAAAGTGAACGGTGTCGATAAATAACTGGTCTAAAAATAGTGTGACAATAGGTCTGTGTCGCGGGTCTAGTTAAATCTCCATAGAGATAGAGTAAGCTTCTTTGAAAGTTTTGATTGCTTAAAAATGAAACCAAATTGTGATAATTTGATTCTTCTAATTTAGGTTTTAATCGAGGATCATTTCTAAAGAGAGGAAGAAAGTCATGATGACCAGTTCCTTTTATGATGGCTAAGTCGATGTTTTGTGAAAAAGCAATAAAAGAAACTTCATCTCCTTTTTCCAGAGATAATCTTATCAAATTTGATATTACAGGAAGGAAATAATCTACTTTATGCGATTCTTCAATTGTTCCTTCCATCCCGCGTCCAAGGTCCATTAGTATCAAATGATGGTATTTCAAATGAGTTTCATATGTCTTAGTGTATAATCGTTTAAATTTAGCGAACTTTTTAAAATCGACATATCTTAAGTTATCACCAGGGACAAATTCTCTAGAGCAATAGTAATGATCCGTTAGACTATTGAAATTTACTCTTCGATCAGTTTGGGAATAAATTTTTTGACCTTTGAGTAGTTTGGATAATTCTTTTTCTTTTACTACTTGATTGCTTGGTAGAACTCTAAAATCTTGGGGGGAGCAGTTTAGTTTAACTACTTGAAACCAATATTTGTATTTTGAATGAACAATAAATGTTAAGTGCTTAATTTGATAAAAACCTAGAGAAGGACAAGAGTATTCAATTTGGATGAATATTTCTTCATTAAGGTAAATAGAATGAAATAAACCCTCTTGGTTAGTCTGAATACCGGGAATAGAATCGAGAATTAAATCAAATTGATAATCTGATATATTGATATTGTCCTCAAGGTTAAACTCAATACTTAATGTTTGTATTTCTCTAATAACGGGAAACATTGATACTTGAACTGAAATTGGAGGCAGATTGATTGATTTCAGATTAAGAAAATCATTAATGACAATTATCAGGTATAGAAAAAATATAACTAAAGTTGGTAAGAATAATATGGGTATGATAAAGGATGCGGAAAGTATTAGTATTAGTAATCCAGCTTGAATATATAGTTTTTCGTTAAAGAGGATTTTATTCATTACTGAGGGAACTCAACTTGCTTAATAACCTGATCAAGAAATGCTTCTTTTGTCATTGAATTCATGAGGGCTTCTGGGTTTAATTTTAATCGATGAGAAAGGGTAACAGGAATTAACTTTATAATATCATCTGGTATGACATAGTCTCGAGAATTTAAAAGTGCAATTACTTTTGCTCCTTTTATCAAAGAAAGTGAAGCACGAACACTTGGTGCATAGGTTATCATAGGTGATTTCCTTATATTTAATATAATTTTGGCAATATATTGGTAGAGACTATCGTCTATATTTATAGAGTTGAGTTGCTGGTTAAATAGTTCTTCATTAAATTTAACTGGTGTTAGCTCTTTTATTTTATTCTTATAATTAGGATTAAGTACATTTTTTAAGATCTTAACTTCATCCTCTATATTTGCATGCTTTATAACCACACGAAATAGAAAACGATCCAGTTGAGCTTCAGGTAGAGGGAATGTTCCTTCAAAGTCTAGGGAGTTCTGAGTGGCAATGACTGTAAAGTTATTTGATAGTTTATAAGTTTTCCCTTCGATTGTTACCTGTCTCTCTTCCATGGCCTCAAGGAGAGCTGATTGAGTTCGCGGTGGAGTTCGATTAATTTCATCGGCGAGAATGATAGTTGAAAACAAGGGACCGGGAATAAATTTAAACTCCTGATCCTTAGGTAGATAGATACTAGAGCCAATGATATCTGCAGGTAACAAATCGGCAGTAAATTGAATTCGTGAAAAATTTTGTCCAATAACTTTCGCTAAGAGCTTGGCCAGTAAAGTTTTACCCGTTCCTGGAGGTCCTTCAATAAGCAAGTGACCTCGTAATGCATAGGCCATCATGGCATAGTTAATTAAATGTTTATTTCCAAAAAATAGTTGATTATCAATTTTCTCTGTAATTTGTGAAAAATACTCTAATGCGTAGTTTGATTGGTTCATTTAATTTCCTAATGAAATATGTTTTATATATTTACGATG
>JAOHMI010000093.1 GCA_028101965.1 Bacteriovoracaceae bacterium
CGATTCGCGCATCCTTCAATGCGGGGGGTATCAACTTCAACATAATCACCTAGATCAACAATATTATCAGCAGTCATAATGACCCCTTTTTTAACATGACTTCCAGCAAATAAAGTTGAAATCAAAAATATTGATAAAATGGTAAATAATGAAAGTTTCATCACGAACTCCTAGTAACTGTTGATTCACAAAGCTTATCAGGTGAATAGTGCTAAATGTTTTATTATTTGAAAAATTAATCGTCACTAACGAAATCTAAAATTGAAATATTTATCAAAAACGGGATGGAACAAGAAAGGAACAAAAAAAGCCCTCATTATTATGAGGGCTTTTTAAATCAACTACGATATTACTAGTTAGGCTAATTAACCAAGTAATCGTAAAGCATTTTGACCATTAGAATTCGCCTGAGCGAGTACAGAGGTCCCTGCCTGATTAAGGATATTTAGTTTAGCATTATCTGCGGTGGCGGACGCATAATCAACATCTCTAATTCGAGAATTTGCTGCTGCTAAGTTTTCATTTGAAATTTCTAAGTTTCGACTGGTTGATTGCAGTCTATTTTGAATTGCCCCTAGAGCGGATCGCTGCTCTGATACTTTCTCAATCGCTTTATCCACAACGGCCAATGAACTTTGGGCATTGCCTTTTTGCATTACATCCAGTTCATCTATTTTCAATGATCCCATAGTCGCATTAATATTTTGCGAATCATAAGTGATACGATCTTGAAAATCATCATTGTAAATACCAATTTGAAAATCCAATGATTTCCCTTTACCATTTAAAAGAGATGTTCCATTGAACTCTGTTACTTGGGAGATCCGTTCAATCTCCAGTTTCAAATTTTGATATTCCATGTTAGTGAAGCTTCTCTCAGTGTCTCCAACAGTATCTGAACTGGCTTGAACAGCTAGCTCTCGTAGTCGAGTCAACATTGAAGAAATTTCATTTAATCCACCCTCAGCAGTTTGGATCATGGAAATACCATCATTCGCATTTCGATTCGCCTGAGTTACCGAGCGAATTTGTGCTTTTAATTTTTCACTAATGGCCAAACCTGCGGCATCATCAGCGGCTTTTGTGATACGAGAACCTGAAGACAATTTACTAAGATTGCTTTCAGATGCTTTTGTGTTTTGGCTTAAAGAACGCTGTGCCGCCATGGCAGTCACGTTGGTGTTAATACGAAAACCCATAGGATTTACCCTCCATAGTTTACTTTCAATAATTCTTCTTGAAATTCTACTTGAGAAAAGTAGATGAGTTTCCTACTCGATCGAAATAATAAGTGTTTATCCCCTTGCCTTACATGGCGGGGATAACTTTTTTTTCGTACCACTAGAAATTGAAATGAGGGAAATGGTAAAATTTTTCCTATGGGGTAAAAAGATCCATCTTATTTTTTATCTAAAGTTTATTTACAGCCCCTTTTCATAGGGATATCTTTAAACCTGAAAAAGGAAAAAATCTATGTCTGTTCATATAAATGAAAAAGCTGACAATCTCTTTCTAGTTAATCTGGAGAATGAAAAACTTAATGTTCTTGATACTAACTTCCTAAATGAGATCACTGACACATTTATGGAATTAAAATCCAACAATGATTGCCATGGAGTCACTCTAACTGGAAATGGAAACTGCTTTAGCGCGGGAATAAATTTAAAAAAGGTTTTCACCTCAGGGGATCATTATTTATTTGAGTTTATGGATGCATTAGATTTATGCTTTCGTACTTTATTTGAGTTCCCCAAGCCGGTGATTGGTGCCATAAACGGTCACGCCCTCGCTGGAGGCTGTATTATTGCTGCTTGTTGCGATTATAAAATTGCAGTGAAAAATGAAAAAGCTAAAATTGGAATAACGGAATTAGCTGTTGGAGTTCCCTTCCCTTCAGTACCTTTGGAGATTATGAGATTCATTTTACCACCAAAGTATATGCAAGAAGTTTTTTACTTCGCTAAAGGGTACAGTTTTCTAATTGCGCAAAAATATGGATTGGTGGATGAACTAACAAGTGCTGAAAACTTGATTGACTTTAGTTTGAAATATGCAAAGAATCTGGCAAGAATACCCAATGAAACGTTTTCCCGAACAAAAGCTCACCTGCGAGAAGATACTGTAAAGAAATACACTGCCGACAAAGCTAAAAAATATGATCTAGCACTTCGAGATTATTGGGCATCTGAAGAACAAAAAAATGTAATTGAGAAATTCTTAAATAGCTTAAAGAAATAATTCTAATTTAATCGTCATCATCCTTATAATAACCATCCACTTCATAGTAGAGATACGCTCTTTGATCGTTTGGATTTAATGTAAATCTCTCTTCATCTAAATTCCCATCAAGGGCATTATAAAGTTCAGCTTTATTATTATAACGATTAAAAGTATTTCCTCCACCTATCGTAGCTTCAGAAAATGTTTGCGAAGCAGTTGAGGTATCAGCGGTACTATAATAAAAATTGCTCTTTAAGTTCACATTTAGATTAACCGCACCACCCACATTGATTGCATCCTCAATGGCTTTTGTTCCATCTCCGGATAAATTTGCGAAAGAATAGCAATTATCAATATCAACTGAAACACCTTGAGAGTCCGAATCTTGAATCATACGCCCAATAAATGACCCTGATTTAATACCTGAACTAGCGGTTAAGCTGTTTGCAGTATCATTAAAATAATAACTATCATTAATAAAAACATCTGTTGGGTTTGAACCACCTGCAGAGATCCCTCCAATTAATCCTCCGACATTTGAGGCCGCGAATATAGTAGCGTCTGACATGGTTTCATAAAAACTCACCCGAGCTTCACTTCCACTAGTTGAGCGAATATATCCTAATAAGCCACCCACGTTGTCATAAGACCCTGCGGATAAATCTATAGTTCCATAACGATAAGAGCTACTATCCATAGATCCTTGCACCATATGTCCTACCACTCCACCAACACCTTGCGTACACGATCCACCGCATGTTCCGCCAGCGGTTAAATCGCTATATTCCACATGGGCTGAGACTTGCCCTCTTTCCACTTTACCAACGGCAACTCCAAAGCCAGCACTCATTTCGAATGAACCAGCGTTGAACTCAACATTTTTAATGACCAAAGGTTCTCTCCAATCGCCAATTTCAGGGTAAACAGAACTATACTCATCACCTAGGATCCGTATAATGCCCCAAGGATCACTAACATCTGTGCCAATATTTACAGTTATATTTCTCAGCCACTTTTTATTTGAAATAATATTTCCTAAGAATTTATGAGGAGCTACTTCATTCTCATCTCCACCAATTGGAACAAAGGCCGGACATCCTGCTGCATCGAAAAATATATCATTATCTAATATATATGACTTATACATAAGAACAGCATTATTTTGTATTTTATCCCAATCATGACAATCGGTTAAATGAAATGGATCAAAATAATTTCCGGCAACTGTATCGTCAAAAGATTTCCACGCTATATAAAAAGCGAGTGTAGCGTTTCCTCCTCCATCATCTGCCCACTCATCGATTAAAAATGATCCCCCATATGATTGAGGAGAAGTCCAAATATCTGGCCCATCAAAATTAGAGCATGAACTTGAATTACCACAAGATATTGCAACATCTGATCCACCAGTTTCTTTTAAAAATCCAAATACATAGATGTTATCATAGCGGGCTGCCTCATTATCGATATTATCTCCTATGAACTCCCCTCCTAAATCGAAAGAATTCACATTGTCTTCAAAAAAAACATCTGTATGAGAGATTATATTTTGAACATAAACTCCTACGGAAGTATTATTATATCCAATAACACCTCCAACACTGCCCAATGAAGCATCAGTATTGTCACATGTAACCAGTGATCCATCTTTAACGTAAACTTCTTCAATATTTCCTTGATTATGCCCAGTTACTCCACCTAACTTTTTAGAACCTCTCACATCACCTTCGAGTAAGGCCATTTTGACAGAGGAACTGCTTCCTTGCCAACCGGCATAAAGACCTCTTTCATAATTATCACTATCGCTTTGAGACTCAACATCAATAGAGCTTTCCACTAAAATATTTTTTACTTCACTACATTCGGCATAACCAAATGCACCGGCGACACCAAGTCCATTTACTTGAATGGTTGAATCCACATCAATATTTATAAAATTGGGATAGTTATTACAAACGTTATTACAAAGAGCACTATTACATTCAACACCAACAAGTCCTCCAACATAAATGGTTTCATCTGTATCAGTAGTAGAAATATCCACAGTAATGGAAAGATCATTAAATCCTCCATCTTCCACTGAACCAAAGGCCCCACCAATTTTCTCTCTTGAGGAAACTCCTGATGCTCCTTGACTATCAGATCCAGTAACTTTTATATCCACGTGGGCTTCACATTTGCTAACCTTAACTCCAACCCAAATTTCACTTGCGATACCGCCTAAGAAATCATGACCTTGAATATAATTTACACTAGGTCCCTCACTTGGGGTTACTTCATCGTAGGCGGAAATTTCACAGTTTTCTAGTTCTGAGTGTTGCATTAACGCTGTAAAACCTCCGACGTGGGATCCACCATCTAATTTACCATGAAAAGAAATATCATTTGCCCTTAAGCCTATTGAATTATCAGAATAGAAACGTCCAAAAACTCCGCCTACATCCATTGATGCTGTTCCTGGAACTCCACCATTAATGTACATGCCACTCAAATCAATATCGCGAAATTCTATATCCCTGTTTCCAACTGCAATTTCAACATTGCCACCAAGCCCTGCAAGTCGATCGCAATCATCACAAGTTAATGTTGAGTTTTTAATTGATATATTTGAAATTTCAGTTCGAATTGAAACTGAATCTTCAAGAACTCCAAATAAAGTTCCAACAAATTGATTAGACCCACTGGGAGAAAAGTTAAAATTATCAATTGTAATATCTCTAATTTCGGCATCACCAACGACACCAAAGAGCCCCGCATGATTATCAGATCCAGTATAGGTCCAATTGGACAATGTGTATCCACTTCCATCAAAATCTGCATTAAAAGGAAATGTGCTATTCCCAATTGGACCAGTAAAGCCAGAACTTAAATTCAGATCTTTACCAATTCTAAACTCAACTCCGCTTAATACATTAAGAGCTGGCCAATTGTCTGCTATCGCTTGTAATTGTACAGGAGTGCAAATTAAAAATTCTTTACCACCCACTAAGGTGGTTGTGTGATTTGCGAATGGTGCATTTGTTAAAAAAGCTCCTTCACATAAATTACTATTAAGATGGGCACCAATTTTGCTTGCATCGGCCATAAATAGTCCCAAGTCTCCTTCTGCAGGAGCACCTGAGCCATTTCTAAATTCATAAACAGTTGAGCCTCCTGTACAGTTTGCGCCGTCAAAGGCAATCACTTCAAAAGGAATTTTTGCAAAGTTGGGATCAATTATTGGCCAACGAATGGTTTGATTACTAAATAAGGATCCTGATCCCAAAGTGCGATCTCCTTGGCAAATTGATTCCACTGGATCGGACTTTGTCCCCCATGGATTATTGGATAAAGGATTTTGATACATTCTAATTTTAAAAGAAATCTCTTTTCCCTCTGAATCGTCACAATAAGCAATATTTTGAGTAGACCAAAGATCAATTGGACCTTCATCCTGAATCATCTGTACCCAATTAGAGCAACTATTAAAGTATAATGGATTAAAATGTCCGGCACCGTTTCGGCTAAAGCTAGGTCCTAGAATAGGGTTATTACATTTACCTGAAGCAAGATTAAAAGGCAGTGCAACTTCGTCTCCTTCTAAGCTAATGCCTTGTTTTACATCACATAAATTATTTCCAGAAAAGCTACCAGCTCCTCCTGCCCAAGCAATTACAATAAAATCCCACACACCATTAGGCAGTTCAATAGTTAAATTATTTGAGTCTAAAAAATAGGTAAATGATTCTGGCCCATTAGTTCCAATTAATATTCCGCCACCACCATAACCAGCAAGAGCGGCCATGCGAATTTGCGCTTGGACCAAAACCTTCTTTTTCACATTCTTTTTTTTCGAACATGAGAAGAAGCTTAAGAAAATTATCATTGATATTAATAATTTATTCATTTCTTTACCACCATTAGGCTTATCGATTTTTCTTATATTTAGTTTAGCCGTTCACTCGGGTAATGAATGTTTTTCAATAATATTAAATACTTCAGAGGGGTCAATAATTTAGTACTTTTTGCTGGTGCCAAGTTTAATGGCCACATAAAAGGTGCTAAGAAATTTATCATCCAAGTTTAGGTAAGCATCGAACTTTAAGTCTTTGCAGGAGAAGTATTTATGGACGTCGACCTTAATGATCCCCCAGGTTTTGATGAGGATGGTAATCCACTTGCCTTAATGGAAATAGAAAACACAAAATTTAAATCTGAAATAAAAGAAAGAGAAAAAATCATTTATCTTCCTTCAGAGGATGAATTTTTCGATATAAAGCATCTCGAAAATTTGAAAAAACTACTACCATTAATTGGGCATGCTGCAGGCTCGTAATTAGTATAAGTGTTTCCCTCAACTTTCCATTTTACGAATAATTTTTTTGACTCATTTTTCATTCTCCTATGATAATTAAATAATTTAAAGGCGA
>JAOHMI010000092.1 GCA_028101965.1 Bacteriovoracaceae bacterium
AAAAGAGGATCAACAAAAGTGGTTAAATACTCTTCTTCAAGGGGGGACCAGGGAAGGAATAATAAGAAATTTATATTCATCCTCTCTTTTTTTTCAACAAGGTAGCGATAAACCGAGCCATTTTATTTTCTCTAAAGATGACCAGAATCTTTTTTTAAATTATGTTGGAATTCAAAACTTAGAAGAAGTCGCGAAGTCTCAAACAAAAGAAATGTTTAAAAAGTTACTTTTTAATCAAGTTTTAGATTTAATTGATGCATTTGAAAGTGAGGAGAAGCTATCTCATTGGTATGGGAACTTTTCTGTTGATATCGCTAATCGTCTTACCAAGGAAAATATCAAAACTAATAACTTGAGATTAGAGAAGGAGCTTATGTATCATCAGAGTTGGGCTCAGTCCGTGCATAAGGATTTTGTTAAAGCCGAAACGATCTTAAAGTTTTGTTTAATCCTCAAGTAAAAATATATTTTCACTTTTAGCTAAAGCTCCATATAATCTTTGTACACCTAAAGCGATTCCACTGGAAGGAGGATATCCTTTTTTAAATTGTTCAATAAACAACTGAGGGTAGGGCAAATTGTATTTATAGGAGTCATACTTAATCTTGAGTAGTTCTTGAATTCTATTTTCCATCTCAATGGGATCAGTAACCTCTTGGTAGCAATTCGCTATTTCAATACCATTGATAAAAAGTTCGAATCGGTTGCAAACTTTTGGATTTGATTTATTTATTTGGGCAAAAGCTGATAATTGAGCAGGGTATTCTTTTACAATAATTGCAGAGTAGTTTTTAAGTTTTGGTTCAATGCAGTTGAGCCAAATTAGAAAAAAGTAATCATCCCAAGCAAGATCATCTTTTGGAAGAATAACTTCTTTAATATCTTTTTTAATTTTTAATTTTAATTCTTTTGTATTACTAAAATCAGTCGGGTCAAAATTTAAGAATTCTTGAAATAAAGATGAAACAGTTCGATTTTCCATGCTATTGAATTTCGGATTTAAATATGAAATTAGATCTTCACAGTCTTGCATGATTTTTTTATAAGTTTGATTAACTCTATACCATTCTAGCATAAGAAATTGAGAACGATGAATCGGAGACTGTGGTTCATCTCTAAAGGCATAATTCAAACTATAGATATTTTGTAACTCAGGGTCTCTGGCCAAGCATTCTTTAAGTTTAAATTCTGGAGATGTATTTAAGTAATAACTTGTTTTTTGTGAATTTTGAGCCTGATAGATTTGGTAGGGGTGGATGTGAGATTCGACCCCAGGGTTTTCAACCATGGGTGGGGTTATGATTTCTAAAAAATTCGCTTTAGCAAGAAATTGCTTAACTCTAGCTACAAAAAAATAAAACTCCTGAATTTGTCCCATTATCTCTCAGTTCACTTTTTTTTCTTAATTCGTGATAATATCTTTTGATGAATATATATACACTAGAAGATTTAAATCAACATTACTCTGAACTTATACACGATAATGTTTGGAAATATGCCATAGCGACAGTTTTAATTGATAATGAAATTTTACTAATTCTGCGTTCTGATCAGATGCCAACACATTCGGGGCAAGTGGGAATGTTTGGAGGGGCGCGTAAGAAAGGTGAAAGCTTTCTTGAAACGGCTAAAAGGGAGTTTGAAGAGGAGACTTCAATATCAGCGCAAGATTTAGAGTTTTTAGGTTATGGAAAGCCTAGCCAAACTCGTGGGAGAAAAGTAACAATTCCAGTAATTTTTGAAATAAAACAATATAATTTGGATACTTTCATGAAAAATGTGAAGTCTAATGGGGAATGGGTTGAAACATTTTCCATTCCCATCCCAGAATTCAAAAATAATGATAATTGGGGATATTCAAATTACCATCGGAATGGTCAAAGCTTTCAGTTTTATTTTTTTGATCACTCTAAAACCCTTTTTGGGCAATCTCAAAGAGGAAAAAGTTCAAAGGCTCTTCTGTGGGGGATGACGGCCAATGTGGTTTACAATCTTTTTAGAATAACCTAGAAACGACAATAACTAAGGAAAATTTTAATGGAATTATTTTTTGATATAAATAGCCCCTTTTCTCTTATGGGACTTAGTGGTGTTATTATTTTAGTTCTACAGTCTCTGGTTCTCTTTTATAAAGGGATAACTACTCCACAACTAACTTATGAAGAAAAACCAACTGAGAAAAAAGAGCAAGGTGAAAAAACAGTTGCTTCAGTAGAAGAAGTTAAATTAGTTGAAAAAACTGTTGAAGCCAAGCCTGAGAAGTCTTGGGCATCCAGAGTTTCGAACGGTTTGGAAAAAACCAGAAGTGCTGTTTGGGGAAGACTTTTTAGTATCGTAAGTAAAGGTGAAATGAATGAAGAGGCATTGGAAGAAATAGAAGAAATTTTATTTTCAGCTGACTTGCCTCCAGTTTTAGCCCAAGAAATTTTTGATGACTTAAAGATGAGTTTGAGTGGGCAAGGAGAAGTGAATATTAAGGAAATGCTATCTTCTATAAAAGAAAAGTTAATTAATAAAATGATTCCAGTACAGGTTAAACTTGATGAACCACAAACTTTAATATCAAAAATAAAAACACCTATTTCAGATAGCTCTCAAAAATCTCCTCATGTCATAATGATAGTTGGGGTTAATGGAGTGGGTAAAACCACAACAATTGGTAAACTTGCCACTAGATTAAAAAATATGGGTGCCAAGGTTATGGTAGGGGCATGTGATACCTTTCGAGCTGCTGCAGTAGAGCAACTTGAAACTTGGTGTAAACGAGCAGATGTAGAGATTGTTAAATCAAAGGAAGGAGCAGATCCCTCTGGTGTCGCTTTCGAAACTGTTCAAAAAGCCGTGGAGAGTAACGTTGATTATTGTATTATTGATACGGCGGGGAGATTACATACAAAATCCAATTTAATGGATGAACTTAAAAAAACTAAAAAAGTTATGGGAAAGGTCTTAGATTCTTCACCTCATGATGTCTTTTTAGTTATTGATGCAATTACAGGCCAAAATGCCCTGAGGCAGGCTGAGGAGTTTAACGCCGCTCTAGGTTTGACCGGTTTAATCTTTACCAAGTGTGACGGTTCTTCAAAAGCCGGTTCAGCAATAGGAATCGTGGATAAATTACAGGTCCCGATAACTTATATCGGGGTAGGAGAAGAGCAAGAAGACTTAGATGTTTTTGACACTGAACTCTATTTGAATTCTCTGCTCGGGATTAACTCATCAACTGACTTAAACCCTACAAGTATTACCCCATAGGAACCTATTACAGAATAAATTTTTCACTTTTAGATGACGTTTAAAGAATATTTAGTTAAATTTTAAGTAGCGAAAGAAATTGAACTCATTGAAATGGAAATAAGATTCTTATGTCAGACGAAAATACTCAATATTCTATCTTAGGCTTAGATATCAAGTTGGAAAACTCAGAAGATGGGCCGATCAAAGCAGAAAGAATTATTGAACGATTTAAACAAGAAATTGAGAATGTCCAAAAAGACAAGCCGGGTTTAAAAAGCCATCAACTATCAGTTCTTGTTGGGCTCGATTTGATGAAACAAATCATGACTCAAGAAGATGAATATAAAAACTCATTATCTGAATTAAAACTTGATATAAAAAATGCTATTTCCTTTCTCAACGAATCTAAAACATCTTCACTGACTCAGTGAGGATTATTTCTTTCTTAATTGTTTAAAATTAACGAATGAATGATCATGATGAATGAAGTAAGTGTTTCTGATAAGAATAGTGTCCGCAAAAGAGTCAAAGACTTGGTGGGTCAGGTCGAATGTCAATCTCGTTTAACTTATGATCAAAGCATAGCAAGTAATTTAATTGCATTACTTAATGACCTTTTAGAAGAAAAGAATACGGTTGGTGCATTCTTTCCCATCGGACATGAGCCACGGTTTGGCTTAAATCAGCTATCAGATTCTTTTGTTTTGGGTTTTCCGGTTTTAAGGGGTGATGAGATGATTTTTTGTAAAGGAGACCAGGCCGCAATTCAAAATGAGAAAAATTGGGATTATTTTCTCGACGCAAAGCAAAGTGAAAGTGATGAGAGAATTCAAGTTTGCCAAGATATTAATGCCCTGCTTGTCCCGGGGGTTGCATTTCATGGAAAAAATAAAAAACGATTAGGACGAGGCAAGGGATATTATGATAAGTATTTATCCAAAAGAACAAGGCATTTTTATACCATTGGTCTATGTTATGAATTGCAAGTAATAGAAGAACTACCGTTTTTAGATCATGACATGCCTGTGGATTATATAGTAACAGAACAAAAAGTTTATCGATAAAAAAGGAACATATATGGATATTAATATAATTATATTTTCAGTGGTGGGTCTCGCCCTTGGTGCTGGTTTAATGGTTGTTATGAACAAAATAAATCAAGGTAAAAAGGAAGAAGAGCTTAGGACAAAATCTGATTCTATTATCAAGGATGCTAATAAAAGGGCTAATGATATTAAGAAAAGTGCCAAGTACGATGCCAAGGCAATTGTTAATGAGATGAAAGATGAGTTGCAAAAAGAATACGATAAAAAGAAAAAAGGTATTTCGGACTTGGAAAGAGGACTGACGAAAAAAGAATTCAATTTAGATCAAAAAATTGAAGAAAAAGATAAAGAGCTTGCAAAATTAAAATCTAAAGAAGAGGAAGTTGCTAAAGTTAAAGAGGATGTTGAAAGGGCAAAAGAAACATATAGTATTAAACAAGATGAAATAGTAGCCAAGTTAACTCAAGTGGCTAGTATGACTCAAGAGCAAGCTAAAGAAATTCTCCTTGCTCAAATTGAAGAGAAAACTAAAGTTGAAGCGGCTAAATTAATTAAACGAATTGAAGAAGAAGCTCAGGAAGATGCTGAGAAAAAAGCTAAGAGAGTTCTTTCAATCGCTATGCAAAGATTTGCAGGTGAATGTGTTGCAGAGCAAACTATTAGCTCCGTTGAACTTCCTAATGATGAAATCAAAGGGCGATTAATTGGCCGTGAAGGCCGGAACATTCGAGCCTTTGAGCAAATTTGTGGTGTGGACTTAATCATTGATGATACTCCAGGAATGGTAACTATATCTTCTTTTAATGTTGTGCGAAAAGAGATTGCTCGAATGACTATCGAGAGACTTATTGCGGACGGAAGAATACATCCAGCTAAAATTGAAGAATTCCATGATAAGTGCCGAGTAGAATTTGATTCAACTTTAAAAGAACTAGGTGAAAAAGCTCAAATGGAAATTGGTGTTCATGGAATGCATCCAGAGGTTTTGAAAATGGTAGGAGCTCTTAACTGGAGAACTAGTTATACTCAAAATCAATACCAACATGCTCTAGAAGCAGCTTTTCTTTGTGGTGCAATGGCAGCTGAACTAGGCTTAAATGTAAAGCAAGCCAGAAGAGCAGGATTACTGCATGATGTAGGTAAAGCGATTGATGCTTCTGCAGAAGCAAGTCATGCTGTCATTGGGGCTGACTTTCTTAAAAAGTATGGTGAAGCACCTGATGTTATCCATGCGGTTCGTGCCCATCATGAAGACGTTGAATCTGAATCAATTCTTGCTCACTTGGTTAATATTGCTGACGCCCTAAGCGGTGCCCGCCCAGGGGCTAGAAAATTTCTTAAAGAATCTTATGTCTCTAGAGTTACTGATATTGAAAAAATCGCCAATTCTTTTGAAGGTGTCTTAAGATCTTACGCAATTTCTGCTGGTCGAGAGATTAGAGTAATTGTGGAGAACGATAAAGTGGATGACGCAAGTACAGTTCTTTTGAGTAAAGATATCGCCAGGAAGATTGAAGAAGAGATGTCTTATCCAGGTTCGATTAAAGTGTCTGTGCTTAGAGAAACGAGGGCCATCGGCATCGCTCGCTAAGGATATAATAGAAAAGGTAAACTTTGATGAAGACAGCGGTTGTTCTAGGAGCCGATACTCAATTAGGGTTAAGTTTAGTCAAAAAACTTTTAAACTTAAACCTTACTGTTTATGCTGGCTCTGAGATTGAGCTGCAAATTACTCATCCTAATCTCGTTGATAGCTTCTTGAATATTAACGATGAAAAAAGTATTGAGTCTTTCTATGATCTTATTCGCGATTCAGAGCAAAGTATTTCTTATTACTTTAATCTTATAAATTATATGGATTTAGAGTCACTTAGTGAGACGACGATTGCTTCATTGAATAAGCACTACTTGATAAATGCTGCTCACTCGATTTATGCATTGTCGCTAGCGAAACCTTTTTTTGAATTTGAGGATACAGTCATTTTTAATTTGCTTGGAATAACTTCTCTTAATGGTTATCCCGACTCCCTTGGGTATGTGATGAGTAAGCATGCTCTTAAAGGTGGGATTGAGTGTTTAAAAGTAGAGTGGGAAAGGGAAAAGTATCAATTTGTCGACTTATACTTTGGCGCTATAGATGATTCAGATTGGGACAAGTATGAAAATGTTTTTGAAAGAGATAAAATGTTATCGCTTGAAGATGTGATTTATATTATTGAAACAATCATAAATTCACCTACAAATTTAAAATTTAATAATATTAGTTTTTCAAGCAAGAGCGAGGTTCTTAATCATGGTTTCCGATCTTGAGAAGTACCAATATTCATCAAACAAGGATTTAACATTCTTATTGCCCTTACTAATATTAGCATGGCAATTTTTTTCAGCGAATTTAGAAAGC
>JAOHMI010000094.1 GCA_028101965.1 Bacteriovoracaceae bacterium
AATCTTTGATAGTTTTAAATCATATTTTTTGACCTCGTCGATAATACTTTCTGGTTCTTTATATTGATCAATTGCATAGAGAGAACTTATTTTTTCAGTAGCAGCAATTAAATCATATATCGATTCAAGATATTTTCCAAACTTTGAGAAGCTGCCTAAAATAACAGTTACGATTAATTCTGCAGCAACAAGTTGACCAACAGTTAATTCCTCTTTAATAACGAGTAAACCACCTAATCCCAGGATAAAAGAACTCATAACTGCATATATAATTAGCAGTAATACATTTTGACTAAATAAATAGTAAAAATGTTTTTTTCGATTTATCAAATAACTTTTAATGTTTTGATCTGCTCTTTGAATCGCAAAAGACTTTGTTTCAGTGTTTTTAAAGAAATGATTTATACGCGCAATTTCCTCTAACCAAGTGGCCATTTCATATTTTGATTTTGACTCTTCTGTCGCTGCGATAATAGCTTTTTTTGAATAAATGGACCAAACAGGCCAAAGCATAATTATGAATATAATATCGAAAATTAAAAAATAAGGATGATAAAAAGCTAATAGCAATAAACCAACAATTGTTTGTAATACAATTGTAATTCCGCCTGTTAAAAGGATCGCAATTTTCTTTTGCACCGTCATCACATCAAAATAGCGATTTACTAAATCAACTCCATTTTTCTTACTCAATTCCTTTGGAGTCGAATAAAGTAATTTTAAAGTTATATCGGTACTGACTCGCGTATAGAAATGTCTTTGGAATAATTCAATAACATAAACTTGAAAAGCATTTAGTACACCTGAAAGAATCAATAACCCCAATAAAATAAAACTTAAAATAATTATTGGTTGAGTTAGAACACCAAAGGATACTGTATTGACAAGTGCTTGAACTGAAATCGGTATAGCAAGAGAAAGTATGCTAACTCCAATTCCATAAACAACAGAAGTTAAATAGAAGCTTGCTTCAGGTTTTAGAGTTTTCACACATAAATTAAAAAAATATTTTAACTCAGGTTCTTTTTTCATATATACCTAATTTTAATCTATATTTACTCTAATTTTGGTTCCCTGCGAAAATGTCCTAATGATAATAATTTATAATTTAAGTTGAGAAAATAAATTGGAGGACATTGATACGGTACCGTTATTCCCACTTATTTCCTCAAGCTCCTCATCCCGGAGACAGAGTCATTCACTAAATCAAACTTCCTGTTTGATTTGCATGTTCAAAATCTTAACAGCTTTTGCCCACGCCGCCCATTCTCTTCGATCCCTTTAACCAAATATCTAATCTTCAAATCCATTCAATTTTTAGGAAAACAAGCGAATCTTGAGGGCGCGTACTTCTAGTACATAACCAAACTTCGTTTGGCATACATGAAAAAACTATTTTTAGAACCATAGCTTAAGAATTTGCCGAAAAATTTACTTATAGCAAGTGAGAATGAGTGAGCATACAAATGTATGTGAACGAATTCGAATCGAAGCTATAGGTGAATTTAACGGTGGATTATTAAGTTATGGTGGGCGTTGACGGGATCGAACCGCCGACATCTACCTTGTAAGGGTAGCGCTCTCCCAGCTGAGCTAAACGCCCGTTTAATTCAGAAGACGTAAGATTAGTGAAAAGAATTATTTTTGTCAATCAGATACACGGGAAATATGCATTATTTCAGGGGAAAAGATCTCATATACTGAAAATCTTATCCCCTTAGATAGTATTAAATGCTGTTATAATTTCTATTGGTTAGCAACCTCAGCGACTGGTGGATTGTTTTCGATTACTTTTAAATCCACTACATTCATGAAATCCTCTGGATGAGCTAATTGTAGTGCCACTTTAAGAACATCTTTGGTCTCCACACAAGGAATTATCGTCAAATTAGACTTAATCTCTGCAGGTACTTTCTCAAGATCTTTCTCATTCTTTCCTGGGATAACCACTGTTTTAACCCCAGCTTGTTTAGCAGCAAGAATCTTTTCTTTTAATCCACCGATGGGAAGAACTCGCCCTCTTAAAGTAATCTCACCTGTCATGGCAACATCTTGCTTTACTGGGATATTAGTCACCGCGGAACAAAGTGCTGTGGCCATGGTTATTCCTGCAGATGGCCCATCCTTTGGAGTGGCCCCTTCTGGAACGTGAATATGGATATCGTTTTTACCATACCATTCGTGATCAACACCAATATGATGGCTAATGGATCGAATATAGCTAAGAGCTGCTTTAGCGGACTCTTGCATAACTTCACCTAGCTTACCAGTCACCTGAATTTTCCCAGTTCCTGGCACTGTGACAACTTCGATATTTAAAATTTCTCCACCAACACTGGTCCAAGCTAAGCCATTCACTAAACCAACAGCAGGTTTTGATTCAATATTAGAGCGATCAAATTTCTGCGGCCCGAGATATTTTCGAAGTAACTTTTCGGTAACCGAAAACTTTTTCCCTTTCTCATGATTTTTAGTCACAATCTCTGTGGTAATTTTTCGACAAACCGTATTAATATTTCTCTCAAGACCACGCACACCAGCTTCTCTAGTATATTCAGTAATGATCTTTGTAAAAATATTATCTGTTACTTTAACTGGATACTCTTCTAATCCGTGCGAGTCACAACCTTTTTTAAGCAAATATTTTTTTGCAATTTGCAGTTTTTCAGTTGGCGTGTATCCAGGAATATGAATAATTTCCATTCTGTCACGAAGCGGTCCCGGAATTCTTCCCACATCATTGGCCGTCATAACAAAAATAACTTTAGATAAATCATATTCTACTTCCACGTAGTGATCACCAAAGTTTTTATTTTGAGCAGGATCTAAAACTTCTAGCATGGCAGAAGCTGGATCTCCTCTAAAATCAGAGCTCATCTTATCAATTTCATCTAAAAGAATAACCGGATTACTTGTTCCTGCTTTCTTTAATGATTGAACAATCTTTCCAGGCATGGCGCCAACATAAGTTCTACGATGTCCACGAATCTCAGCTTCATCACGAACTCCACCAAGTGAAATTCGAACAAACTTACGTCCCATCGAGTCGGCGAGTGATTGGCATATAGAAGTTTTACCGACACCAGGAGGACCTGCTAAACAAAGAATTGTTCCTTTAGCTTTATCCCCTGCCATCGCGCGAACCGCAAGATACTCAACTATTCTATCTTTTACTTCTTCAAGTCCATAGTGATCTTCATCAAGAACTTCACGAGCGTGAGCCACAGAGTTGTCGTCTTGAGTGTACTCAAACCAAGGAAGGTTTAGCATCCAATCAATATAATTTCGTACAACCGAAGCCTCCGCACTCATTGGTGACATAGACTTTAATTTTCGAATTTCTTTTCTAACTTTATCCCCAGCTTCCTTGGGCATATTCTTTTTCATCAGACGTTCTTCCATTTCCTGAAGATCTGACTTCTCATCTTTATTGCCTAGTTCTTTCTGGATGGCATTCATTTGCTCATTTAAATAGTACTCTTTTTGTGATTTCTCCATTTGGTTCTTCACGCGAGTTCTAATTTTCTTCTCAACATTGATGATTTCTATTTCACCCTGCATTTTTTCTAAGAGAAGTTCTAAACGATCTGAAACAGAAATAGCATCTAAGATTTGTTGCTTCTCTGGAATTTTCATAGTTAGATGAGCGACGATAATATCTGCGAGCCTTGAAGGATCTTGAATGGAAGAAATACTCATTAATAATTCTGGTGGTATTCTCTTATTCAACTTCACGTATTGTTCAAAGATATTTTTAACACCTCTTACTGAGGCTTCCATTTCAACTGGATCAATTCCTTCATCTTCGCATTGAATGACATCAGCGGTGTAACCGTCCTTATCATAAACAAAGTTTTCTAATCGAGCTCGATACTTACCCTCTATTAATACTTTGACAGTATTATCAGGAAGCCTAAGCATCTGAATGATATTTACCACTGTACCAATTGTGTAAACATCATCTCGATCGGGATTTAAAACCGATGCATCTTTTTGAGTAACTAGAAATAACTCATTGTTATTTTTAGCTGCTCTTTCCAATGCTGAAATTGATTTTTCTCGACCTACAAATAGAGGAACTACCATATGAGGAAAAATAATAACATCTCGTAATGGAAGTAAAGGAAAGGTTTGTTGATTATTCGACGTCTTTTCTGAAGACATTAGCACCTCCTGCGCTCTATCCTTGATTTCGGCTTTCTCTAATTTCACTTCCTTGGAAATTATTGAAAGAATTCCTTTTAATTGTCCCCCAAAAGGGGATTCAGGTCAAAAAAAAAGGTTGGGAAAATAAATCCTAACAGAGTTTTGTTTATACATTGTGCACTGGAGGAAAAGAAAACAACCGTGTGAAATCAAGCTCCTACAGGGCTTTTCAGTCACATCGAAAAACCTTTGGATAAAAGGTATGGCAATTTTGACATAGTCAGAGTTAAGAAAATTTTAGATTTTAGGATGCCGCATTTTCTAGGCTACCTTTACCTTTCGGCTCTGATTCGGGCTTTTCTTTACGTGGGCCCTCAATCAATTTAGGTCTCTCTTCACCTCGAATGGACTCTGCTGTTACGATGCACTTAGAAACTTTAGTGTTCCCAGGCACTTCATACATAACATCCAACATGGTTTGCTCAAGTATTGAGCGCAGTCCTCTGGCTCCTGTTTTCTTTTTAATAGCAATTTTAGTGATCTCTTCTAAAGCCTCTTTATCAAATTCTAATTCAATTCCATCAAAATCAAATAATTTTTGATATTGCTTGGTTATAGCATTTTTAGGCTCAGTTAAAATTTGCATTAAAGCATCTTGATCCAGCTCTTCTAATAAAGCCGTAACTGGTAGTCGACCAATAAATTCAGGAATCAATCCAAATTTAACTAGATCTTCTGGTTCAATATGTTTAACCGCAAGGATTTTTTCTTCAGCTTCATTGACACTAGAATCTTCGGCTTCTGCTGTCTTAACTGCACCAGCTAAACCAAATGCTTTTTTCTTGTTCATTCGCCCATCAATAATTTTATCCATTCCAACAAAGGCACCGGCGACAATGAATAAAATATTCTTCGTATCTACTTGAAGAAATTCTTGTTGAGGATGCTTTCTTCCACCTTTAGGCGGTACTGAGGCAACCGTTCCTTCAATAAGTTTTAAAAGAGCTTGCTGAACACCTTCTCCTGATACATCTCTTGTTATGGAAGGGTTTTCCCCTTTTTTGGCCACTTTATCTACTTCATCGATATATACGATTCCTCTTTGAGCACGCTCTATATCGAAGTCACAATTTTGGAGAAGAGATAAAATGATATTTTCCACATCTTCTCCAACATAACCCGCTTCAGTTAAGCTAGTTGCATCGGCGATGGCAAAAGGCACATTTAGGAATTTAGAAAGAGATTGAGCAATCAAAGTTTTTCCTGAACCAGTTGGACCGGCTAAAAGAATATTCGATTTTGCTAATTCAACATCATCCTTATTATTTCTTCCTGAGGGCTTATAACTCACTCTTTTATAGTGATTATGAACCGCAACAGAGATAATCTTCTTTGCTCGTTCCTGTCCAATAACATATTGGTCAAGGTATGCCTTTATCTCAGCAGGCTTAGGAACATTATCAACAATATTTTTAGCAACACTCTTTACTGAGTCTTCAAAAATAATGTCATTGCAAAGTTCGATACATTCATCGCATACATAGACCCCGGGTCCTGCAATAAGCTTTTTTACTTCTTTTTGGGATTTCCCACAAAAGCTGCAATGTAAATTTCCGTATGAAGATTTTCCGTTTTTAGTTGTGGTCATCTAAACCTCTTTAACCTTATTAGCATTCTATAAAACATTCTCTTTTTTACCTTTCGGTAGAATGATCCCATCAATTAAGCCAAAATCTTTAGCTCCTTGAGGATTTAAGTAGTTATCCCTATCACAGGCGACCTCAACTTCCTTATATTTTTTCCCTACAGAGGAGTGTTTTACATAGATATCATATAGTTGTTTTTTTAGATCAAGTATTTCTTTCGCTTGAATTTCTATATCAGTCGCTTGTCCGCGAGCCCCCCCAAGAGGTTGGTGAATCATAATTCTTGAGTGTGGCATGGAATAGCGGTGTCCCGCATGACCTGCTTGCAGCAGCAATGAGCCCATGGAAGCGGCCATTCCCACACAGTAGGTATAAACTGGACAAGAGACATGCTGCATAATATCGTAAATCCCTAACCCTGCATAAACAGACCCACCCGGACTATTTATATAGAAGTGAATAGGTGCTTCTGGGTCAGATTGCTCTAAAAAAAGCATCTGCGCAGTCAATAAATTGGCCACAACATCGTTAACTTGGGTACCTAAAAAGATAATTCGGTCAAGAAGAAGTCTAGAATAGATATCATACTGTCGCTCCCCTTTTGCCGTTTGTTCTATAACGATCGGGTTTGGAATATGGAAATTTGGCTGATCTGAGTTCATTTATTCTCCT
>JAOHMI010000095.1 GCA_028101965.1 Bacteriovoracaceae bacterium
TTATGGATTTTCTAGTTTTGAAATCGATTCTTAATAGCTTGATCAAGCTTCCTTCCCGCTCGATATTCAAACATCTTTTTCAAATCACCACTATGACAATAACTCAGTTGAACAGTCAGCCCATACTTTGGTAAAATTTCAAATCCAGAAATAAAAAAATCTTTTTTTAACTTAGCAATGATAATAGTATTGTTATCAGTATTATGATGACTATACAGTTCAATAAAGCCTTGCTCTTTAGTCTGCAATAGCACTTGATTAAGGAGCAATGAATATAATCCCTTTCCACGATACTCAAGAATAATACCAGAGTTCTTCATATGATATCGGTTATCCGCAGACTGAGTCCCATCACTCCAACCAATAAATCGATCCTCAAAAAAAAGAGCTAAATTTATCGAATACAATTGAGATAATTTTTCATTTAAATTCTTAGCTTCATCTTTCTTTACATTCAGACCTGCTGTATTGAAACTAGAATAGTTATCATAAACTTGATCAATAATGGGATCTCTCAATTTTATTAATTCAATTTTATCAAGAGACTCAATACGATACCCATTATTTTCATATAATATTGTCATAAATTACTCATTACTTTTCATGACCTTAAGCCAATCATCTCGCTTAATTGCATATTCAACATCAAGATAAGTTGTTCCTGCGAAATCCGGGCTAATGAACTCTCTAACAAACTTTAATCCCACTTTTTCCATTACTCTCATAGACGATGTATGATCTTTTAATGCAATCGCATAGATTTCTGATACTTTTAAATTTTTAAAACCATACTCTATGAAAGCCATGCTTCCTTCAGTGGCAAAACCTTGTCCCCAAAATTTTTTCTTAAAACGGTATCCTAACTCAATTCGCTGTATATTATCTGGATCGCTTTTTGATGGTCTAAAGTGAAACCAACCCATAAACTCACTTGTGTAAGAATCAATGACGGCCCAATATCCAAATCGACCTTCATGTTTTTGAAACAACTCCTCTGTTTTTTTCAATGCAATTTGAATATCTTCTCGAGTAGAAGTAACCCCCAAAGTTATATACTTCATTACTTCCGGGTCGCTATCCAAATCATAAATTAAGTCTTCATCCTTTAGTGATAACTCTCTAAAATTCATTCTCTTTGTTCTTAAAAACCAATTCATTGAACTGACTCTCCAAATAATATCTTATTAACTTTTCAACCTGCCAAAACTCTCCAAGTCACTTTTCCCAGCATATAAAAAATCAAAACATAACTGGGAAATGTTACGAAAAAGACCCTTGGATTGACCAAATGAGATAAAGTTTTCCCCAGTAAAATAGGATAAAGAAGCCTCAATCCAATGTAAATTGAACCACACCATGTGGCAGTGACAGGTGAGGAAAAAAGAGCACATAGCCAAAGTGAAATGATAAAGGGAACCATTTGTTCTTGAGCATTAATCACCACACGATCTGACGCTAGCATTTCACCATCTTGACCAAAATAGCGGTCAAATCTCTTTCCATCTTTTTTATATTTCTTAATTAATCGAAATTTAGTTTTAATTTGTAAAATTAAGAGAAAATACCAAAAACAAACATAAAAAATGGTTACTAAAATTGGGCCTTTAAGTTGTTGTATCTCTTCTTGCATAAATATCCTTTATCTAATTTCACTTTATTTTAGGTACAGGGGTAATTAAAAGTCACATATGTATTATGGACAGGATCCATTAAAACCCCCTTATAGGCTGAATCATCATTTGAATCTTTTATAAAGCCTTTCTCTTTTGGTTCTAACTTTCGGTCTCTTTGATCTGCCCAGTCGGCAACCTCAATGGGACCATTTTGAAATTTTAAATAGAGATAGCCTGATTGAATTAATTTATTTTCTATTCCTTTAAAAATATCTTGCTGAACTTCATTTAACTTTATTTTCATTAAAACTGCCTTACGATTATGAGCGATACCATCTAACTGAAACCCATAAGGAACGAACACTTGGGCAATCTCTTTTTTTTCTTCATTAAAAAGGTTCATAGTATCTAGAATGTCTGATCCCCGTTCTACTTGAGATACTTTTTCTCCAGCGAAAACAACTTTTCTATTCGATAGATAAGTAACTTTCAAATCAATGGTTTTTTCTCCACAGGGTCCTTCAAACTCTCCAATCTTATTACTAAAAGTTTTTAACAAGTCCTTGCGCTGACTAATTTCCAAAGTTGCAAGGATTCCCTCCCGGGAAATAATACGGTTTATCTTTCTTGTTGCTTGCTTAAAAAGACTTATTTTATCGGCTTTAAAAGGTGCCTTTACTTTTTCTTGAACTTTGACTTTACTTATTTCACCAACTTCTTTTTTATTACTTTCTTGTTTATTGCATCCAACAATTATAAAAATTAGAAATAAGATTAATTTAATTCTACTATTCATTATAAGTTCCACCAAAATGACATCTCCCGCCAATTAAGGAGATAATTAAGTTTTTAGCAAGTATATCTACTTCATTAAGCTCTTTAAAGTGACTTTTTACCGGTCACAGGTTAAATTTTTGGCATGTATCAATTACGCCCCTATCAGCAACAAGCTGTTGACTACACAATTAGATTTTTTAAAACAAAGCGAGAACCAGCGGTTATTGTATTACCTACAGGAGCAGGAAAAAGCTTAGTTATAGCAGAGCTTGCCCGAGTCGCAAAAGGTAGAGTCCTTGTCTTGGCCCATGTCAAAGAGCTAGTTGAACAGAACTATCTAAAATATCAAAGTTACAATCAAGTGGCCGGAATCTTCTCAGCAGGATTAGGTAGGAAGAATTCATCTGAAAAGGTCATCTTTGGCAGCATACAATCAGTTGCTCGTGCGGATGATGCCTTTTTTAAAGACTTTTCCTTAGTTATTATCGATGAATGCCACCGAGTTAACTCAGAAGGTGAAACACAATACGGACAAGTCATCAAAAAACTAATATCCCAAAATCAAGGTATTTGCATTCTAGGTCTTACAGCAACCCCTTATCGAGTAGGGACTGGTTGGATTTATAAATACGGACATAATGGAGAAGTACACGAACAACAAAATCAATTTTTCCATCAGTGCGTTTTTGAGCTGCCCCTTGATTATATGATCAAAAATAAATTTTTAACCAAACCCATTAAATTAGATATTCCAGTTACTAGTTATGATTTTTCTGAATTAACTGACTCTGGCAGACTTTATTCTGTGAAAGAAGTTGATGAACTCCTTAATCAGCAAAAACGGCTAACCCCGCTAATAATTAAAAATATCGTGGATATTGTAGATAAATATAAACGCCAAGGAGTGATGATTTTTAGCAGTACTGTTCGTCATGCTAAGGAAGTTCTCGAATTATTACCAGAAGGTGATGCCAAAATTGTTCTTGGTGAGATGGAGAACGATCAACGTGACCAAATCATCAATGAGTTTAAAGCAAAAAAAATTAAATATTTAGTCAATGTTTCTGTTCTAACAACTGGTTTTGATGCCCCCCATGTAGATGTTATAGCTATTTTACGTCCAACGGAATCTGTCAGTCTCTATCAGCAAATTATTGGTCGAGGTCTTAGACTAAGCCAGGGGAAAACTGACTGCTATATTTTAGACTACACTGGTATGGGTCATGATATTTACTCACCTGAAATTAGTGATCAACGTCCAACAAGAGAATCTGTCCCTGTTATTGTGGAATGTCCTAGTTGCGGAATGGAAAACAATTTCTGGGGTATAAAAAGTCCAGAGGGCGATATATTGGAACACTACGGCCGAAAATGCCGGGGGGGAGAGATCGATCCGAATACCATGAACGTAGTTCCATGCGGCCACAGGTTTCGCTTAAAAGTATGTCCAAAATGTGGCGGAGAAAATGACATCACTGCTCGAGAATGCAGCACGTGCTCTCTCTTACTCATTGATGCCGACTCCAAGCTTAGACAAGCGCGGCTATCAAAAGATGCCTTCATTTTGAGACCTGATACAATGAAAATTATGGAGTCACAGGATAAGAAAGGAAACCCATATTTAGAAATTAAATACTATGATGTTGATGCTAAATATTTGCGAGAAATTTATTACTTAGGAAACAGTACTAATTTAAAAAAGTTTAGCATTAATTTTCTTCGTTCCCACCTAAAGGATCCAGAATTAACTGACCATTTCGAAGAGTCTGATGATGTAATTAAGTATCAAAAACTCTTCCGTCGTCCTAAATATGTCATCGCTCGTAAACAAGATAAGTTTTGGAAAATAACTGAGAAAATATTTGTCGAAGAGCTATCTCGAGCACACTCAAGTGACTTGAGTTAATTATAAAAAAACGACTGGGTAAAATTTTGTATCAAAAAATAAACCTAACTCCAAAATTATAAAAAAACTACTAGAATTCAGAACGGTAATAAAAATAAACTTTACTTAATCATTTCACTATAATAACTCCCCTAAAATAAATATTAGGCAATATCCGCCTTTTAAATTAACCCAGGGGGTAAAAATGTTGAAATTAGCTTTTATCGGACTATTAACTTTAGTATCCAATTACGCTTTAGCTTGCTCATGCCAAGAAATTAAAGGCCATGCCAAAGAAACATTAAAGTCATCAAAAACTGTCTTCTTAGGAATTCCGACTAAAGATAGCTCAGAGACAGGAGTTGTAGGTGAATATGAACAAGAGCAAATGAAAACTAACTTTAAAATTGTAAAAAAGTTTAAAGGTTATAAATCAAAAAGAAAAAAGACGGCCACTGTATACTCAACAAAAGGTGACGGAGCTAATTGTGGTGTGCATTTTAAAAAGACTGCGGCCATATATTTAGTTTTCACTTATAAAAGAGATGGGAAACTATATACAAATGGATGTAATGTATTAGGTGTCGGGCACAATGAATACACTGCTGAGACCCTACTAGAATTACTTTAAAATTAACATAAAAACAAAACAATAATTTGGGCCATTTAAATAACAGCTATTCATATGGCCCTTCCAAATATTTTACTATTTTCTTTGAAAGGAAAAATAAATTAGACTTATCTATTACCTTCAACAGATATCTATTTTTGTCATTTGTCTATATCTTAAGTTAAAAGTCATCTTCCATCGGAAAATTGTCGAAATAAGTTAGATTATGGGAACAAAACCCCTGTTTATTTGATCGTATCCTATTTCAGATAAATGATTTCTATTAGCTGTTGAATCGGTGGATTTAATTACATTAAGGGATACTTGTACTTGTATCTCCTTTAAAGAAAGTAGATTCCATACATGGTGAAAAGAGCTTATATGCTAATAACTATCGAGACGAATGAATTCATATAAAATAGGCTAACTCTCATCCAAGATGGTTTCAAAAGAACGAAACTTAGGAGGTCCCATAATAATTCCCTCTGGTGTTTTATTCTTATGGGCTAATTTAAAGTTCTCACTTTTAGTCCAAGCCCAGAAATCATCTGAATTCTTCCAGGTTGAATGAGAAATATAATCCCGTGACTTCTCGTCTTCAGAGGCTTCTCCTCTTAATAACTTGAAATTCATAAAACCTTGCATTTCACTTAGGTGCCGTTCACGATTCGTCCAAACTTCTTCAAATTCGGCCATTCGAGTATTATTGATGGTAAAGATATTCATCGCAATAAACATTTCTTAGATCCTATTTAGTGAGGTTTAAAAGTTAAATAAAATTAAGAGTAGTCCATTAGAATAGGAAAGTAAAAAAAAAGCCCCTGCGGTTAAAACCACAGGGAAATATACAAAATATAATTATTTTTTAGAAATATCTTCACAAGCATAAGTGAAGTCTGCATCAAATCCTAATGCTGCAGTTAAAACATGAACAACAAGATTTCCATCAGCATTAATTGAATGAGTCGCGACGGTACCATTTGCATCTTCAACTGCGATCCAAGAATTATTCTCACATGAACTAGTGAATCCACTTTGGGTATCACCTACTGTATAATTTCTTGATTCACCGATATTGTAGTAGTCATCAGAGTAAAATATATTACTTCCATCAGTTGTTGTGGTAAATTTTGAAGTGAATAATCCACTATCTACAATTTGGTTGATTAAAGCTTTCTTCTCTTCTCCTCCAGAACTTGAAATTGCAAGAATCGATTGTTTTAAAATGTCACGAGCAAGTTCCGCTGTAACCTGTTCAAAAGTAATCTCTTCGTTTTGAGCCTTCATTTGAGTATAAATTGCTTCTCGAACTTTTTCGATTCCACCGTATTCAACAATGTTTGCTTCAATTTCCGCTTCCAACTCTTCTTCTGATAACTCAGTTTTTTCAGAAGATTCTTTAAATGAAGTAACTTTACAGTTAGTAAAATCACCATTAATAACTGGACAACTAAGCTTCTTTGCAACTGCTTCAACGCTTGATTCACTTTGAGCAGATACTAAATTAAAGACACCTAAAATTAAGACTAAGGCAAAT
>JAOHMI010000096.1 GCA_028101965.1 Bacteriovoracaceae bacterium
TTTCAGAGCATTCGAATAAAACCTGCCGCCGTTTCCACTTTATTGGAACTCTCTTAGTCATCATAACTTTCATATTTACAGTTTATAATCAAAACTGGATTCAGTTATGGCTCCTTCCACTTTTCGGTTATGGGTTTGCCTGGATTGGTCATTTTGTTTTTGAGAAAAATAAACCTGCAGCTTTTCGGCAACCTTTTTATAGTTTGATGGGTGATTTTAAAATGTTTTTTGAAATCTTAATTAGAAAGAAAGCATTTTAGATCTTCGAAGAGCAACTCTTTTGATTTCAATAGATTTGATGTTCATTAAACGGTAGCTTGGGTTGATTTCTGCCCCACATTCCAGGCGTCCCTTCTTCTTAACGTATTATAATTAGGCTCAACCTTTTTTCTTAGTGTACTATACTACTAGGGTATACGGCTAAAATTATAGAAATTTTTGCCGGTTTCCGACAAGAAGAGTAGGAAGAGTGAAGGATTATCATGCTTAACGGAAATGGTTTTTCCACATTATCAATTTACTTGTTAGTAGTCTTTGGATTGCTAGCATCCTCATGTAATCCTGGCTCAAGACAACGATTAGATCCAAGCGACTCACAAACTTCCGAAACAGATCTGACTTCAACTAATCCTGGAGGAGGGAAGAATGCTTTACCTGGTGAAGGAGGCATAACCCAAGATCCGGAAGAGCTTCCACCTAAGGTTGAAATTCGTCATTTAATTGAACCAAAGCTATCAGATGATGATGGTGGAGGGGCTTATGTTCGAAAGCTTACCTTACCTAAAAATTATTCTGGTTTTTTCTACTTAGCAGGAATTAATGTTTCTACCCTAACTGAACGCAATGTGTGGGTTCGTTTTAAGTTTGGAAGACAAGAGGGGATTATCGAAGTTCCGGCCACTGTCTCGACGGCCCCAGGAATTATTCCCACCACCAGTGTGCAGGTTTTAGTTATGGACTTTAGTGCCCGGCAGTTTGAAGATATTCGACTTCTTTATGATCTTTATGATTACAATGAATATGATTTCATGGGCTCGACCTCTGCGTCTGCTCTTTCTGATCCTATTATAGATCCTTTTGACGATAAATTATTTTGCCGAGGTTTAAATTTAGAAAATGATCCTACCTTTGAAGGAAATATTTCCACTGGATGTACTACAAGCGATGATACTTGTAAGTACGCTTATGCGAAAGTACTTGATAGTGGCTTAATAGATGTTTCTACTTTGTCTCCAGTTTATCCAACTGAGATGGCAATTGATTTGGAAGATGATGGAGACTATTACGCAAACTCTGATGAGAATCAATTAAAAAAATGTATGCCGGATGAGGATGTGACTGTCACTAACTTAACTTTTAACAGTACTCCGATGAATTTTATTAATTATGACTTAACTGATTTGATTAATATTTCTGGTACAGATTATGTTTATTATGGGCCATTTAATCCGGTTAATGTTTCTGAGTGGCAAGTGAGTAGCGATGCTTTAGACGCTGGGGGATCACCACTGTTTACTGGTTATGGTGTAACAGCTCCAACAACTAATATTCAAACAATTTATGGTTCTTATAAATTTCCTCGTTGGTGGAAAACAGATCTAGCAGCTGGAATTGGTTATTTGGGTAGTTCAAACCCTGAAGATCCAAAAACCTTAACTTCAAATTCTATTTCGGGAGAGACTTCTTGGATGGATGGCTGTAATGGCCGGGCTAGTACCTACAATGATTTTACTGGAGAGCATATTGGCTCTTGTAATGTGACCAGTACTATTGAAGTTTATTCTAAAAATGATGATGGAACCGAGACAGTCATTGACATTACTAACGAAGTAAAACTTCAATTAACTAAACCATCATTATTTAACTCTGAACAAGAAAACGTTCTCTTTTCTTCATTTAAAGCTTGCAGTTCTAACAATGCCTGCGCTTCAGATGAATGCTGTTACAATAGTCGATGCTGGTCTAAGGATTTAGTGTCTCAGTGTATCGATGATGAAAATCCAAATGAGCAACTTCCAGTAGGGCAAAACTGCCAATCAGATTTACAGTGTTCAAGCCTATGTTGTTCATCAACAAGTGGAACTTGCCAGGTGCACAATACAACATTAGATCCTGAAGTAACTTGCTCTAAACTCCAAGGTCAAGCTTGTATCGCTGATGAGTGGTGTCGAAAAGAACAGGTTCGAGAATGTTTGATCGTTCTAACAGGATATGCCGCAGATAATGTAACTCCTACTTGTGAGCTTCGTTGTTATAACTATCAAGAAAATGGGTTGTGCAAGAATGGTTTTTGCACCCCACCGACTCAGCCTACTGTTCCTACTTTTAACCCAGATGATCCTAATCGCTGTGCCAATGCAATTCCACTTGATCAAGTAGATGATGTTCTGAATTCAGACTAAAATAATCAACCTTGCCCTAAATTAGAAAGTAAATGATCCTATAAATTGAGGAGAGCATATTGCTTAAAAGGCCGGGATTGAAGTATTATGTGTGCACATGATCGCACGAATTTCGACCCTCTTTTTATTTATGTGTTTTTCTTCTTATTTGGGAGCGGCTTCAATGGAGGACTATTTCTCCGATGAGTATTTGAGCAAACAAAAACTGAGGGCTCAGCGAAGTTTGGCCCGCAAGAGATTGGATGAAATTGTGAAGATAAATCGGAATGATCTAATTCAATTAAGAAAGAAGTATCCTTTTCGTTATGTGAGATTTCCCAATGAAGGAATGCTTTTACATAAATTTGTGAATAAAGTACTTAAGGAATAATGAGAGATGAAACCCGAAAATATAAAAGTTATTTTAGATGGATTTGATGTTTATTTAGATCATATTGCGGTTGCGACTAAAAGTATTAAGAACTCGATCAGTTTTTTCGAAATGATTGGGCTTGAGTTTGATCAAGAAGAAGAAATTGTGAAAGAGCAAAAAGTTAAAGTTCGTTTTGCCAATATAGATCAGCGAAGCCGGTTAGAGCTACTTGAGCCAATTGAAGAAGATGGTGCTATTTATCATTTTTTACAGAAGAAAGGACCAGGAATTCATCATATGTGTTTTAAGACCACTAACTTGCCCCAAATGATGGAAGCACTTAAAGAGAATGGCTTGAGGCTTATTTACGATACTGTGCAAACAGGTGCTCATGGAATGAAAGTTAATTTTATTCATCCTAAATCCACAGGCGGGATTTTGGTCGAATTAAGCCAAGATGCTTAATTTTTTATATTGTTTTAGTTTCCAAACAGGAAATAATCTAAAACAAAGATTGCGAGTCATCGATCGAGTTTCTTCTAAAAGTAAGCTCAATATAGAAGGCTAGAAAAAAAAAGGGAATTTATGCAGTACTATTATCCTCCTTTAACTTGGACCAATAAGATGATTATCATTTGTTCTGCGGTGGGATTTCTTTTAAGTAGCATTCATGGACAATCTCCATTTTTACCTTTGGATTTTTTTCTCCTCTCTTGGAGTGGGATTAAGTCAGGAGGAGTCACAGGTCTCGTTTTTTATAGTTTTTTCCAGAGCTCTTTAATGTCGGTTTTGTTTAACTCGCTTCTCATTTGGTTTATTGGTGGAGAGTTAGAGCAAAAATGGGGTGGGAAGCTTTATTTAAAGCTGTTTATCATTGCACAGCTTTCCACTGCTGTCTTTTATTTACTAGCGACGGCGATATTCCCTAGTCTAGGCTACCTTCAAGGAATTAATTTCTTCTGTTTTACCCTGATTTTCTTTTATGGATACTTCTTCAGCGAACGTCCTCTGTCTTTTATGTTGATTTTCCCCATGAAGGCAAAGTATTTTTGCCTGCTTTTGGTGGGGATTCAGGTCTATATGATGATCTTCTCTGCCCGGTTCGCCTCTATATTTGCCCACCTAATGGCTTTTCCTGTAATTTTTGCTTACCTCAAGTCCAGGTCCTTACGGGCTCAGGGAATAAGTATTTTTAGCTACCTATCTAACCGAAAAGCGGCTCAGAAACGGAGAAACCTATATGTTGTTTCCGATGATGAGCATGAAAAACCGGAAAGAAAAAAAGACGATCCTAAATATTTTCAATAATACGTATTGTATTTTTTTTGGTCTTTGGGTATTAATAGGGGACGGAGAAAACATTTATGAGATTACGCAAAGCATTGGATGAGAAATTAATGGATCTTAGATTAAGAGATCGACTTGTAGCTGAAGGGAAAATTAGCGCGGCTGAGGTTGAGAAATTTTTATCTCAAATTCCTGATTCGACTAATGAAATCTATGAAGAACCAGAAAAGAAGACTGAGCCTTCAGCTGAAGAGACTCCAGAAAACTCCTCATTCTAGTTAATTTAATAATATTCAGTTAGTGTTTGAGCTATATAATAATAGTTCTCAATATCCCAGTATTTTAAAAACTCGTATTTAGAACTGGCTATCTTTTTAACCTCGGGGTTATTTTGGAAGACAATTATACTACTCCAGTGTTCGAGTTTTAATTTCACTTCTTCTGTTTTTACACTTTCAGGTATGTAGTCGTAGGCAGCCTCAGTTAAGCTATCATAGCAATCATAGCGAACAAGTTCATTTTCATATGATAAACAATGCTTACTCATATTGAAGAAGTGATCGATCATTAACTTTTCTTTTTGCATCGGGAGCCAAGTTTCACTGCTTGCCAATGATAAATTTAAGCATAATAAAAAATAAATAACTAATTTCATTTTAAATATTCCATTAAAAAAAGTTTATAACAAAATTTATATCGTGAGGGGCCGGTTTGTTTCCTCCAAACCAAGGATGATGGAGGTGTCCAACTATAACAGATGCATTACACCCTCGTCCTTGATCTCCTGTCATGACAATGGATTCACCATTTAGCTCAAATATATAATTAAAGTGATTACTAGGATCGATCTTAATACTAAAATCAATTTGAGGTTGACTCTGAAACTCGGCGTTTATCTCACTTTTGTATTTGCGGTATTCAAATATTTTAATATCTCTAGTTTGATCACTTGAATTGTGAACGTAAGCCGCAAACTCAAGATAAGGCTCTCCAAGACCAGATTGCTGTTCGTTTAAGTTCCAGCGCCAAGCAAGAATCGCTCCTTTACCGTGAAATGCATTGACTGTACTACAATCTGAAAAACCAATGGCCTTGTTCCAGTCATGCTGATCTCTGTCGAGGTGATAATATTCAGGTTGAGAGATTGAAAGTCTCCCCTTTAACTCATTTTCCCCAGTCATATCTTGTATTTCCATACTAGAATAGTGACGACCTGCTTTAATTAAATACTCAACTTTACTTCCATCTTCAAAATAACTAACTTTCTCACAGCTAGTAAAAAAAGTTAGGAGGATCAAGTAACGTAGGTTGATCATTCTTTTTTCTCCAATAACTATTTGGATTATAACCGCTTAAGCGAAATCCAATGGTTAACTGAAATTCAGGAAAAGTAGATATTCCCAATCCTTCCACATTTTTCATGGGAAAGGGACGAGTGGCGGTACCTTTTAATCCAATTGAAAAACGATTGAGTTTTTTATTAAAGGGAACTCTAACACCTCCCTCTATTCCATAAAAGGGAACGGGATAATTTCTTCGAGATTGTAGCTTTAATCCAATGAAGAAATATTTTAATAAATAATGTCCAGATGAGACTCCGAATTGATGATAGATTTCATTGCGATAGCTTTTAAAGCTCTCCCAATCAACTTCCACATAGTAACCTAATTTATTGTTCAAGTAGTATTTATGGACCTGGACTTCTGCTCCAAATAACTGAATAAGGCCTAAAGTTAAATTTGCTTGAAGCGAATGTCTCTTGTCATACAAATAACTCTTAAGTGAATTCTTTAATTCATCTTCACCTTCACCTTGATCTTGATAGTGATAAAATAATTGACTGTGATCAATTTGAGAAAAACTGGAGGGCGCATAAAGAATAAATAGGCAGCATAGCCTGATTAGTAGATTTGTAGGTACGTTCATCTTTTTCTAACTATATTTTAGTGTGTGTCTTTACTTATTAAGCCAACTCTAGACGGGAATGAATTTGATACAAAAGAAATAAGAGAAAATATAATAA
>JAOHMI010000097.1 GCA_028101965.1 Bacteriovoracaceae bacterium
TAGCTCTTTAATAATTTTTATATAAAAAAATAGATGTCTTCATTATATTTTGCCCTTAGACAACGATAGTTCGGAAAAAGATAACCAGAGATAATCAAATAAGGAAATCCAGACAAAAAAAAACCCCTCAAAAGAGGGGTTTAAATATAAAAGGTGCATCTTGCTAGTCTCACACACAGTCTCCCGTGCACTACCTTCGCCGTAAGTGGGCTTAACTGCCGGGTTCGAGATGTAACCGGGTGTTTCCCCACCACTATCGACACACCAAAGATGTCGTTCAAATTAATGTCTTGGTTTCAAGTTCGCTACGCGAAGATGTAACCGGGCTTCGAAAGTCACTTTTGGACTTTCTTAGTCCCCACCACTATCGATAAATAAATTCAACGATTCGTGATGTAATTATTTAAGCTGAATTTTAAAAAATTACAACCTAAATATGTCTTCAGTTAATAACTAAAAAACAAAATCAGATAAAAGTAGAGCTCAAAAGTTAAAAATTAAAAAAAGCAAAATGGGGATTTAGTATTGGTCAGCTCAACGCCTCACAGCGCTTACACACCCAACCTATCAAGCTCGTAGTCTACAAGCTCCCTAATAGAAATCTTATCTTGAGGGGGGCTTCCCACTTAGATGCTTTCAGTGGTTATCCCGTCCAAACTTAGCTACCCGGCGATGCAGCTGGCGCCACAACCGATACACCAGAGGTTTGTCCAACCCGGTCCTCTCGTACTAAGGTCAGCTCCTCTCAAATTTCTTACGCCCACGGTGGATAGAGACCGAACTGTCTCACGACGTTCTGAACCCAGCTCGCGTACCGCTTTAATTGACGAACAGTCAAACCCTTGGGACCTGCTCCAGCCCCAGGATGCGATGAGCCGACATCGAGGTGCCAAACCTCCTCGTCGATGTGAACTCTTGGAGGAGATCAGCCTGTTATCCCCGGAGTACCTTTTATCCGTTAAGCGATGGCCCTTCCACTCGGAACCACCGGATCACTAACACCTGCTTTCGCACCTGCGCGACTTGTAAGTCTCGCAGTCAAGCTCCCTTATGCGTTTACACTCTACGCCTGGTTTCCATTCAGGCTGAGGGAACCTTCGTGCGCCTCCGTTACTCTTTAGGAGGCGACCGCCCCAGTCAAACTGCCTACCAGACATTGTCCCCACACCCGATTAGGATGCTAGGTTAGGATTCCAGACAGCATAGGGTGGTATTTCAACGTCGCCTAATCGTACGCCAGAACGTACGCCTCAACGGCTCCCACCTATCCTACGCAATGCTGACCGAAACCCAATGCCAAGCTACAGTAAAGGTTCACGGGGTCTTTTCGTCCTACCGCGGGTAGCGCGTTTCTTCACGCGCACACCAATTTCACTGGACCTCTAGTTGAGACAGCGGGGAAGTCGTTACGCCATTCGTGCAGGTCGGAACTTACCCGACTAGGAATTTCGCTACCTTAGGACCGTTATAGTTACGGCCGCCGTTTACTGGGGCTTCAATTCAAAGCTTCGCTTGCGCTAACCTCACCTTTTAACCTTCCAGCACCGGGCAGGCGTCAGTCCATATACTTCCTCTTACGAGTTTGCATAGACCTATGTTTTTGATAAACAGTCGCTACCCCCTTTTCACTGCGGCCACCAACCGCTACATCAGCAAGTGAATTCACCGTCGGTGGCGTGCCTTCTCCCGAAGTTACGGCACAATTTTGCAGAGTTCCTTAACTAGAGTTCGTCCAAACGCCTGAGGATTCTCTCCTCACCTACCTGTGTCGGTTTACGGTACGGATTAATATACAACTCCCTACGAAGCTTTTCTTGGAAGCAGAGGATCACACACTTTATGAGCTTTCGCTCTCGTCATCACGTCTCGATGTTTAAATAGACCGGCGGATTTGCCTACCAGTCCCACCTACTTGCTTAAACCGGGATATCCAACACCCGGATGCGCTACCTTTCTCCGTCACTCCTTCAGTCAAACGTTATATACTAAGTACAGGAATATTAACCTGTTATCCATCGACTACGCCTTTCGGCCTCGCCTTAGGCTCCGACTTACCCTGGGCGGAGTCACCTGGCCCAGGAACCCTTAGGTTTTCGGCGGGGTGGATTCTCGCCACCCTAATCGCTACTCATCTCAGCATCATCGCTTGTGAAACCTCCAATATTCCTTACGGTATACCTTCGTCGGCAAACACAATGCTCCTCTACCACTAATAAATTAGTCCAAAGCTTCGGTAGATAACTTTAGCCCCGTTACATTTTCGGCGCAGAACCACTAGTCCAGTGAGCTATTACGCTTTCTTTAAAGGATGGCTGCTTCTAAGCCAACCTCCTGGATGTCAAAGTAGTTCCACAACCTTTACCACTTAGTTATCATTTTGGGACCTTAGCTGTTGGTCTGGGCTCTTTCCCTTTCGACTATGGACCTTAGCATCCATAGTCTCACTGCTAGACTATACTCACCGGTATTCTGAGTTTGATATGGTTTGGTAAGCTGGTAAGCCCCCTAGCCAATTCAGTGCTATACCCCCGGTGGTAAACATCTAACGCTGCACCTAAATGCATTTCGAGGAGAACCAGCTATCACGGAGTTTGATTGGCCTTTCACCCCTATCCACAAGTCATCGCAGAAATTTTCAACTTTCGAGCGTTCGGTCCTCCACTAGGTCTTACCCCAGCTTCAACCTGCTCATGGATAGCTCACTCCGTTTCGGGTCTACAGCATGCGACTTAGTTCGCCCTATTAAGACTTGGTTTCCCTACGACTACACCTGCAACGGCTTAATCTTGCCACACACCATAACTCGCTGAGTCATAATGCAAAAGGTACGCTATCAGGCTTATACAATAGCCCTCTAACTGTTTGTAAGCATACGGTTTCAAATTCTATTTCACTCCCCTTATCGGGGTTCTTTTCATCTTTCCCTCACGGTACTAGTACACTATCGGTCAGTAAGTAGTATTTAGCCTTGGAAAGTGGTCTTCCCAGATTCAAACAGGATTTCTCGTGTCCCGTCCTACTCAGGATACTCGCCCAGCTTAAACAATTTCGATTACGAGACTTTCACTCTCTTTGGTGTGCCTTCCCAGACACTTCTTCTATCGTTCTCACCTTGATGCAAGTCCTACAACCCCACATAGCACGCTATATGGTTTGGGCTATTCTGCGTTCGCTCGCCGCTACTTGCAGAATCTCAATTGATTTCTTTTCCTCGAGGTACTTAGATGTTTCAGTTCCCTCGGTTCGCTCCACACGACCTACTTTACTCAGTCGTGGGTAACTACGCCTTCACGTAGCTGGGTTGCCCCATTCGGAAATCTCCGGATCAAAGTCTGATTATCGACTAACCGAAGCTTATCGCAGATTAACTACGTCCTTCATCGCCTCTTACTGCCAAGATATTCACCATATGCCCTTAGTAGCTTTTTTTAACTTAGTTTTTTTACCTTAGTTATAACTTGATTTCTCAATCACGTTAGTAAAATTAAACACAAATAAATTTGCGTTTGAACTTTTGAGCTCTCGTCTTCTATCTGATCCTGTTATTTAGTTATTAAAGAATGTAGAAGGTACAAATATTAAAAACAATATATGTACTTTTATAATAGATGAAAAAAGAAGACCCAGACTCACTGTTTGACCTAAGAACTTTCGTTCCTATTCCTTTAAAAAGGAGGTGATCCAGCCGCAGGTTCCCCTACGGCTACCTTGTTACGACTTCACCCCAGTCATCGCTCCCACCGTAGACGCTCTCTCCCGAAGGTTAGAGTCACGTCTTAAGATGAAAACAACTCCCATGGTGTGACGGGCGGTGTGTACAAGGCCCGGGAACGTATTCACCGCGGCGTGCTGATCCGCGATTACTAGCGATTCCAACTTCATGGAGTCGAGTTGCAGACTCCAATCCGGACTGAGACACAATTTTTGAGATTTGCTCCCCCTTGCGAGTTCGCTTCCCTTTGTTTGTGCCATTGTATTACGTGTGTAGCCCTAGACATAAGGGCCATGAGGACTTGACGTCATCCCCACCTTCCTCCTGGTTAACCCAGGCAGTCTCTCTAGAGTGCCCAACTGAATGCTGGCAACTAAAGATAGGGGTTGCGCTCGTTGCGAGACTTAACCCAACATTTCACAACACGAGCTGACGACAGCCATGCAGCACCTGTCACGACATTCCCTTGCGGGCACTTCAGGCATTACCCCGAATTCGTCGGATTTCAAGTCTAGGTAAGGTTCTGCGCGTTGCTTCGAATTAAACCACATAATCCACCGCTTGTGCGGGCCCCCGTCAATTCCTTTGAGTTTTAGTCTTGCGACCGTACTTCCCAGGCGGAGTACTTAATGCGTTAGCTGCGTCTCTGAAGGGGTCAATACCTCCAAAAACTAGTACTCATCGTTTACGGCGTGGACTACCAGGGTATCTAATCCTGTTTGCTCCCCACGCTTTCGCGCCTCAGCGTCAATAGTCATCCAGGTAGGCGCCTTCGCCTCAGGTGTTCCTTCACATCTCTACGGATTTTACCCCTACACGTGAAATTCCCCTACCCCCTATGACATTCTAGACTAATAGTTTCAGGCGCAGTTTCGAGGTTAGGCCTCGAGATTTCACACCTGACTTATTAATCCGCCTGCGCGCGCTTTACGCCCAATAAATCCGAACAACGCTTGCACCCTTCGTATTACCGCGGCTGCTGGCACGAAGTTAGCCGGTGCTTTTTCTTTATGTACCATCAAATCAAATGGGTATTAACCAAATGACCATTTTTCCATAATAAAAGAGCTTTACGACCCGAAGGCCTTCCTCACTCACGTGGCATTGCTGCGTCAGGGTTTCCCCCATTGCGCAATATTCCCTACTGCTGCCTCCCGTAGGAGTCTGGACCGTGTCTCAGTTCCAGTGTGGCTGATCATCCTCTCAGACCAGCTAGACATCGTAGCCTTGGTAAGCCTTTACCCCACCAACAAGCTAATGTCACGCAGGCCCTTCCTCTAGCGATACCATATACAGAGGGCATCTTTAAAATGCTACATTCAAATTCGCATTTCACATTCGGTATTAGCACCGTTTTCACGATGTTGTCCCCAACTAAAGGGCAGGTCACCTACGTGTTACTCACCCGTGCGCCACTTTAATCACACCCGAAGGTGCTTTCTCGTTCGACTTGCATGTATTAAGCATGCCACCAGCGTTCGTTCTGAGCCAGGATCAAACTCTCCAAGCTAAAACTATATATTTTAAACTGGATTATTTAAGCTCATATTCGTTTTATAATTTTTAAGTGAATCAAGATCTAAAAGATAAAAACTTATCTTAAAAACCTATCATCTTTCGGAAAGTACGCTGTGATTGAATCACAGATACTCACTTATCCACCGAAAAAAAACAAAAACCATTCATCCTAAGACAAACAGTCTCTGATTCAGTGAATCTTTGACGGGTCTTCTTCTCATCTATTTTTAAAACAACTCACAAAACTTTCGTTCTATAAGCATGTTTCAAAAACTACTTATTATTCAATTGTTAAAGATTTCGCTTCTAGAAATTTGACCGCAAGAGCCTATTATCCTTAAAAGAGTAAACTTTTTAAGGATGGAAGCTTTTACACATCAGTTAAAAAGAGGCGAGCGGCTATGTTAGTTATTTTTAGAATTTATGTCAACAGGTAATTGAAAAAAATTCTCGTTTTTTTTATTTTTTATTTATCCTTGCTTGAGAGGATAGCCAGAACTCTCAAGATTCTTAATAACTTTCTCTTTTGCTGAATCAATCCAATCTCCAGAAAGAGTCCCATCTGGGTTCTCATAGGATACAGAAAG
>JAOHMI010000098.1 GCA_028101965.1 Bacteriovoracaceae bacterium
CAGTGGCTAAAATATTGAAAAAAAGAATTTTTTATGAAGAAGTTAATTATATTTTCTGTTTTACTTATCTCATATCTCATCAGTGGATTGTATGCACAAACGACAGAGGAAATTAAAAAAAATACAACTCCATTGGTTATTCCTGTGGGAGAAGCCAAGCCAGATAAAATAAAGCTCTTTTTTGTTCCCTTCGTTCCTGTTAATGCTGAAAAGGGATTATCCAAAGATGCAGGGGAGATGTTTAAAATAATAAAAAATGATTTTTCTTTCTATGTGCATTCAGTGGAAACAGTAGAGGATAAAAAAAGTTCAGATTTTATTATTTCATTTAATGAAGTCAAGTTTGAAGCAAACAATCGAGAGCTAAAAGCAAAAATTTATTCACAAGAGAGTAAGAAAGAGGTCTATACAAAGATTTTTAAATTCTCAAATAATCGCTTAAGTAAGGATTCACATTTTGTGGCGAACTCTCTTTATAGAGAGGTTTTTAAGAAAAAATCTATATTTAATTCGAAGATCTTTTTTATATCTGATCGACAATCGACTAAGTTGAAAAGAATAAAGGAGCTGTATTGGATGGATTTTGATGGTCGCCATATGGAAAGGTTGACTGATCTTAAATCGATTGTGATCTCACCAGACGTGAGGAAGGATAACAAGAAAGTACTATTTTCTAGCTATGGAGAAAAAAGCTACATAAATAAACATGGAAAAAAAGGCGTTTTAAAAAACCTTAATCTTTATGAGATAGACATGGATACGAGAAAGGTACGTTTAATTTCAGATCGTGATGGATTAAACTCGGGAGCAATCTATAGTCATAATCCTAATTTTATCTATATTACTCTTACCATTCGAAAAAATGCGGATATCTATCGAATGAATATCAATACTAAAGAGATAACTCCAGTTACGAGACATACTGCGGATGACGTTGACCCATCCATAATTCCCACCGGTGATCAGATGGCAATGTTGTCTTCACGTCCTGGTTCAAGTCATATTTATACTCTTGATCCCAATACTCTCGAGACAAATGTGAAGAGAATCTCTTTTGCAGGTAAATACAATTCATTCCCACGCTATTCACCTAACTCCCAGTTTATTATTTTTTCTTCATGGAGGGATGCTGGATTTGATATATTTCGACTAGATGCAAAAACTGGAAAAAACTTAGTGAGACTGACTAAAAATTTTGGCAGTAACGAGGAAGCAAACTTCGCCCTCGATTCAGAATTCATCGTTTTTACATCTCAAAGGTACTTAGGGCCGGGTCGAGTGACCCAAGATATCTATTTAATCAACACTGAAGGTGAAATTATTCGCCGTATTTCTGATCGCTTAGGTGTAATCACCTCTCCTCGTTTTAGTAAGTGACCGATATTTTTGGCATTTTGTAAAAAGTTCAGACAACCGAGTTTTTTAGTCTTGTAAATATTTAACACAATGCTATGCTTGCACTGTGTTAAATATAAACAATACCCCGAAGCTAACGACAATTAAATTGTAAAGGAGATAAACATGCGGACCGCATTAGATAGCGATGAATTTTCTTCCCTCCAGTATCATTTACTATCCCACCTAGATGAATCAGAGTTTTTTGCTAAAATTTCAGGATTTTTTCAAAATCATTTTACTGAATACAAGGTGCAGGTTTACGAAAGTTTTTTAGATGGATCAACTCAACTAAGAGCTGAAAATGGTTTTTCAGTAGAAGATGGTATTTCATATGCCAAAGGTTTAGGGTTATCTGGCTATGTTACAAAAACAAAAAGAAGCTATTACTCAAATAATGTAAAAAGAGATCCTTTGCTTTCAACATCGTTAAGAGATGAAGTCGTTAAAGGTGAGCTTTGTGTTCCAATTAACTCTCACGGGTCAATTTTAGGAACGATTCATATTCAGACTGATAAAGCAGATAGAGAGTTTTCAGAAAAAGATATTTCTGAAGTTTTAGAAATTCTTAATCAGCTTTCTCGACCAGTTAACAATATGAGAGTTTTCCTTCTAGCAAAAAACTTAAATAAAGAGCTTAAAGCTAAAATTGAGCAAAAAGAAAAAGAGCTAGAGCAAAGAGGAAACAATAACATTGCTGTTTCTCGAGCTAGTTACCAAAAAGTTGATTTAGTAGGCCAATCAACAGCATTTACTGAGATAATGACTACAGCTAGAAAAGTTGCGAGAGAGGACTTTCCTGTTCTTATCATTGGTGACTCAGGCGTTGGTAAAAAATTAATTTCTAAATATATTCATCAAAACTCAAACCGAAAAGATAGTGAATTTATCATTGCTCACTGTAATGCAGGTAATGAGATTACATTAGAAAGTGAATTATTCGGCCGTGGTGGTCAAATGGGGATCTTTGAAAGAGCTAATGGTGGAACTGTGATCTTGGATTCAGTTCACGAGCTTGGATTAAGAACTCAAGCAAAATTAGTGAAGATGTTGATTAGTGGAACTATTAGTCGTGTTGATTCAGAAGTCAATATCCCAGTTAATGTACGAGTTATTTCGACTATGAAGACTGGAATTGAGAAATTAATCGAAGAAGGGAAATTTAGAGAAGATCTTTACTACCGATTAAATATTGTAAATATTAAAGTGATTAAATTAAGAGATCGAATTGATGACATTAAGATTTTAGCAGAACATTTCCTTAATAATGGAAGAAACTCGAATGACACTAAAATCCTTACAGGATATGCAGTGAAAAAGCTTTCTGAGTATAACTGGCCAGGAAATATTCAAGAACTAAAAAATATTATGGAACGAACTTTCGTTCTTTCCGACGACCGATTCATTGATGAGCAACACTTACCAGAGTTGACCATTACTGAGCAAATTGAAGAGCAAGCACAAGTTGAATTTAAAGAAATGACTCTTTACGAACTAGAAAAAGAGCACATTATCCGAACTTTAGATCATCTTAAGGGTAACAAAACTCGTGCAGCGAAATCCTTAGGGATAACTGTTAAGACTCTTTACAATAAGCTCCACAGCTACGGGATCCAAATCGGTCGCCAAGAGCAATAAGAAGTAATTAAAGCTGGGTCACTGATCTGATCATTGTCAAGTGACCCGCTTTCCTATATCATTATTAAGACCAAATGAAGGGGACATTCATGCCACAAAATGCCAAAGCAACTAATACCAATACGAAAACTACTGAAGATAATTCTTCAATCAAAAATTTTAAGCAAAATTCAGATATTGAAAATTTTTATCGTTTTATCCATGAAAACAAGTTAAGAAAAGAAGCGAAAGTTCTTATGGCCATGGTCGCTAAGTCTTTAAAGAAATCTGGACGGAAGAGAAAAGCTAAAACTCTTAACTAAGACATGGAGTGTAATCTATCGCACTATTTAGGTAAATTTATATCTCTTGTAAACTAGGCTACATAATTGAATCAATACAAGCGAGTTAGTCTTAAAGCCAATGAATAAGTTTAGATAATTGCGGTAGGGTTAAGGAAGGCCGTCTAGTGAATCAATCTAATTATCTCAATCAAAAAATATTCGACGTTCTTTATGGTTTCATTGACCTTACTGCAGTTGAAGCAGAAATAATCTATTCTCCTTACTACCAAAGACTAAAGTGGATTAAGCAGGTTGGCTTTTCATTTTACTCATTCCCAGGGGCCGAACACTCACGTTTCGCTCATTCTATAGGTGTTATGTTTAATGCCCATAAGATTTGGCAAGCAATCGGTAAAGGGGTAACTGATAATTATCTTTTCAATTCAGTTCATACTGATGAACAAAAAGATATGCATCAATCATTAAGGCTCGCTGCACTTCTCCATGACTTGGGAACATTTCCTTTTAGTCATACGACTGAAATGTCTTATATTGAATTTGGTAAAAATAAAAAGAAAAATATTGATAAAGGTGTTTCAGATGATCATGAGCATCTTGGTTCTTATATAATTAAAAATAGTGATTATCCTGGTGGAATCACCAATATTTTAAAAAAGTATAATATTGATCCCCAAAATGTCTCTAATATGGTTAAGGGAAAATCATCATCTTATTTAGCTAACTCTGTTCTTCATTCAGAAGTTGATTGTGACCGGATGGATTATCTTTTAAGAGATGCCCATTACACTGGTTTAAAATATGGAGCTTATGATCGGGATTACCTCCTTCATCATTTTACGACGACGGAAGTGGGGGGGCATGAAGTTTTTGCCATTAAGGAAGGGGCTATTCATTGTGTTGAGGATTTTCTTATGAGTCGGTTTGCTTGGTATTCCCAAGTGGTCCGTTCATCTCATGGTGCAATGTATGATGCGATTGCTGAAGAAATTACGATGTTCTTACTTGAGAAAAATTACCTTCCTCGTTATGAGGAATTACTTAAGGCCATCGATTCAAAACCTCACGAGTTTTATAATTTCTATGATTCTTACTTTATGCATTTATTGCATAAACTTTATTATGATGGAGTTTTTAAGAAAGAGAGTATTCGGTTGCATGAGTTAGCCTATGCTATGCTTACGGGTCAAGGTATTCGTACAATTAAATGCAAAGAGTTTGGTCAAAAAATACTTAATCAGGACAATCTGAATGAGAAAGAGAAAGTTCTTAAAGTAACCAAAGAAAAAATTGAAGAAATTAATCAAGTATTAAAAAAACATGGCGGGAAAGAAGATTGGTTACTCGTGGATCTGCCTCAGAAGGATATTGTTTACACCAAATCCAGAAAGAGATTAATCAAGCAAAGTGATAAAAACAATGTACTATTGGAGCGTGACCCGGTGAAGATTTTAACCCGTGAGAGCCAATTAAAGCTGCTGACGGATATGGAAAATTCTATTATCAATACTTTGCAAAATTCAATCAACTATATTCCTCATGTATATGCCTCATATAGTGCTTATGATTTGCTTAAATCGAAAAAAGTCATTTAAAATTTTAATCTTTGAATCTAGATAAAAACTTTGTCTGTAGGCGCAATTTTGGATAAAATAAGGTTAGGGCCAAGAAGGTCTATATTATTGATCACTCCTTATAGTTTTCGATCAATTAATTTTTAGGATGAAATATTAGTCTATGGAATCAAGTGCATTAGAATATGATGGGGTTATCAAAAATAAGGAAGTCTATCCACAGTATCAAGCGTCGGATATCATCCAGTTGAGCTCGATTAATCAGCACTATCCTAATAAACAAGCACTTTACGATATAAATCTTAGTATTAAAAATAGAGAAATTGTTTTCATAACAGGAAACTCAGGAGCCGGAAAAAGTACTTTGTTAAATATTATTTCGGGCCAATTAAAGCCAAGCTCAGGAACTGTTTGCGTCGATCAAAAATTATTTATCGCCAGTGTTTTTCAAGATTTGAAGTTGATTGAAGAATACACTCTTATTGAAAATTTAGAAATCATATTTAATTCTAGTGTTCATATTCAAGATTTAATTGAATATTTTAATTTGAAAAATTTAAAAAATGAGTTGGTTAAAAATCTTTGTGGTGGAGAAAAACAAAAAGTCGCCTTTATTAGAGCATTAATCGCTAAGCCTGATATTCTTATTGCGGATGAACCAACTTCTGCACTTGATAGTCATTCAGCGAATGCAATGTTTGAATTAATAAGCTTCTACAATGTAAAGAAGGGGCTTACTGTATTATGGGCTACTCATGACTCAAATATGGTTAAAAGTTTTAGTGGACGCTGTGTTCACTTGGATCAAGGGAAGATAATACATTCGGGTAGTACATGTTTTATTTAAAGCATTTTTTTTATAATATA
>JAOHMI010000099.1 GCA_028101965.1 Bacteriovoracaceae bacterium
CAAAAAGTAGAGAAGAAAAAAATCGAAAAAACAAAAAATAATTCAACTAATCCTAAATTAAAAAAGATAGTAAATACCCCAAAAGAAGAGTTAAGTCAGAAAATTGAGGAGGAGGTTGGGAAAACCTCTGCTCAGCATCCTGAGTTCATCGAGATGGATCAAAATTCTCAGAAATTTTGGCCTCAATTTGATGAGGCGAGCTTAAGAAATTTTAAATATAAATACAATATTACTTATATGGGAGTGAAAGCGGGAGAGCTTACTCTTTCTCTTGAGGATCGAAATAAAAAGATTAATGGAGAGTCCGTTGTTAAATATAATGCGCGTATTGTTTCAAATAGTTTTTATAGTTATATTTATGAAGTTGATGATTCATTAATCTCCTATTTTTCGAAAGAGTCTTTTCTTCCGATCAAGTTTCAAATGGATCAAATTGAAAGTAATTTTATTTCAAAAGAGTTAATGCTCTTTGATCATGATAGTAAAACGAGCTACTTTTTTTATCAGAAAACCACAGATAAAAAGGAAGTTAAGAAAAAGAAGAAAACCATTAATACTCCTGTGTTATTTCAGGATCCTTTTTCAGTACTATTTTTTCTTAAAGGGATAAAATGGGAAAAAATTGGAGTTAAAAGATTATCTGTACCAATTGTGAATGGTAAAAAAATATTAATTTTAAAAAGTCATTTAGATAAAAAAGAAAAATTAAGTATCGAAGGGGAAGAAATTGAAGCCCTAAGGATAATTGCTCAAACCAAGTATCAAGGGGATACCCTAAAGAGTGGAGATATGACCTTCTGGTTTTCCAATGATGGGAAAAAGGACTTATTAAAACTTAAGATTAAAGTTAAGCTTGGATCAATTCTGTTAGAAAAAGTCAAAGAACTCCCTAATAACTAGTTAATATTGTAAAAAGGTACCGGTTCCGCTTGAAAAGGTTGGGTAAGTTGCCAAATTTGCGTTGACGAGAGGAGTTAAACGGCTTATAAGATACGTTCACTTCAGTAGAAGTTTTGATCTTATTATTTTCGAGGTTTTTTATGAACACTACCACAAAATTTGAACTCCCTAAGTGGGCGAGCGATTTTGACGTCGTTTTTGACGACATCAATGAAGAAGCAGCGACCACAGAGTTCGCAAAAGTTATCGGTGCAACGAGCACTAAATCATTCAAAGAAGGAGAAATCTTTGATGGATCAATCGTCGGTATTAATGACGAGTTTGTAACTGTAGATATCGGTTATAAGCAAGAAGGCTTGATCTTTACTAAAGAATTCAGAAACTATGATGGAAGTCTAAAAATTAAAGTTGGTGACTCCATTCAAGTTTATCTAGAGAAACTAGAATCTTCTTTAGGCAACTTGGTTTTATCTAAAGATAAAGCTGAGATTCTTAAAGCTTGGGATAATATCTCAGAAGCTTGTGAACAAGGAAAAGCCGTTGAAGGAACAGTATTGGCTAAAGTTAAAGGTGGCTTAAGCGTTGATATCGGCGTGAAAGCATTTTTACCTGGATCTCAAGTTGATATTCGTCCAACAAAGAATCTTGATAAGTATATTGGTAAAACAATGGACTTCAAAGTTATTAAATTTAACAAAAAACGAGGAAATATTGTTCTTTCTCGCCGAGCTATTCTTACAGAAGAGCGTGGTAAGTTAAGAGATGAAACATTGACTCAAATTCAAGAAGGTATGATTGTTAAGGGTATTGTTAAGAATATCACTGACTATGGTGCTTTTATTGACTTAGGTGGAGTTGATGGTCTTCTGCATATTACAGATATGTCATGGGGAAGAGTGAAGCATCCAAGTTCAATTCTTAATGTTGGCGATGAAATCAATGTTAAGATTCTTAAATACGATTCTTCTAAAGAAAGAGTATCTCTTGGGTTGAAACAAGTTCAAGAGAATCCTTGGGAATCCGCTGAAGAAAAGTATCGCCCTGGAAATAAAGTTACTGGTGAGATTGTTTCAATTAAGGATTATGGAATCTTCCTTGAGCTTCCTGATGGAATTGAAGGATTAATCCATGTTTCTGAACTTTCTTGGGTACAAAACAAAGGGAAAAACCCTCTTAAAGATCATACGGTTGGCGATAAAGTTGAAGCCATAGTGCTTGAGCTGGATACTGAAAACAAAAGAATCTCTCTTGGAGTTAAGCAATTAACTCCTAATCCTTGGGATGGACTTCAGGACCAATATACAATTGGAATGGAAGTTGAGGGAGTAGTTAAGTCAATTGTTGAATTTGGTGTTTTTGTTGATCTAGGTGTTGAGATTGATGCATTAATTCACGTTAGCGATCTTTCATATACAAAGAGAAACTTAAACCCTAATGAAGAGTTCAAGGTTGGAGATAAAGTCACAGCAAAAGTTATTGATATTGACCCAACTAATGAGAAATTTTCTCTAGGTATTAAACAACTTAATGAAGACCCTTGGTCTAAGATTGATGAAAGAATGCCAGTTGGCTCAATCGTTGAAGGTGAAGTTGTTCGAACTACTGAGTTTGGAGCATTCATTAAGCTTGAAGAAGCAGTTGAAGGTTTAATCCACATTTCTGAATTATCAGATGAGCGTGTAGAGAAAACTGAAAATGCTGTTAATATTGGCGATAAGGTTAAGGCTGTTGTTATTTCAATAGATAAGACTGATAATAAAATCGCACTCTCTAAGAAAGCCGCAGACAACAAAGACTTCAAAGGAGTCCCTGCTCAAGAAATGAAGCCATCTACATTGGCCGATAAATTGAAAGGCTTCTCTTTAGATAATAAAGAATAAGTAAGTAAATAAATTCTATTTCCCTGGAGAGCATCTCTGGGGAAATAGTTTGATTTTTAGCAAATGGACAATTTTATCATGACTGATGAAAATAAACCCTCCGAAAAGTCCGAATCCAACACTCTAACAAAAGAAAAAACCCAACCCCCTAAGATGTGGAAAGTTATCTTGCATAACGATGATTACACTACCATGGAGTTTGTAGTGCATGTTTTGATGAAGTTCTTCAATAAAGACTCAGACCAAGCACATTCAATTATGCTGAAGGTCCATCATGATGACTTAGCAATTGTTGGAGTCTTTACCCATGAAATAGCTGAATCCAAGACAGCAAAAGTTAATAATTACTCTAAGAATAAGGGTCACCCATTAAAATGTTCAATGGAGCCTTGTGAAGATGAGAATTGATATTATCTTGTGTGTGGAATGACCAATAAGTATTGGGAAATATTTAAAAAAAATTAATCATTGAGGTTATTATGCTTAGTTCAAAACTGGAATATATTCTTAATCAAGCTATACGAAAAGCCAATGATCTAAAACATGAGTTTTTGAGTCTTGAATGTGTTTTATTAGCTTTATGTGATGATGAAGTTGTTACAAACTTATTTAAAGATTTATCCATTGATAAAGAAGAATTGAAGCAAAAAATAAATGAATTTCTTGATAAAGGTGAAAACTTTAGCATCCTTAGCCAAGAAGAAATAGATGAGCTATCTCAAAAGCAATTTGCTACGGATCAACTCAGAGATATCGCGAAACAAAATGGAATCAATTATCAACCAGAAATATCTTTGGCCCTCCAACGAGTTATTCAAAGAGCGGCTCTTCATATTCAATCTTCAAATAAAAAATATATTCAAGGGATTAATTTATTAGTGGCCATGTTCTCTGAGAAGGACTCACATGCTGTTTATTTTTTGAATAAAGCCGGTGTTGATCGTTTTAAAGTAGTGGAGAAAATTGCCCATGGAATAGATCGTTCTGTTACATCTCAACCAGATCCTAATTCTTTAAATAATTCTGGCGACCCTTTAAAAAAAGAAGACCCTTTAGAAAAGTTATTAATCGATTACACGACAAATTTAAATACAATGGCGAAAGATGGAAAACTAGATCCCATTATAGGTAGGCAAGATGAGTTGGATCGAATAATTCAGATTCTTTGTCGTCGTCGTAAAAATAATCCAATATTAGTAGGGGATGCAGGTGTAGGTAAGACAGCTTTAGCGGAGGGACTTGCTCAATTAATCATTGAAGGAAGGGTCCCTGAAAAGTTAAAAGATGTAACTGTGTTTAGTCTTGATATGGCGACAGTTTTGGCAGGAACTAAATTTAGAGGAGACTTTGAAGAAAGATTCAAAGGAATTCTAAAAGCATTAGAGAAAAGAAATGAAAAGGATGGAGCTATCCTTTTTATCGATGAAATTCATACAATAATTGGAGCGGGGTCTACCTCGGGTGGATCGGTCGATGCTTCAAATTTATTAAAACCTGCTCTTAGTCGTGGGACTCTTCGTTGCATGGGAAGTACAACTTTTGATGAGTTTAGACGCTTTTTTGAAAAAGACCAGGCACTTACTCGCCGTTTTCAAAAAGTCGATATTGTAGAGCCTAGTATGGAAGATACAATAATAATTCTTGAAGGGCTAAGTGGGCAATTTGAGAAGTTTCATAATGTTAGCTATTCAAATGAGATATTAAAATCCATTGTTGAGTTAGCCCAAAAATATATTACTGAACGAAAATTACCTGATAAAGCAATTGATGTTTTAGATGAAGTTGGATCTTATCTGGCGATTAAACACAAAACTTCCCAATTAGAGAAACCATATTCTGTTGGAATTAATGAAGTTGAGAAAATAATCTCTGACATGGCCAGAATTCCATATAAAACAGTTTCTACTTCTGAAAAAGAAAAGCTGCAAACTTTGAACCGAGATCTCTCTTTGCTAATTTATGGGCAGGATCATGCGGTTAAAGAGGTTAGTAATGCCATTATTCTTTCAAGATCAGGGTTAAGAGATGAATTAAAGCCAATTGCTTCTTTTCTTTTTACAGGTCCTACTGGTGTGGGAAAAACAGAGTTAGCTCGTCAATTAGCTTTAACTATGGGAATCCATTTTGAAAGAATAGATATGTCTGAATATATGGAAAAGCATTCAGTGGCCAAACTCATTGGAGCTCCTCCTGGTTATGTTGGATTTGATCAGGGTGGAATATTAACAGAAAAAATTAGTCAGCACCCTTATTCTGTTCTTTTACTAGATGAAATCGAAAAAGCACATATGGATATTTATAATATCCTATTACAAGTAATGGATCATGGTAAATTAACTGATTCGAATGGAAAGCAAACTGACTTTAGGAATGTGATATTAATTATGACTTCAAATGCGGGAGCAAAAGAGATGGAGTCTGGTTCAATTGGATTAGGTGGGAAAAACAGTGCAGGATCAGTTGAAAACGGATCTAAGCGTGATGCTGCCATTAAAAATTACTTTAGTCCTGAGTTCAGAAATCGTTTGGACTCTATTGTTAATTTTAAACCATTACAAAAAGAAATTATCCTTAATATTGTTAATAAATTTGTCATGGAATTAGAAAATATGTTGTTGGAGAAGAACATCGAACTCGAGTTAGAACCTGAAGTGCGAGAGTATTTAGCAGAGAATGGGTATGATCCAAAATTAGGAGCAAGACCAATTGCTAGGCTAGTTAATGAGAAATTACGTAAACCAATTGCTACAAAAATTATTTTCGGTGATTTAGAGAAAGGTGGCAAAATCATCGCAAAAATGGAAAGTGGGGAAATTTGTTTGCACAATTTGGCACAAACTGTAGGGTAAATTTTTCTTTTGGGCTAATTTTTTTCTCTTTATTTAAGAAAAAATCGCATTTTTTTTTTTGCTCTATCAAAATTTAGTCATTCGCAAGAATCTTTCGAATGCTCCTCTGGGAAACAGTCT